>JBAYWJ010000255.1:0-5563 GCA_041674125.1 Kiritimatiellia bacterium
CGCCACCTTCACCTGGATCTTCGGGGTAACGATTGAAAGCTTATCGAATTCCTCGACAATGAGGCGGGAGAAATAGTTGACCTCCGAACTGCCGTCAGCATTCGTTCCGCCGATGTAGAACGGGTGACCCCAATAGTTGTTTATGGAAGCATACTGCATGAGAAAATAATCAAATATTTCGCGGATCTGCGCGTCGGTGAAGGTCCCCTTCCTGACGTCCTCCACGTAGTAAGGATACAGCATCCTGTCAAGATTGCCCAGCGAACGCACCTGCATCATATCGATGTGTTCCGAAAACATGAAATAAAGGTAGATGAACTGCAGGGCCTCGTAGATGTTTCCCGGCCGGCCGCGCGCCAGGTGATCCAGGCATTCCGCTATTTTAAGGACACGCGCGTTTCCGTCCGCGTGTTCAAGTGCATACGAGCGGAAGCGTTCCAGCATGTCAATCATCGCGCCGCAGGTGATATCAATGCCCTTAAAATAATTGTGCGCGTCCTCGGTCAGCGTCCCTTTTTTCGCATGCATTGCGCGGAATTTCCGGGCGCGCTCTCGCAAACCTGGGAACCCGAGCGAAAACATGGCGTCCCAGTCCGGGACGCTATGGTCAAAATCCTTCCACGTATTCGTAATCCCCGATGCGTTGCCGTCCTGCAGAAGCCGGAAATGCTTCAAATATTTTACATCGACCTCATTGTTCCAGCGGGCAACCAATTCAGCCAGCGGACGTTCGTGCCGGTTCCAGCACGCAAAGCCCACAAACCAGTCGTGCGGATTCACGTCGATCCGGATGTTATCGGCCACGAATTTGAAAGCCATGGCTTTCCCGACCGGGCGCGGATGCCGGTCAAGCTCTTCCTGCATTTCCCGGATCTTTGCCATGACGCCGGCATTATCCAATCCGGTGGCAGTGTCAAAAACCGGTTGCCTGAACTTGTTCCAAAGGTATTCCCTGTCCTGCGCGAATGTTTGATAGGGCATCGTCGCATTTCCTTTTCCAAAACCGTTCTTGATTTATTGTGCATATACTTTATATTGCAATTGTTTATTTTCAAATGCAATAAACTGTCAATTATTTATCTTTTTGTGATTACATGGTTTCATGGGCGTAATCAAGAAAACCGAAACGGAACGCATGGCAAGTTCGCTGCGCCTGGCAGTCAGCCATTTCGCGCGCGGAACTTTTCCGGTGACCGCTTCCTCTTCCGTGCTTCCCGTTAACCGCATCCTCACCGTGCTTGAAAATCCGGATGGAAAAAAGAATTACCTGGCGGATCAGAACGCTCATCATGTACTGAAAAAGGGCCACCTTTATTTCATCCCGGTTTATCACCCCTGCCACATCAGCCTGAACACCAGCCTTCATTTCATATCAATCCAATTCCGCCTTGAGCCGTACACGGGGGTCGATCTTTTTTCGAATTACAGTTCCATGCTTGCCTTTGCGGAACCGGACCTGGCCCGCCGGGTGAAGGCTTGCTATGACACAAGTCCGGAGCTGGGTTCTTCCCTGCAGCTCGGCGCGCTGATTTATGAAATGGCCGGACGCTGCCTGGAACGCATAACGCCGGATGAGCTGGGGACGGTTGCCAGGTTCGGGCTTTACCGCAAACTGATTGACTATATTACAATGAATTGTTCCGCAAAAATGCACGTGGGCGACATGGCGCGGGTAATGAATCTGGGGCGCGAAACCTTTACAAGAAGGTTTACTGCAGACACCGGCATATCGCCGAAACGTTTTTTTAATCGCTACCTTCTCCGGCGCGCCTGCGACTTGCTCTGCCGCCCGCACACGACTGTGCGCGAGACGGCTTATGAGCTGTCTTTCAGCAGTGAATATTATTTTTCGCGCTTTTTCCGGCGGAACACGGGTATGACGCCGCGTCAGTTCCAGCAAAGCCAGCGCCTGGTCTGAGCCGGTTCCATCTGTGCGCGTCCATCCCGCCGCTATGATCCGGCCGATTCCGGCGCGCCAAAGATGGACTGGCCTTTCGTTTCGCGGCTGCGCAAAATCGCCAGCACGGACACGATGGCGGCACAGAACATGATGCTTAATATTGTTATATACGCCTGCGCGGGATAAATCCACGCGCCGTTCATGGAAACGGCCTGGGCCTTGAACATATCCAGGACCATGCCAAGCAGGTAAGCGCTCAAAGCCACGCCGACATAGCACAAGGTGTTGGAGTATCCCAGGGACATCGCTGCCACATCCACCGGGCTAAGCTCCTTGAGGAAGGATGCCACCACCGGGGTCAGGCCGCAGGACATGGCCAGCATGACGTAGCCGGCCAGGAAACAGGAAGGCGGAAACCGGAAAATCGTCCCGGCCAGCAATAGGCCGATGGCACACATGGCATTGACGGAGCCGAACACGATGAAAGGCTTGCGCCGGTTGCCGAGCAGGCGGCTTAAATTGCCGGAAATGCTCATCATGGTCACCGTGGTCAGCATCATGATAAAGGTATACCTAGTTGACTCGCCCGCCCTTAGCTTTAAAAAATCCTCGATAAATTTAGGGCCGATCATTGCCTGGATGCTGAAATACAGCGTGAAATTGATGGTGGCGGCGATCATCAGGGGATAGGCCATTTTGTTTTTCATCACCCTTAACAGCTTTTCCCGCACGGGCTGTCCGGCAGTGATCCGGGTGTTGCCCATAAACGACCGGCCGGCAAGATAAGTCAGCACAAGAAACACGAAGGTGACAAGGGCGATCAGCAGCAAGGCCGGGCGCCAGCCCAGGGAGTCCACCATGCCGCGGAATGGCCTGGTGCCGAGCAGGCCGCCGCTGTAACCAATCATGCAGAACAACCCCATGAGCGAAACAAAATTTCTGGAACTGAAAAGCAGGTCGGTTTCCTTGATGATGCAGAGGTACATGCCGCTCGCCCCCACTCCCACCAGCGCCCGGCTCAGGTAAAGCATCCAAAGGCTGCTTGAGAGGGGAAATAAAGCTGACCCGGCGCACAGGCACAGCCCGCACAGGAGGATGATTTTGACCCCGCCGTGCCGGTCGGTGAGCATCCCGATAACAAGTTGCAGGCCGGCGTAGATCAGGAGGTAAATGTAGCCCAGGGCCGTCACCGCGCTGGCCGAGGCGGAAAACTCCTTCTGGATTTCGTTAAAAACCGTGCCGGGGATCGCAACCCGCTGGAAATACGAAAAGAAATACAAGCCCGACATCAGCAGCAGGAGGATAAGCGCGCGCCTCTTGAAGGTTTGGTCTTTCATAACCGGCCGCCCGGGGATGGTGTCCGCCCGGTCCAGGCGGGTTCATCCCCCCGCATCCATTTCCCGCATGAGCTGCCTGATGTAGTCCGCATCCGCGCGCGCGAACCACTCCCGGTCGCCGGGGCGCGGCGCCTCGATGCAGACGGGGCCGGTGAAGCCTGCTTCCAGCAGCAGGCGCAGGTATTCGCGGTGATTGATGGCGCCGTCGGCCAGGCCGGTGGCAATCCACCCGCCGGCTGGCAGCGACATGTAGTTTTTGAGATGCACATAAAAAATGCGGGACCCGAGCTTGCGAATGGTGTCTGCCAGGGGCGGGTTATTCGCCATCAGGAAGGCGTTGCCGTAATCGAGGTTTACGCCGACCGCCGGGCTGGCGATCCGGTCCACCAGGTCCCCGGCCACGATGGGATAATCGTGCAGGTAGCCCATGTGGGTCTCAAAGGCAAACTGGAATCCAAGCGATTCCGCCAGCTTGCCTAGCTCCTTGAACCCCTCAGCCGCCCGCTGCCATTGCTCCGGCGCGGCCAGGGCCGAGCCGTGCGCGGCATAATTGTTGTAATCGTAAGGAATATCCTGGCTGATCAGCTGCCCGGTCATGGTGTTGCAGACCGTGAGCTTGAAGCGTTTGGCGGCCTTCCGGTAAAAATCGGCCGCGGCGGAGATGTTTTGTTCGCGCCGGGCGGAATCGCCGGTCATCAGGTCCACTCCCGGCCCGCCGAAAAGCACCTGGCGCAAGCCCGATTTTTCCACTGCAGCGGCGATGGAATCCAGGTACTGCTCCGGAGTTTCGGCAAACTTGGAGCGCAGCCGCCTGAACTCTATTCCGTCAAATCCCCACCCAACGGCCTTGCGGCACATTTCGTCAAGGCCCTGGCCTTGCTCGCAGTAATTCACGTGCATGATAAGGGGATTATTCATTGATTGCACCTTTTTCTTGGCCACGAATTCAAACGATTACTTTTTACTGATTTATAACCTGAGCAGTAAAGCAACTCAAGCGAAACCTGTCGGCGCCGTCAAGAATTGTGTGTAAAAACATTTAAGAGCGGCGAGCCGGATATTCTTCCTGGGACGTTAATCCATTTCTTTTGACAAATAACGGCAAACACGAATATTTCGACAGCGATGGGATTATCAAAGGCACCGATCTGGTTAATGCGATATCTTATCTGACCAAACAAGCCTTCGCACAGACTTGTGGTAGAAGCTTTTGATCGCAGATGCGGAGCGAGGGCATTGACCTCGAAGCATCGTTCCAGCCGATATTCAAAACACTTAATCGCTGCTGGCTCTATCGATCGCCATTTGTCAGCAAAAAGCTTAAGTGCTTTTCGCTGCTTAAGAGGATTGGTTTCCTTGAAAGCCTCGGAGCTTTCTTGCATCATCCGGCGTCCATTTTTCTTACTGACTGCATTCTGATGAAGTCGGTTGATCCGGTGAAAGACACAGTCCTGAATACGAACATTGCCGTAGATCGCATACACGGCTGCCTCTAAACCTTTATCTCCATCGATCGTCACCACTTTCAGCTTGGTTCCACGAACTCCTCTGTCCCGGATGCTTCGCAACAGGCCTTCCACTTCAGTGCTGTTTTCACTGTAGCAAACTTTCAGGCCAAGCAGATCTATTGTGCCATCAGATTTAACCCCTACGACTGCTATCACGGGGCGTTTCTTACCGCCACATTGTTTTATCCTGACGTACATCCCGTCAACCGTGATCGCCTCGTATACGTCCTCTAATGCGGCAAACTTGAATCGCCGAAGCTGTTCTTCAAGCATTCGCCCCAGCTTGGCAACCGTCGTCCCGCTATACGAACAGCCCAACAGCCTGCCGAGTCGTTGCCCGGAGGCCCGGCAACTCATCCCGCCTATGTATGCCTCTAGCAAAATCTGATCCACTTCATGCCACCGCCGCTGATACGCGGAAAATGCCTTAAACTGCAACGTTCCGGTCCGCGCTCGTGGAACCTGTAGATCAATCTGCCCGAAGGTAGTCGTCAATCCACGCCGGTAATATCCGTTTCGATACCCGATCCGGCCAGCGCGCCGTTCATAGCGTTCCGCCGGGAGTTGGTTGTCTGCTTCCCGAATTAACAGCTGATTTAACATCGTTTGCACCCGATGATTTAACTCTGCTTTCAGTAACGCCTGTACCTGTTGCGGATCAATCGGCGCCTGGTCATATACTCCCGTATTATAGACTTCAAATACCTCTGCGTTTTCTGCTATATTGACTGCGTAGGCCATAGGATCCTCCTTTCGGTTTTTACACACCCAGGATTATCCTATAAGCCCGCCGGCTGGGGAAGGGCTAGCCCTTCCCC
>JBAYWJ010000256.1:0-5558 GCA_041674125.1 Kiritimatiellia bacterium
CGGCCTGGTCAAGGTCAAACAAAAAGGAAAAGTGTCACCCTATTTCCTGAAATTTTGTTCTCATAATTAGGTTGGCGCTACAAGCATGCCTGAATGTCATTCCCGGGGCGGCGGCTTCGGCCGGAACCGGGAATCCAGCTCTTTGCTTGTCCGGTTCAGATGGAAATTCAAAATATCAGAAAGACTGGAACTCAGAAGGAGACTGGATTCCCGGTTCCACCCGAAACGGGTGTCCCGGGAATGACAAGGTGGAGGGAACTGGTAGCCCAGTAATGACAAGCGATTAAAAATAAACCGAGGCGGTGGCCAGGAACTGGTAGGTGCCATGGACCCCGGCCCTCTTGGCCGTCTTTTCCTCCAGCTCGGGGATTGATTTTATTTTCCCGGCAGCCAGATCCTTCAACCGCCGGTCCAGCTCGCGCCAGCGCGCGGCCTGCCCGGCCAGGCGGATTTGCATTACCTCGTACCCGAAGGTCTTGTTTCTTTCATACCATTGCGCGCGGTAGTTTTGCTCGAATTTGACAAAAGCGGCCACAAGCTTTGCAATGATCTTGCGCGCGCGGGCGCTTTTTATTTTATCGCGCCGGCCATATGCCGCTTCGACCGCGAGAGACGCTTCGATTTTCAGCCTGAGGAGCGCGGCCAGCTCGCGCACCAGCGCAATGTTTCCGGCATTGCCTGCCGGATATCCTGATAGCGCGGCTTCAATCCGGCCATAGTGCTTTTCCATCCTGCGCCAGAATCCCGGGCCGCAGTTGATGGCCTGATCCTTGCGGTAGATGCCCAGCAGGGGGTCGTCCCAGAGCACCAGGGGGGCCGAGGCGTGGTCCTTGTTGTCAAAGCGCGTGATTTCCGAGGCGATCGTGTGCGCGCGGTAGCTGCCGCCGCAGATGGCCTGGAATTTCTTCTCGAGCATTTTTTCTTCCGGCTCGCCGCTGCCGAAAATCTTTTCGGCGGCGTAGCAGGCGCCGGCCTGGGGCGAGCTCCAGTCGCAGTAGCCGCCGTCATCGCCCCACATGGTGAAGACGATTTCCTCGACCCCTTCGGCGCGGCAGGCCTCGATGCAGGGGCGGATTGTGTCAACCGTCTTGCGGTGGTTGTACCAGAAGACCGGCCAGGTCCATATCCCTGAGGCCATGACCGGCACCGAGCCCAGCTTGCGGTGGCGCCGGATCCATTCCCGGTAGAACGCGCGGTCCTCGTGGTAGTAGTCCCAGTAGGTCAGCTGGACCTCGGGCGGGATCCTGGCGATGATTTCCGGGGGCGTGACCGCTTTTTTGTCGTAATAATCCATGTTTTTGCTGCCCATGCGGAAAAACATGTCCGACCAGATCATGGGCTTCAAGCCGCGGCGGCTGCATTCGCCCACCACGCGGTTGAGGTGGTCGATGTAGATATCGAAGGGGCGGCGGTAGCCGTTCAAATCCATGTAGCGCCCGCGGCCGAGGTTATGGGTTTCATCCATTCCGAGGTGGATGCGCCGGCTCCTGAAAACGCTGCCGTAAAAATCCAGCATCTTGTTGATGAGCTCGTATGATTTTTCCTCGGTGGTGAGCAGCTCCGCGGAGGTGTCCCTGATGCCGCCGTAGCGCGGCCAGCGCAGGACCGGCTCGAGGTGGCCGAGGGCCTGGATGCACCCGACCATTTCAATCCCGAGCCGGGCGGCGTAGGAGTCGACCTCCCTGAACTCGGCGGCGGTATAGCGCCCGCGCAAGTAGCCGAAGCACTCTTCGCCGGGGAGCTCGTAGGTATCCTTGGTGTAAATCATCATCTGGTTGTAGCCCATCAGGGCTGAGCGGCGCAGCCATTCCTTGAGGTAGTCCACCTTGAGGACCGCGTTGCGGCAGCAGTCCAGCATCAGGCCGGCGGTCTTGAAGCTTGTTTTTTCGCGGAGGGTCTTTCCGTTGCCGACCGCGCCCGCGAGCAGCATTCCGATGCCGCGCGCGAGCAGGCTGGGGGTGGCGGCGGCTATTTCGGCCCGGCCACTTTTGACGCTGACATTTAACCCGCTCCCGCCGATGGCGGCCGAGAGCTGCAGCCCCCGGCCGTTTTCAACGACGGGGTAATGCTCGCCGAGGGTGCGCAGCAGCTCACGGGCTTGCGGGTGCTGGACGGTATCGCGGGTCCACGAGATAACACAAGTATGCATGTCATTTCCTTTCCTGGTTTATGTAAGTTCAAGAAAATATGGGACTGGATTCCCATTTGCATGGGAATGACCTGTCCGGGTAATGCCAGGTGTTATGTGCATATTTTTACCAGGTGAACAGGACGGTATCGGGCGAGCTGAATTCGTATTCGAATTCAACGCATTTTTCCGCGACCACCCGGCCTGAAAAAAGCTCTTTCACTTCGGCGCTCTTGCGCGGCAGGCTGATTTTCTGCCGCCCGCCGCCTGCGGCGTGGAGGGCCAGGAACCTGCTGTTGGCATAGACCGGCTGCTCATGTTGGCTGAAAAGGTGGACTCCGGCCCTGCGGGCGACGTCCTTCAGGACGGGGGCGGTCAGGTCCGGGCCGGTGGCGGCGTAGACCGAGCGGTGGTTTTGCATGTCGGCGACATTGACACCGGGCGTGCCAAAATCAAATCCGGACAGGCGTTTGATCCGCGCCGGGTCCAGGGAGTTGCCATCGCTGATTCCGGGGGCATACATATAAAGCGCAGTCTGGCCCCGGCAGCGGACGAAGCGGTCGAGCGTTTCCTGTTTTTCCGGCGTGATTTCGAATATGCCCGGCAGGAGCCAGAGCTTGAAGCGTTCCCGGTTGGGGATGTTCGGAATATCTTTGAAAGAGTAGCATTCCCAGGGCGCGCCCATGAGGTCGAGGATTTTTTTTGTGTGGAAGTAAAACCATGCGGTGCGCTCGCCATCATTCTGGTTCAGGTAATATATGCTCGCCGGGTCTACGATCAGGGCGGTTTCAGCGATGCTTTGCGCGGGGGCTCCAATGTGTTCCCGGTAGATTCCCAGAGATTTTTCCAGGAGCGCCATGACAGCCGGCGGGTTGTAAAATCCGCCCCACATGTCAAACCACCAGAGCGAGCACTGTTTTATGAGGGTGTAGGCCAGCTCGCGCTTGAGGCCGGCCAGGACTTCCGCCTCGCTTTTCCAGGAGGCGGGACGCGTCCAGTTTATGTATTCAGATAATTTCCGGTTGAAGCAATAAGTCTTCTGGTCGCACTCGCGCAGGTATCTTTTGCCGGCCAGGTGGACGCTGTCCGTGGGCCCCAGGTCGCCGCCGCCCAGGCCCATCCGCGAGAAGCCGCCCTGCGGGGATATGACGAAATCCAGCTCCGGGCTTTCCAGGAGCTCGTCCAGGTCGTTGTTGCCCATGATGACGCGCTCGCCTGCCAGGATCAGCGAGTAGCCGAAGAACACGCCCAGCTCCGCTTCGGGGCGGATGAGGGGCCGGGCTTCTTTCAGGAAGAATTTAATCGTGTCAACCACCTGGGAAGCGCAGAACCCGACGTAGCGCAGGGCTTCGCCATCAGCCTGCGGGTCGCGCAAAAGATTATCGAACGAAACATGGTTCCGGGCCAGGAGTCCGGGCACATCCGCCGGGGGCAGGCCGCGCGCGGCCCGGTCCTGCTGCCAGGCCGCGGAGCGCGACTCGCTTTCCGCCAGGCGGGAAAGGTCGTACCACTCGCTGGTGTTGCCGCCGGAGAGAACATAGGCGGCGATCTTATCCGGGTAACGGCTTTCCATGTGGGACAGGAAGCTGCGCATGTAGAGCGCGGTAACCCGCCGCCACTCGGGGTCGGAGCAAAGCCGCCCGAGCTGCAGGAAGCTGTCGGCCCGGAAGAGGAAGCTCAGCCAGGGCGGCGTGTTCAAATCAACCATGCAGATAAACTTTGCGCGGGGGCTGTCCTTCGTCAGGTCGGCCATCTGGCGGTCCACGGGGCCGAAATCGTATTTTCCTTCGGGGCTGTAAGAGCCGTCGGCGACCCAGGAGGGGGGATATTTGCAGTACGGCTCCCCGAGCGAATTGGTGGTGTTGGCTGCGAAGAAGCAGACCGTATCCACCCCGATCCGGTCGAAGCGGCGGTGCGCCTCCGGCTCGGGCCAGAACGAGCGGTAGGCGAAGTAATGATTTTTACCGGTTTTCAGCGTCATTTGCGCCCCAGTTTTTTGATGGTGTATTGGACAGGGGAAGGCCTGGCTTTGCCAGTGAAATCCGTCTGCTCGAGTTCGACAAGGGTTTCGTGCAGGGCGTGGCAGGCGTCGCGGTAGCTGAGGCCGCAGAGCTCGGAGATGAGCCGGATGCCGCGGTCCCTGAGCTTCTTGTTGCTGACCTCTACCCAGCTCATCCAGTTGCCGGCCACCCGGCCCATGACGATCATGGTGGCGGTGGAGAGCGTGTTGAGCACGAGTTTGACGGCCATGTGCTCCATGAGACGCAAAGGCGAGGAGGGTAGCGGGAGGTTGATGTGAAAATCCGATTTGAAACCGGATGCACCGATGACGAGCGAACGTTTCAGATCAAAACCGGCCGCGGTTTTGTCGAAACTGTCGCGGAAAGCGGAAAAGCCGTTTCCGGCAGTTTCGGTCCCGGAAACAACCATTACGGCTGCGTTGGGAGACCTCGATATCCTGGCCGGGTCCGGCTCGTTGCCGATCGTGAACTTGAGCAGTTCTTTCAGAGAGAGGGCGGGCGGATTGGCGGTGATTTTATCGGCCGCGCCCAGCTGGCGGTAGGTTTCAGGGGTCCATTCCAGGCAGCGCGGCCGGCGCGCCATGGTGTGGGTCCATGTGCCGGGCGTGGAATAGCACGGGTTCTTGACAAACGCCCAGGAAGGCGGCGACTTGGTGTCGTCACGCT
Organism: Kiritimatiellia bacterium; assembly: GCA_041674125.1. GTDB lineage: Bacteria > Verrucomicrobiota > Kiritimatiellia > JAAZAB01 > JAAZAB01 > JAQUQV01. The sequence goes on from JBAYWJ010000256.1 coordinate 4,816, forward strand.
TGCGGAACGGCGGCAGCATGAAGGTGGGGGCGCGCTCGGTGGTGTCCGTGAAGATATCCAGGAGAAAACGATCGGCGAAATAGGTGACGAGGCCCTCGCGCTTGTAGAGGCCGGCTTCAAAGGCGATGAGCCGGCCCAGGGTGGCTATGTTTTTGGCGGCGGATAGCGCGTCGAGCAAGACCTTAAATTCGGCGGCGAAGTCAAGGGGCTTGAGCCCGGCCTGCATTTGCTCGGCGCCCGAGAGGCGCTCTTTCATTATTTTCGCCAGGATCAGCTCGAGTGCCGCGCCGGCCACGAGCTGCTCGGAAGTGGTGGCCTGCATCCGGGTGGAGCCGGCGATGGCCATCGGGCCGCAGTAGAGGTCGAGCACCGTCACGCGCGGGTCCTCGATGGCGCGGCGCGAGCGCTCGATGTGCTTGCGGAGGATGTCGGCCGGGTTGTTGAAGAGCAGGAAGACCTTTGCGCCCCGCCCGGCGGCCTCATCCACCGTGCCGAGCACGGACGAGGTCTCGCCGCCCTCCGTGATGGCCACAAGCATGTCGCCGGCGGCGATCTTCATTTCGTCAGCCTGCCGGCGTCCGAAGGAGGCGTAATCTTCGAAGCTTTCCACCGACCGCACCAGGGCATAGTCGCCCCCGGTCATGATGCTGAAAACGCGGTCCTCGCAGTCCTTGATTTTGCCGTAGAGGGCGGGGTGCGCGGCGCGGCAGGTTACGAAAAATCTGCGCCAGATAGACTCCAGC
>JBAYWJ010000257.1:0-5505 GCA_041674125.1 Kiritimatiellia bacterium
ACGCGCCCGGCAATGCCGATTCCGCTTAAAAGCTCGTCCTTGATCCTGATGCGTCCCTGCGAATCCCACGCGACAAGCTCCGACCGCGAGGCAAGCAAACGCGCGAAAGTCCGCGCCTTCTGGTCGCCAATGCTTATTTTTCTGAATTTATCAAGGCGCCGCGCCATTTCGCGGGCTGGATAGACATAAAGGCATTTTTCGTTATTGAGCCCCGGCAGGACATAGAGGCTTTTCGGCTCGCCGACCTGGTCGCGCCATACGGAGGGTATGGTGATGCGCTTTTTGGGATCGAGCGCATGCAGGTAATTGCTTGCAAACGCGCCCCCCTCGGCCACCGGAATAATGGGATCTATGTCATTATCTGCCACTTAACCACCTTTGTTTGACACTATTTGACACAATCCCCCACCAAGTGTCAACATTTTTTTTGATTTTTTTTTCAAATATTTTACGGTGTTATCGGCCCTGTAAATAAGGCCTCGCGCGGGATGGCCGCAATTTCAACCCGGGAGCGCCTTCGCTCCCCCATCCCGGGCAAACACGCCGGGCACAGCGGTATTGACAAGCGCTCCCTTAAACAATACCTTGGATTTGTTGGGCAGGTAATTTCCACGGGGCACTTCTATCTTGAGAAAACTATTCAGGCCGGTATCGCTTTTTTTCATTGCTTGCTGGAACCAGGGCATCCACCAGGCATGCCTCATGGCCCTCGCGCGCCTTTCGCAGTCGAAATACTTCCCCCGCTTTTTATCCGGCGCGGGCGAAAAGTTCCCGCCCGCGGAGCCATCCAATGCCTTCGCCTATCTTCCCCTGCTCAAAATCGCGCCGCTGATATCAATCGTGATGCCGGTTTTCAACTCCCGCTGGCTTAAGGAGGCCGCGGCAAGCGTCCTGGGCCAGTCCTATAGAAATTTCGAGCTCATCCTGGTGGACGACGCCTCCTCCCTGCCCATGACGCTCGAGGCGCTCGCCGCGCTCGAGCCTGAGCCGAAAATCAGGATCATTCGCAACCCGCAAAATCTCGGCATCAGCGGCGCCACCAACGCCGGCATCGCCGCCGCCCTGGGCGAATACGTGGCCTTCATGGACCACGACGACCTCATCCACCCCGACGCCCTCGCCTGCTTCGCCAGGACCCTCAACGACGGGTGCGATGACGATGTGTTTTACACGAATGAAATGTCCATCAATTCCGCGGGCGTCATCACCGGTAAAATCCTGAAGGGCGCGCCTTCGATGGATCTTTTGCTCTCATGCAACGCAGTCAATCATTTCTGCATCATGAAAAAGGAGTCGCTCCTCAAAATCGGGCTCCTGAACCCGGAGTTCGACGGCGCCCAGGACCACGACCTCATGCTCCGCGCCCTGGAACACGGGCTCAAGTTCCGGCACATTCCCTGCTGCCTCTACGCCTGGCGCACGCACCACCTCGCCACCTCGGGCGGCGTGCGCGCGCACAAGCTTTCTTCCGGGGAGGAGCTGCCTAAGGCCTACCGCAGCGGCAAAAAGGCTATCCGGGCTTACCTCGAACGCAACCACATCAAGGCCGAAGTGACGGACGACGCCTTCTTCTGGTACCGCGTCAAATACTCGCTGCCGCCCTCCCGGCAGGAGGTGGCCATGATCATTCCCTTCCGCGACCAGCCGGACTGCCTCCGGCGCCTGATGGCGAGCCTGCAAAAAACCGCCTGCAGGGATTTCCGGGTTTTCCTGGTGAACAACCAGTCCCGGCTGCCCGAGACGCAGGAGCTCCTGAGCGCCCTTGAGCGGGAATCCGAGTTCAAAATTACGGTCATTGACTTCGACGAGCCATTCAATTACTCCCGCCTCCATAACCGCATCGTGGCGCAGGTGCCGAACGAGATTTTGCTTTTCATGAACAACGATCTTGAGGTCACCAGGGGCGACTGGCTGGAGGCGATGCTGGAGCATATCTACCGCCCCGGCGTGGGCGCGGTCGGCTGCCGGCTCCTGCGGCCCACGGGCGAGATCCAGCACGCCGGCATGACCTTCCGCCCCGACATTTATTTCTGCGCGATGAACTTCGGCGCCGAGGAAGGCTATTTCACCCGGGTCCAGCGCGAAGTGGCGGGTGTGACCTGCGCCTGCATGCTGACGCGCAAATCGGTTTTCGAAAAAATAGGCGGGTTTGACGAGGTCCACTTCCCGATCGGCTTTTCAGACGCCGATTTGTGCCTGAAGATCCGCAAGGCCGGCTACAGGATAATATACACCCCGTTCGCCGAGCTGATTCACCACGAGTCGCTCTCGCGGAAAACGCAATGGGAAGGCTACGAAAAGCAGGCCCTGTTCCGGCGCTACATCGGCGCAACGCTGCTGGTGGATGAGCATTACCGGCAGGGCTGAAAATCTTTTCAGCGGCGCTGCGCCCGGGCGGTGACCGCCCTTTGCGCAATCATCGCCGGAAGCGGCTTGATGTCAACCACCTTGCCGCCGGAGCGCAGTGACCGGGTCGCCGCGCAACCTACCGCCACGCTCATCCGGCCGGCGACTGGATCGGCCACCGGCTTTTTGCCGGTCCTGATCATCTCCACAAAGTCGGCGCAGATGAGGGGATCCGATCCGCCGTGCCCGCCCTGGGCGGGCTTGACGTCATAGGTCCGGTCGGCCAGGTTCTTCCATTTCCTGCTCAGCGACCGGGTCTTGAGAATGACTTTGCTGGTGTCATCCAGGTTCTCGATCCGGCCCTCGGTGCCGATGAAGGTGTAATTGCGGAAATAGTCGGGCGTAAAATGGCACTGGGTATAGACGGCCTTGATGCCGCTTCCCAACTCCATCATGACGACCGAGTTATCCTCCACGTCCACCTCCTTGCGGAAGCAGCAGTACGAATGGTGCGGCCACGCCTGGGCCTCGGTGCATGTATCCCGCTCGGGGCAGGTGAAGCATTCGCGGCTGTTCGGCTTGCTGCCACCGTAAAAATCAAGGCTGCCGAAAGCGGCCACCTTGCGCGTGTACTGGCCGGTGATCCAGTGGATCATGTCAATGTCGTGCGAGGCCTTCTGCAGCAGGAGGCTGGTGGCGGTTTTGCGGCTCGCGTGCCAGTCGTGGAAATACCAGCGTCCGCCCATCCCGACGAAATGGCGCACCCAGACCGCCCGGATTTCGCCGATAGTGCCGGCCTCCACGATTTCCTTCATGGTGCGGAAGATGTTCATGTAGCGCATGCAAAAACCAACCATGAGGTGTTTGCCCGAGGCCTTCCAGGCCTTGAGGATGCGGTCGCAGCCCTCGGTGGTGATCGCGAGCGGCTTTTCGCAGAAGACGTGCTTGCCGGCCTCGAGCGCGGCGATGGCTTGCTCCTCGTGGCAGTGGTCGGGCGTGGTCACGGCGATGGCGTCTATGTCCTTGCGCTCCAGGAGGCGGCGGTAATCCCTGGCGGTGAAAGCCGACTCCCCGTATTCCTTGCGGAATTCCGCCAGGAACTTGTCGTGCAGGTCCGCCCCGGCCACCACGATGGATTTGCCGTTGGGCTGGTGCCAGTGCTTTGAGAGCCATCCGCGACCGGAAACACCAACGATACCTATCCTGACCTGGTCTGAACTTTTTTTCATGGTACGCAACCCCCGCCTTGATGAATTAACCGTTAATGGGCAATCTATCGCCGGAACTTAACAGACCCCGCCGTTGGCATCAATATATTTTTCCCGCGCGCCGGCCGCGCAAGGGTGTAGGACAAATTCTTGGGGACCAAATTCCGTGCACCCACCCCGGCCTACGGCCACCCCTCCGGTGGAGGGGAACTCAAGAAGGTCAGGACAAGCCGTTATGATCCCCTCCCGGGAGGGGTGCCCAACCTGCCCGCAATGCTTCGCATAGGCGATGCAGGTGGGCGGGCAGGGTGGGTAAAATTTGTATCTGTATACCGCCAACTACACAAATTTTTGTCCTACACATGGGTAAGCCCGAAATGCTAATTCGCTATTGACATGAAAAGCGTTTTATTATATTTTTGATGTAACGATACATATACAGGTATTTGACATGCCGAAAGAAGGACGCCGGGAAGGTAAGATCACCCTCGCGGAAGTGGCCGCGCGCGCGGGAGTTTCCGTCTCCGCCGCTTCCAAGGCCCTCCTCGGCGGCGGCGGAAAAACAACCCGCGTCAGCCAGGCCACCATCTCCAAGATACGCCGCGCCGCCAGCGAGCTCGGTTACCGCCCGAACGCGGCCGCGCGCCAGCTCAAAACAGGCCGGAGCAACATCATTGGAGCGATCATCCACAGCACCGCCCCCAGGATCTATTACGAGCTATTTTCAATCATCCAGCAGAAGCTGGCCAAAACGGGTTACTGCTTCATGGTGGGACAGTCCGACGGCAGCATAAGACTGCTCGGGCGCTACCTCGATGAATTCCATTCGCGCCATACCGACGCCATCATAACCACTTTTTTCGAGGCTCCGGGCGAAAACCAACAGCTGCGAGGGCTCTATGCCGGACTCGACAACGTGCTTTACCTTGGCAGCCCGGATTTTGAAAATGCTCCCCGCGTTGACATGGATACCGGCGATGGAATTATCCAGGTCGTTGACCACCTCGTTTCTTCGGGCGCAAGCCGGATCGCGCTCGACGTGGTTGATAAATTTTATTCCACGGTGAGGAAGAGAATCCAGGGCTACCGCGCGGGCCTCAAAAAGCATAATATCAAGGCTGACGCAGACCTGCTCATCGAAAACGACGGCGCCCCCGGCAACGCGGCGGCAACCGCCCGCAGGGCGCTGGAGCTGGAAGCGCAGGCCGTTGCCGCCGGCAACGACCTGCGCGCCGCCGCCATCATCAGGGAGCTCCAGCGCCTCGGCCGCAGAGTGCCGGAGGATATCAGGGTGACCGGCTTCGACAACATGGATTTTTCCGCGCTGCTGAAACCCTCGCTTACCACGGTTGACCAGCGCAACGGGGCTGTCGCGGACGCCGCCGTTTTCATGGTAAGGCATTATCTTGACAACATGAAGTTTCCGGAAAACATCAGCATCAAGCCCCGTCTCGTCCTCAGGGAATCGGCCTGATCAGGGCGGTGCTTGCGGAACATCCCGCGCGGATGAATGATAACTGAGGAAAGGAAACAAAAAATGGAACATGAAATTGGCGATCCGAACGTCAGGGTGAAGGCCGGCGATGTCGCCGCCGGGTTCAGGGCCGCCGGCGCCGTCCCCGGCGACGTTGTCATCTACCACGGCTCGCTGAGCAGCATGGGGCGCGTCGAGGGCGGGCCGGCCACGGTCATCGAGGGCGCGCTCATGGCGGTAGGCCCGGGCGGAACCGCGGCCATGCCGACCCTCTGGTTCAACGGCAGCAAAACCGGGAAAAAACCCGAAAATTTCGACGTTCTAACCTCGCCCTCCTACGTGGGCGCCCTCTCCGAAACATTCCGCACTGACCCGCGCAGCGTCCGGAGCAACGATTTCTCGCACTCTATCAGCGCCATCGGCGCGCGGGCGGAGGAGCTGGTGGCCGGGCACGAAAAGAGCGAATATTTGCACACC
>JBAYWJ010000258.1:0-5499 GCA_041674125.1 Kiritimatiellia bacterium
ATTTTGTTGGTCTGGACTTTCTCGGCGACTTTGGCGATATATGGCCACACGAGCCGGCTGTGTTCTTCCCCCTTATCGCCGGACTTTGAAACAAGCTTGGCGCATTCCTCGCAGGCGCAGCAGCGGAACCCGTCGTGGGGCAGAAGCGAAAAATATTCACCGAAGGCAATGTGCTCCGGCCAGCCGCGATTGTCCTCGTTCGTGGGGCGCTTGGTAATGGGATGTATTCTGGAAATACCGCGGGCCTCGCATTCCTTGCCCTCGGCATAGGCGCGGATGTCGGCGGCGGACTCCTCCACGATGCCGGGGCAGGTGTAGCAAAGGTGCCCTTCGCTGCGATCGAAGTTATCGCGCTTGCCATCCGGAAGAAGCGCGAAATATTCAGAGTGGTTGGTGCCGAAGCGCTCCACCCAGCGCGTGGAGGTGGGATAATGGTTAAGCGGTATCTGGTAGGTTGCGCCGCGCATGCGCAGTTCCCACATCCGGTTTTCGGCCGGCGTAAAACCTATTTCGGCGCGTTCCCCGGGCATTATCGTGATCCCGCGCGCGCGCTTGTTGAAACTGCCCAAACCGAGAGACCAATAGCCCACGGTCCGGCTGATAAAGTGCGGGTTTTCACGGATTTCGCCGTTGAAGGAAAGCGATTTGACATCCGGGGCGCGCTCGCCGAATTCGCCCGGCAGGAACCAGCGCATGCCAAGTTCCTCCAGGAGACGGTAGACGCCGTAAAGCGTGCCACGGTTGAAGCTCCAGCGCGGCACGCTATGGGTGATGTTGTTTTTGAGCAACTCGTCGATGTCGGTTTGGGGACCGGAATCGTCAATGCCGGCGATGCACAAGTCGCCGTTGGTCACCGTGATAATATAACCGTCGCGCTTGACCTGATTGAATGCTGCCTCGGATATTATTTCGCGGGCGGCGGGCCCGAGGCGGATCGACGGCATCTTCGGGTCGGGTTTGGAGTCTATCGGCAGTTCGGCGCCGGACATTTTCCTGATGAAGGCTTGCAGCTCTTTGGCGGCGAAAGCTACCGTTTCCGGCGGTTTTTCGCCGGTGACTATCCGGCACTTAGGCTTTCCATTGGCGGTTATTGCAAACCCCTTGTCGTAACAGGACGTAAACACGAGGGTGGCAACAAAGGCGATGATGGTGACAAGGAAGAGCGCACGGATAAATGATTTCATATGATCAACCCTTCGTTCCATTATTTTTTAAATATAAGGTCATTGAACAAAGCCGGCTGGTGGAAGCCGCGGCGCAACCTCGCGGAAGTGCAGCTGAACCTTCCGCTTGAAGTGTCAAGCGCGGCAATGGTTCGCCCCGCCATCACGCCCCACGTTTCCCGGGAAAGGTCGCGGCCGGCGGCTTCGAGCGACTTGCGCGGGATGGCGATTTCCATGCAGTAGCTGCCTTCGTTGACAGCAGTCTTCCAGTTTGCCTGGCTCCTCCAGTCAATCCTGACGGGCTCAATCTTGTCTATGTAGTGGCGCTCGTCCAGCCTGCCGCCAAGGTCAAACGTCATCTGGTAATATCCCTGGTGGCTGTGCAGATTATCAATGAATATTTCTATGCCGTCCATCATCCCCGGCTCGTCGCTGACGCGCTTGAGCTTCTTCGAGTCAGGATCGTATGCTGTCACGGCAAAATAGATATTCTGGTCGTCGTAGCATGATTTTACTTCGGTTTTCAGGATGTTTGTTATGCCGGTGTTGATGTCATACATCTGGATTGCCTCGGCTTTTTGCCACGCATCATCGTCGGTTTTGCCGTCAATCACCGGCGGTTTCGTCGCATGCAAGCAAATAAAATCCGGGTTTTTCGCCTTCAACGCATCGCCCATCGTTGCGTTAAAATTGGACAGCCCGGCATCCATGAGGCCCAGATAGTATTTGTCAAAAGCGGCCACGGCCTTTTCATAAGGCGTACCGGCGGCCTTTTTCGCGGCTTCCGCGGCTTTCGCATGGTATGATTTTAAAACATCATCCGTGTAAATTTTTGTCCAGTAATCTATCCGGCCGGCGTTGGTCTTGATTTTTTCAATGTTTTTCTTCCCTATATCGGCATAGATTTCCCCAATGAGCTGGCCGGCATCCGCACCGTAAAATCTTGCCATGTAATCTTTGAATATTTCCTTCTCGTCCATGTCCGGGTTGTAGAACATCTTCATGAGCAGGTAGCGGTTGAAGAGCTCGAACATGATGGAGTCGGCCATCTGCTCGCAGAAGACGTGGTTGCCATGCTTGGCCATGACGCGGACCACCTTCGCGTACATTTCCGGAGTGTGCTCCGGCATGCCGACCGAGTCGGCGTCGCGGTTCGATGCCAGGTAATGCTGCCAGAAAGCCAGCTGGCCGTGCGAAAGGGCGGACCATTGTTCCACCAGCTTCTCGTAGCGCTCGAAGGCGTCCTTGTAATAGAGCGATGCCGGGTGCGACATGCCGCAGTAGCCTACCGTGACGTTGGGCGGCAGGGTTTTCATTCCGGGATATGGAATGGAATAGGTGCCGTAGGCCAGGCAGGTGATTTTATTGTCGGGCGCAAGTTCCGCGCATTTGGCGATATAATCCCACACCAGCCGGCTGTGACGCTGATTGGCAATCGGTATTTCCGGGGGCACCATCTTCAGGCAGTTGGGGCAGGTGCAGGCGCGGAAGCCGTCGTGCGGCAGGAGTGAAAAATATTCCCCGAAGGCGATGTGCTCCGGCCAGCCGCGGTTATCACTGTTCACCGGCTGTTTTGTTATCGGGTTGATGCGGGAAATTCCACGCTCCTCCGAATCCTTGCCCGCGGCGTAGGCCTTTATGTCGGCCGCGGATTCTTCCGCAACGCCGGAGCAGGTGTAGCACAGGTGCCCTTCGCGCGGATCGACGCAGTCGCGCGTCCCGTCGGGCAGGAGCGCGAAATATTCCGGATGTGTTTTGCCGAAGCGCTCCACCCAGCGGGTGGAGGTGGGGTAGTGGTTGAGAGGGATCTGGTAGGTTGCTCCGCGCATTCTTAGCTCCCACATCCGGTTATCAACCGTCGTGAAGCCGATCTCGGCGCGCTCGCCTGGCATAACTGTGATTTTCTTGACGTTTTTGTCATAATAGTTCCCGGGATAGAGCGACCAGTAACCCACCGTGCGGCTGATGAAATGCGGATTTTCCAGGATGTCGCCGCTGAAAACAAGCGATTTGATTTCCGGGGCGCGCTCGCCGAAATCGCCGGGCATGAACCAGCGCATCCCGAGCTCCTCCAGCAGGCGGTAAACCCCGTAGAGCGTCCCGCGCTGAAAGCTCCAGGCCGGTACACTGTGGGTTATTTTTTTCTTCAGCAGCTCTTCTATGTCAGTCTGCGGCCCTGAATCGTCAATGCCGGCTATGCACAGTTCGCCCGCTATGATTCCGATGATGTAGCCGTCGCGACGAACTTTGGCCATCTGTCCGGCCGGTATTTTTTCGCGCGCGGCGGGACCAAGCAGGATGGAAGGGGTCTTGGGATCGGGCTTGGCGACGACCGGCAACTCGGCGCCCGACATTTTTTTAATATAAGCTTGCAACTCTTTCGCCGCGAACGCGACTGTTTCCGGGGGCTTTTCGCCGGTGACGATCTGTGCTTTTGGTTGGCCTTCGGCAGTGATGATGAAGCTATCGGCGGAAAAAGCTGTTACGGATATCGCGGATAGCGCCACGGCAAATAACGTTTTCATGCATGTGCTCCTCTGTAATTTTCCTTTGTACGAAAAAGGATCATTGTTTATTACGCCTTAAATCGTGAATTATGTTTAATCACTTGCGCAAAACACGATTTATTTGCCCGTCATTCCCGCCCCGTCACGGCTCAGGTCATCTAACCCGGCGGCCGCACAGGCTGTGCGGCCCTACCTTTTAATTGCATCTTTGGTAGGGCGGGACAGCCTTGTCCCGCCGTCTTTCTCCCGACTGCACCGCCCCGCATCAAAGTGCGGGGTAAACTCCATCGGGAATGACAGACGACATCTGACAAGCTTGCCATGGAGGCCACCAATTTTCGCGTCACTCAGCCCTCCTGTGATAGGCGAAGTCTCCCTTTTTATTTGCAGAATATCATGTTGTTGAACAGGTTGGGCTGGTGAAAACCGCGCCGCAGGGTGACCGATGTTGAATGAAATCTTCCTTCCTTGGACTGCTCAAACCTGGATATCGTCCGCCCTGCCAGGACTCCCCATGTTTCCTTGGATAGATCGCGCCCTTCGGCTTCGAATGACTTGCGCGGCAGGGCGATTTCAACGACGTAATTATCGTTGTTGACCGTCACCTGCCATTTTGCGTTGCTTTTCCAGTCAATCCTGGCCGGCTCAATCTTGTCAATATAATGCCTTTCATCCAGCCTGCCGGACAAGTCAAAGGTCATCTGGTAATAACTCTCGTGATTGTGCTTGCTATCCATGAATATTTCAAAACCATCAACGGTGCCGGGCTCTCCGGTCACGAGGCTCAGCTTTTTGGCTTCCGGGTCGAAGGCGGCTACGGCAAAATAAATATTCTGGTCATCATAAAACGATTTCACCTCTGTTTTTAAGTCGCCCTCTTTGCCGGTATTGACTTCATACATCGGGATCGCCCTGGCGTTTTTCCATGCCGGTTCATCAAGCTTTCCGTCAAGGACGACCGGCGCGGATTCATAGCGGCAGGTTAAATCCGGGTTCGGCGTTTTCAGGGCTTCTCCCAGGGTGACGTTGAAATTTGAAAGCCCGGCGTCCATAAGCCCGAGGTAATATTTGTTGAACACGGAAACCGGTTTTTCGTAGGGTGTGCCGGCGGCCTTCTTCAGGGCGGCGTCGGCCTTCGCATGGTAAGATTTCAAAACGTCGGCGGTATAGTATTTCGTCCAGTAATCAATCCGCCCCGCGCCGGCTTTGATTTTTTCGATGTTTTTCCGGCCGATGTCGGCGTATATTTCGCCGATAATCGGCCCGGCGTCCGGGCCGTAGAATTTAATGATATAGTCATTGAATATTTCCTGCTCATTAAGGTTCGGGTTGTAAAACATCTTCAAAAGCATGTAGCGGTTGAAGAGTTCGAACATGATGGAGGTCGCCATCTGTTCGCAGAAAACATGGTTGCCATGCTTTGCCATGAGGCGCAGCACTTTCGCGTACATTTCCGGGGTATGCTCGGGCATTCCGGCTGAGTCGGCGCCGCGGTTGGCAGCCAGGTAATGCTGCCAGTAGGCCATGGGGCCCTGGGTCAGCGCGGCCCATTCGCCCAGGAGTTTTTCATAGCGCTCAAACATATTCTTGTAGTAAAGCGAAGCAGGATGAGAATGGGCGCAAAATCCGACGACCACGTTCGGCGGCAATTTTTTCATGCCGGGATAGGGTATGGAAAAGGAGCCGTACGCCAGGCAGACCACGTTCATATCCGGCACGCCTTCCGCGCTCTTGGCCACAAAATCCCAGACCAGCTTGCTGTGCTTCTGGTTGACCAGCACGGCATTAGTCACGATCGTTTTCTGGCAGTTGGGGCAGGTGCAGGGGCG
>JBAYWJ010000259.1:0-5487 GCA_041674125.1 Kiritimatiellia bacterium
ATCCCTGACCATGAATTCTGCGCATGAAGCCGGGACAGCCTGGAGCAGGACGCCAGCGGCCGCCGCGAAGATCGTTGCGGGCGGCGTTATGCCCCGGCGCGCCGCGCTTGATAATGAACCGTGAAAAAGCATTGTTTTGCTTTAAAGTCTACTTCCGGGAGAAAGGAATGTCAAATGGTACGGAAATTAATTTGAGGGCTTTTCTTCCGGGTTTTTCCGGAAATGTTCTTTAAGGCGCCGGCAGTTGAGTATTTTTTCCGCGAGGGAGTTCGCGGTGTAATAATAATGGTTGCTGGCCTCGAAGCCGATGCGCGCGTCCCGCCGGACAATCGCGAGAAGCATGCGCGCGAGCGCCTCTTCCTCTCCCAGCACCTCCAGCAGCTCCCGGCGCGCGGCCGGCTTGGCGCCGGCGTTCCTCAGGCGGACAAATCGGATCTGCAGGAAGGTGCTGCGGAAGTGGCAGAAGGCCGCCCGGGCCACGTTCAGTTCGCCGGCCATGGCCGCCTTTTTCAAACGCGGCACGCGCCGCGCTGCCTTTTCGAGGAGCGCCAGTCCCTTGCCCCAGCCCTCGCTGAGCTTTCTGAACTGCTCTTCAAAGATTTCTTCCGGAAAGTGATTTCCGCGCCACTTGGCGAGGTCGTCGTACGGGAATCCGATCATGGTCGCGCTCCAGCCGGTCGGTTCGGCAAAGAGCAGGTTCATGGGCCCGTAGTTCTGCGGCCCGGTGTAGAGGCAGGGGCAGCCGTGCAGAGGGAACTCCCTGAAGGCTTCGCCGAAGGTCCGCCACGCCGCGAGAACGCCCGGGGCGGCCCCGGCTCCGAACCATTCTGCCGCCAGCTCTTCAGGCTCAGTTTCCGTAAGGCGGAGATTCCCGCCCGGGTAGCCCCCGAGGGTCCAGCTCACCATGAGCCCGGTGACGTTCTGCGCGGCGATGTTGTTCAAGTGCTCTTTCACCAGGAAGGGCACCGGCAGGTAGGGCACGGCCGAGCATTCCCATGTGTTGTTCATCTGCACCTTGGCCAGCGTCGGCAGGCAGCGCTCCGCCGCGTGACGCCACTGCGCCACGGCCTGGGGGCCGGGACCGACTTTTGACATGGTGTAATCGCCCACCAGCCCCTTTACGCCCATGGCTTCCGTGGGGAGGAAGGTCTCGCTCGTGCACATGAACCGGATGTCCGGCCGCAGCTGGTCAATGGCCTGCATGGCCCATTCGTCCTCCCAGGACCAGTTCCAGACGATGACGTCGGCCTCCGGCTTCACGGCGTGCGCGCCCTCGGCGACGGCGTTGCTGGCAAGCGCCACCAGGTCCTGCGGCGGCCGGGCGGAACAGCGCGGGCATGGTTTGAGGTGGGTGGGGTGGGAGCGGCAGTGGGTGGCGTTTTCCGACCTGGTGATCGTGAAGACCCCCGCCAGAGCCGGCGCGCGGCGGAAGAGTTCGCTTACGCCGGACTTGAAAGCATTCAGGGCGCCGGGATTGGAAAGGCAAGGGCTGATGTTTCCGTTTGAGTGCCGCGCCCCCATCCATTCCGGGATGCGGTCGAAAAATTCCGGGGGCATTGCGCGCGGCTCGTTCAAGTAGAGATAAATTCCTATGCCGGATTTGGCGGCCCGCGCAATGAGGTTGTTCAGGTTGGCGATGCGCTTTTCATGTCCGGCGGAAAAGGCGCTTTCGCCGGCCCAGGGGACGAGCGTGTAGAGCACGCCCTGCAGCCAGACGGCGTTGACGCCGCTGTCAGCCAGGGCGGAGAGCATGTTTGCGGGGTAGGGATCGAGCTCGGGGTCGAGGAGCGGGTCGCCGTAGACGGCTGAGAATGAGTAAGCCAGCCTGAGGCCGAAGGGCGAGGGCCGGGCCGGTTTTTTGCGGGGTGCGGCCCGCGTCCCGTAATTTTTAAGGAAATCAAAGGGATGTTCAGCCTTGAAGCGCGCGCTTTTCAATTCAAGCGATGACGCGATTTTTTTGAGCGCCCTTGTCGCAGCCGCCTGGCCGGGATTAAGCGCACTCCATGCCACGGGCGGCGCATCGGGCTTGAGCCCTCCGAGCTTGTTCCAGAGGAAGTCGTCTTCCTTGAGGGCGTAGGCCATCCGGTCCGGGCTCCAGCCGAGGAGCTCCAGCAGCTGCTCGTAGGAGAGGAGGTGCCAGTTCTGGCGGATGAGCGTGATGTAGCCGCGCTTGAGCCACAAGCGCTCGCGCGCGGCGGATGCCGCCGGGCCGAGCCCCATGGCGCGCGCGGCGGATGCGATGTTGGCCGGAGAGGTTTTAAGCACCCTCGCCAGCCTGGCGGCGGTCACCATTCCCCAGTTGCGCCAGACGACGGCCTGGTACCGCGCCGGGAAATGGGGGAATGCCAGCGCGGCAGGATGCGATCCGCGCGGCAGGTCGCTGACAGTTCTTGGCGGCATGGTTTGTTTCTCCCTTTAAAAAAGCCGGCCGCTCAACCGGCGCGGCAAGCGATCAAGCTTGCCTCGCAAGGCGCTGGCGGCCCGGCATCCGGTTATTCATCGGCAGAGCCGGATTGTTTCCGGCTGTCCCGCTTGGTTTAATTTATGTTCCTGTTCCTTTATGCCTTGAGAAAAATTATCCGATTAATCGCGGAAGTCAAACCAGTATCGTTCAGCGCGCATCGCTGCCCACGGCTGTGTCTTGGGTAAAGGGGAGGAATGGCGGCGCAAGCATGGGGAACAAGCGGTGCGGATTGGACAAAATGGATCACGCTTGATCTTGGCCCTTTTGGTCCCGATCGAAGCGCATCGGGACGCACCAATCCGCCCCGCGGTTGCCATCCGGCTGCGCCAAGCTACGCCGGATAAACTGCTGACGCCGACATCGCGGGTGATTTCATACGACACGCGACGGATCCGATGTCCGTCGTTTCCATGGTCTGCGCCCACCTGCCGGTTCCGGCGCGGCTTGAATTGCGGCCTTGAACAGAACGCCGCGTTTGCTGTATGCTTGCGACCGCAATGAACGCGAACTCCGAAAAGCCGGACGCCAAAGAGGGCCTTGCCAATTTCTGGCAACTGGTCATCCTGGCATTGTCGGGCTATGTCCTCCTGGCGCTGGCGGCGGAATGGCTCTTCAAACCTCAGGAGCAGGTGCTGATCCTCCTGCGCTGGACAGATGCCGCCATCTGCCTGGTGTTCATCGCCGATTTTTTTTTCCGCCTTCACCGCGCGCCGGACAAGCTCGCGTTCCTCAAGTGGGGCTGGATAGACCTGGCGGCGAGCATACCGTTCCTGCCACTGGCGCGCTGGGGCCGGCTGGTGCGCGTCGCGCGGATCCTGGTCCTTTTGCGTTCCGTCCGTTCGGCCAAGGCGTTTCTGGACGTGATTTTTCAAAGCCGGATAAAAGGCACCTTTTTATCAGTTGTCCTTGCAACGGTTGTCATGGTGATGGTTTCATCGGTGGCGATCCTGATCTGCGAGACAAGTCCCGGCGCGAACATCAGGACGGCGGGTGACGCCTTGTGGTGGTCTTTTTCAACCGTTACTGCGGTCGGCTATGGCGACTTTTATCCCGTCACTCTGGAAGGCAGGCTGATCGCGGCGGTGCTGATGACGGCGGGGGTGGCGCTCTTCACGACGCTTACGGCCATGATAGTTTCTCACTTCCTGTCCGCGGGCCGCGCCCGGGAAGGCGAGGATCCCTCGCGTGAAATCCTTGAGGAGTTGCGCCGCCTGCGCCGCGAGTTAGAGCGCAGGAACGGGAATGGAAATGGCGGGTGAGCCCACGGCGCCGCGCCTCCCGGTCCCGGAAAAAATAAAATATTTTCAAAAAAACATGTTGACATAATCCTGTGATCTGCTAAAAGCCTAAACGCTTTTCACATAGATGGCCGTCTTGAACCGGGTTAGCCGTTCGGCCAGTTACGCACAAAGCCTCTTAAGTCTGAATTTCAGCGCAAAAGGCGCTGCAATGCAGGGAGGTGTTTTTTGTATTTTTACGGGGATGTGCAGCCGGGCTTTTGTGTAGTCGCCCACGTAGCTCAGTTGGAAGAGCACATCCTTGGTAAGGATGAGGTCAACGGTTCGATTCCGTTCGTGGGCTTGCAATGAGTTTGCCGCGGAGGCTTGAAGCCCCGCGGCGCATAAATGAGCAGTCGAAGGAGGAGAGCGCTATGGCAAAAGAAAAATTCGAGCGTACGAAGCCGCATGTGAACGTAGGCACGATCGGTCACGTCGATCACGGCAAAACGACCCTGACGGCGGCCATCACCAAAATCCAGTCCCTCAAGGGCCTGAGCAATTACATAAGCTACGACCAGGTGGCCAAGGCTTCCGAGTCGCAGGGGCGCCGTGATCCGACCAAAATTCTTACAATCGCCACTTCGCACGTGGAATATTCCAGCGACAAGCGGCACTATGCCCACGTGGATTGTCCCGGCCACGCCGACTACGTCAAGAACATGATCACCGGCGCGGCCCAGATGGACGGCGCAATCCTTGTGGTCAGCGCCGCCGACGGCCCGATGCCGCAGACCCGCGAGCACATCCTGCTGGCCCGCCAGGTCGGTGTGCCTTCCATCGTGGTCTTCCTGAACAAGGTTGACCTGGTGGATGATCCCGAGCTGCTCGACCTGGTCGAGATGGAAATCCGCGACCTCCTGACCAGCTACCAGTTCCCGGGCGACAAGACCCCCATCATCCGCGGCAGTTCGATCAAGGCCATGAACGCGGCCAAGCCGGATGACCCGGATGCCAAGTGCATCGCCGACCTTATGGCGGCCCTGGATTCCTACATTCCCGAGCCGACCCGCATCATAGACCAGGCTTTCCTGATGCCGATCGAAGACGTGTTCTCGATCGAGGGGCGCGGCACGGTCGTCACCGGCAGGATCGAGCGCGGCGTGATCAAGGTTGCGGATGAAGTCGAGATCGTTGGCCTGAGGGACACCCAGAAGACGGTCGTGACCGGCGTGGAAATGTTCCGCAAGCTCCTTGACCAGGGCCAGGCCGGCGACAACGTCGGCTGCCTGCTGCGCAGCACCAAGAAGGAAGAGGTGCAGCGCGGCCAGGTGCTGGCCAAGCCGGGGTCCATCACGCCCCACACCCATTTCAAGGGCCAGGTCTACGTGCTTTCCAAGGAGGAAGGCGGCCGGCACACCTCGTTTTTCAAGGGGTACCGCCCGCAGTTTTATTTCCGCACGACCGACGTCACCGGCGCGGTTGAGCTGCCGGCCGGCGTGGAAATGGTCATGCCGGGCGACAACGTGGAAATGGAAGTCAAGCTCATCGTCCCGATTGCCATGGAAAAGGGCGTGCGCTTTGCCATCCGCGAGGGCGGCCGGACCGTCGGCGCGGGCCAGGTGACCGAGGTCATCGCCTGAGTAATCGTTCCGCGGCAGGCTTGCTGTCCCGGACACAATTGGGGATATTTTTATGCCGAGAGAAATCATCACGCTGGCATGCAACGAGTGCAAGCGGCGTAATTATACGTCCACCAAGGATAAGAAGCGGACGCCGGACAGGATAGAGCTGAAGAAGTATTGC
>JBAYWJ010000260.1:0-5482 GCA_041674125.1 Kiritimatiellia bacterium
CGTTTTTCGAGGGCGTAAGGGGGCGGTCGTAAAAGGCCTTGACGTATTTTATGGCCGGGCTCTGTAAAAGCGGCCCGAGCAGGCCGTAGACGAACCGGGCATGGATGTTCTTGATGTCGGCATCGACATAGACAATGATGTCCCCCTGGAGCTGGTAAATGGCCTTCCAGAGATTTTCGCCCTTGCCCTTGCGGGCGCCGAGGCCGGGCAGGATGTCTGCCGCAGCGTGAACGGAAGCGCCGAAGGAGCGCGCGGTCTCGCAGGTGGCGTCGGTGGAGCCGGAGTCTATCACGGCTATCTCGTCCAGTAGGCCGTGGCGCGTCATCAGCTCCGACTTGATTATGACAATTTCCTTCCCGATCGTGGCCTCCTCGTTCAAGGTGGGCAGGCAAAGCGATATCTTGAGCCCCTGCCGCTTCTTTGCCTCGACCAGCTTCTGGATATCCGCGAACTGCGAATGATGGAACGTGTTGGTACGCAGCCAGCCCTCCACCTTCACCGGCGGCTTTGCCGGCGCGGGACGGGGCGGCTTTTTGCGGCGCCACGGGAAATTCCAGAGCCTACTTTTCATTGCCGAATCCTTCATCAATCGCCATCAGGACCCCGGCCAGCTGGGCCAGGCCGTTCCACATGGCGGGAATGCTGACAACCTCCTCGGTTTCTTCCAGGTTGCCCTTGCGCGAGCCGGTGGTGAAGCCGAGGGTGACCGCGGGAATCTTGCGGTCGGCGAAGCACGAGAGGGCCGAAGTGGTCGGGTAAAGCATTGACTGTATGCCCATAGCATCGTGCACGTCGCGCACCTGCCTGACCATGGGGTGGGCGATGTCCAGCCCGCCCGGCTGGCGCCGGGCGAAGATATTGAGCTTGGCCTGCACGCCTGAATTGGCGGCCACCTCGCTGGCGACGTCGTCGAGCTGGCGCGTGAGCTGGTCGAGCATTTCGGCCGACTCGCTACGCACCTCGAAGCTGAGCGTTGTCTGGCGCGCGATGTTCCGGTAAGTGAAGCCGCCATTGATCATGCCGAAGATGATGTTCGTGAGCGGCCGGCGGGGGATGGGTATGCGGTTGATGCGGTTGATGGCGTCCGTCATGGGAATAATGGAGCCGGTGGCGCCGTACTGGGCCCAGTTGTAGTCATCGGGCACCTGGATCGTAAGGTCCGCCATCAGGAGGCCGAGGCAGGAATAGTTCAGCCGGCCGAGCTGCACCCCCTCGAGGATCAGTCCGGAAGAGACCGGCCAGGGCATGTGATCGAGGATGAACCGCAACCCCTCGAGGTTGCTGGCACTCAGCATGCGGGCCGTGCCGGCAAATACCAAATTCGATTTCAGGCGGATTTGGAGCTTGTCCAGCAGCGCCGGCAGGGAAACCAGCGCCGCCAGCGCCAGGCTGTTGTCTCCGACGAAGGGGCCGACCACCTCTTCGGCGCGAACCTGTACGGCCGGCAGGATATCCTCCGGCAGCATGGCGTCGGCATTCGCGGTCAAAAGTATGGAGCGGCTTCCCTCGGTGCCGTAAAGGACACCTGTGCCGTTGCCGGCATCGTCAATGGAGGTATTCTGGAGGCCGAACTCGGAAAAACGCTCAACGAGCAGCGATATTCTCGCCCCTTCCTCAGTGGTCGGGGCGGGCACCTCGCCCAGCAGGGCCAGGTTGGCCAGCACAATTTCCCGCATGTCCGCCGCCGCGCGCTGGATTTCCGGCAGCTTTTTCAGTATTTCGTCTTTTGCGGCCATGGCATTCTTCCGGAGCGGTGTTAATCCTCGGGCTGTCCCGAGCCCCTCAACAATCCGAAAGTTTATTTTATTATCCGCTTCCAGCCAACAAAAAAAATATTTTATTTCAAGCGTTTGATTTTATGCCGGGAGGTGTTATTTTGCGTAAGGGACATGAGAAAGGCATGAGAAAGGCAAACTATTGAAGACATGGATAACACTGAGGCCTGACGATAAACTGGCGGGGAACCTGGTTTCCGAGGCGGGCCTCCCGCCGTTCCTGGCACGCATCCTGGGCACATACTCCCTGCCGGATGGCGCCGCCGTGAAAAAATTCCTCGCCCCGAAACTTTCCGACCTCTCGGACCCGTTCCTGCTGCCCGGCATGGAAGCGGCCGTGCGGAGGATATGGAAGGCCCTGGAGGGCAAAGAGCACATACTTGTTTTCGGCGACTACGACGTGGACGGCATCGCCGGCACGGCCCTGCTCGTGAAGGTCCTGAAACGCCTTGGCGCGCGCTCCGTGGCGCCCTGCCTCCCCGACAGGCTCGAAGAAGGCTATGGGATATCGCCCGCGGCACTGCGGCGCTGCTTCCGGAACGGGCTGCCCGGGCTGGTTGTCACCGTGGACTGCGGCATAAGCGCCTTCGAAGCGGCCGAATTCATGCTGGCCAGCAAGGTTGACCTGGTCATCACCGACCACCACGAGCCGGCGGCATCGCTGCCCGTGGCGCTGGCCGTGGTCAACCCCAAGCTCGGCCAATCGGATTCCCTCAAGACCCTTTCCGGCACAGGGGTGGCCTTCAAACTTTGCCACGCCCTCCTCAAGCACGGCCGCAAGTCCGGGATGCCCGGTGCCGAATTCGACCTCAGGGAATACCTGGACCTGGTGGCGGTCGGCACCGTGGCGGACATAGTCCCCCTGCTTGGCGAAAACCGCATTTTCGTCAGCAGCGGCCTCAAGCTGATCAACAGCAGCAAAGACTCTGCCTGGCAGAAGCTGAAGCAGGCGGCGGACATGAAGGGCCCCCTCGACACATACCACCTTGCCTACGGCATCGTGCCGCGCCTGAACGCCGCCGGCCGGCTCAAAAGCGCCGAAACGGCCCTCGAGCTCTTTCTGACCGGCGACGACCAGAAAGCCGGCTCCATTGCCCGCGACCTTGACCGGGCCAACCGCGAGCGGCAGGCCATTGAAAAACAGATCCTGAAGGAAGCCTTCCGTGAAATTGACGCCTGGTTCGATCCCGCCGTTCATTTCGGCGTTGTCGCCGGCCGGCGCGGCTGGCACATCGGCGTTATCGGGATCGTGGCCTCGCGCCTCGCGGCCAGGTACAACCGGCCGGCAATCGTGGTGGGCTTTGACGAGGCCGGCGCCGGGCGCGGCTCCGGCCGCAGCGCCTGCGGATTCAACCTTCTCGACGCTCTGGAAGAATGCCGCTCCGCGCTCAAAAAGTTCGGGGGGCACGCCGCGGCCGCCGGCCTGGAGATGGAGGAGGGGCGGCTGGACGAGTTCCGGCGCCTGTTCAACCTGGCGGCTGAAAAGGAGCTGAAGGGCGGCGACCTGGCCCCGGTCGTAAAGATCAACGCCTGGATCGCGGCGGAAGATGTAACGCCCGAAAACCACAAGGATATTGAAAAGCTCGCGCCGTTCGGGACTGGCAACCCCCGGCCGGTACTGGCCGTTCGCGGCCTGGAATTCCACGAGCCGCGCGTGGTCGGCGAAAAACACCTGCGGTTCAAGGCGCGAAAAAACTCCACCTGTCTGGACGCGATAGCCTTCAATTACGATGTCGGGGCGGCTGCGGGAATCAGGGAAGGCGACCTGGTCGAGGTGGCCTTCCAGATGAGGATAAATTCGTTCAACGGGCGTGAAAACCTTGAGTTGAACGTGATGGATTTCAGGAAATCTTCCGGCGAATAACATTATGGGCAGAAGTTGGCGATTCTTAAGGAATAATTTGCGGAATTGGCTTGAAACTATTTGTCAGATTCGGTTGACATATTTTTTTTAAAAGTTAATTTCAATTGTATTGATTCAATAACACAATTATAGGGGACACGGCCGGATATGAAAAACATTACCAGCAGAAAAATAACAATGGCAGCGGTTTTGATGGCATCATTCACCCTGGCCGCCGGCGCCGGGCCATGGTGGGCTACCAATTCGGCCGTCAAACATAAGCAAAACGTCCTGTTCGACTGCGGGTATACCAACGGATTCGCTGGCACCGGAATCACCAACAAGTATAATCAAACTCCGTATAACATGAATAAGGATGAAAGCGATCAGTTTTTATGGGTGACGCTCACGGCCAATAGCGCAGCACCCGGCGCACTCTACAGCATGGCGGCGCTGCGGGCTGCCGTTACTCCGACCGATGCCGTTCCGATAGCCGGCAGCTCCCCTACAAATTTCTTCGGTTCAACCTGGAGGGGCGGCGCGGTATCGGATGACCTTGGACGTGTTCTGTGTGGATTCGTCGCTGCCGCACCTCATTATGACCTGGCAAGCCTGCCTGTGACCGGCAACTGGATCAGCAATGGCAATGTGTTCGCCATCTCGCGCGCGCCAACCAATATCAGTTCGGATGCGATGGATTTCAGCCACGACAGCGCATATCTCTATGCGAACAATTACGCAGGAACCAGGACCCAGATCACGAAATGGGACGTTGGAAGCCTGACAAACTCAGGGGTTGGCTTAATTTCCAATTCCGTGTTTGTTACATCCTGCTCGCGCGTCCGGAATCTTAGCGTCCACTACATCGGCGGCAAAGATCTTGTCTATTACGGCGAGGGTGATGGCACAAAGCCCACTGCCGGCAGGGTTTATGTCTGGGATACGGTCACTGGCAATGAGACCTTGCTATGTGACACCGGTCTTCTGGACACTGCCAACATCATGAACGTCAAGGTGGGCGGCATCGGCCTGGGGCAAATGCACCTTTATGTGCAGCATGAGACCGGCACTATGGAGATTCTTGACCTGGCCGCCGACGGAAAATCAGCGACCCTTGTCAAGTCTTTCACGTCGGATGACATGACAAATATCCTTGGATCAGCATTCAGCACTGCCCCCGTCTCGGGTACCATTGCGTCCTTCGAGGTGGCAAACGATGAAGAATATGCCTTCTTCGCTCACGGCTTTTCTGCTTCCGTGTTTGT
Organism: Kiritimatiellia bacterium; assembly: GCA_041674125.1. GTDB lineage: Bacteria > Verrucomicrobiota > Kiritimatiellia > JAAZAB01 > JAAZAB01 > JAQUQV01. The sequence continues at coordinate 4,884 of JBAYWJ010000260.1, forward strand.
CGTCTGGTCGCTTGTTCCGGAGCTCGCCGTTCTTGGCACGAACGGCGCCGTGGTCGCAAGCGGCGAGGCCGCTTCGCAGGCCAAGGGAACGGATTTCGGCTCCCTGACAATCGGCTGCGCGCAGGTGACCAATGTTTTCTCGATCACCAATAGCGGCAACATGAACCTGGCCATCAGCGGCGTGACGAACAGCGGCTCGGCCCTGTTCAATTGCGGCGAGCTCCCGGCGGTTGTTTCTCCCGGCGCATCGAGCAACTTCGCGGTCGCTTTCAACCCCGCCGATGTCGGCGCCTACAGCGCCTCCTTCTCGATCGCAAATGACGTTTCCGGGGCGTCGCCCTACGTGGTGAATGTGGCCGCAACGGTCAGCAAGCAGGAGCAGACCATCAACTTCCCGGCGGTTGCCGACCAGCCGGTCACTTCCATCGTTACCCTGGCCGCCACGGCCTCTTCGGGCCTGCAGGTTACTTTTGCAGTTGCGTCCGGCCCGGCAACGATCAGCCAGAACAGCAACCTGACCTTCAGCGCCACCGGCACCGTGGTGGTGGTTGCCTCGCAGACCGGCGACGCCCAATGGGCAGCCGCGCCGGGGGTGACCA
>JBAYWJ010000261.1:0-5466 GCA_041674125.1 Kiritimatiellia bacterium
CGACACTAACAACGGCCTGAACCAGGCGACGGCCTTCGGCACCATCCAGCGCGGGGTGGATGCGCTCTGCCCCGGCGACACGCTGACAATCGGGCCGGGTGAATATTTCGGGGCGGTCTGCCGGACAAACATCGGCGCGCCGAACGCCGAGACGCTGATCCGGGCCGAACTACCCGGCACGGTGATATTGCGCGGGGATGTGCCCCTGCCCCCGTTCCGGAAGGTTGAGGGACAACGTTTCGCTTATGCCGCCGAGCTGGACGGGAAAACCCCGGCGCTGGCAGTCAACGAATTAAATACCCTCAGCCGTTTCCGGCGCCTGCCCAACCTGGCCGAGCTGGAATTCCAGATGGGCGGGATGTTCCATGACCTGGAGAAAAACACCATTTACATTTCGACGGCCGACATGACCCCGCCCACCAACCGTACCTACACCGCCATGATTGTCGGGAAAGCCGGCATTGAACTCAACAAGGCCCGGCGGGTTCGCTTGGATGGCCTGGCGGTCACCGGATTCAAAGGCAGAGCAATCCTTGTGTTGCACTCGAGCGGATGCATTGTCAGCAACTGCCGGGCATACCTCAACGGCGGCATCGGCATGAACATATATTCTGAAAGCCGGCGCGGCGATCAAATAGGCAGCAACGCCATCGAGCGCTGCGCTTCCTGGGCCAATGACGGACATGGATTTTCAATTTACATGGCCCAATACGACACGCTGCGCGATTCGACTGCTTTCCTCAACACGGGGATCGGCCTCAGCATATATCATGGCATGAGCCGCCAGGAAGGCAACCTTTCCTGGGGAAACATCCATAAGGATTACCAGCTTAAGCAGGGCGGACGCGAATGCGTCCACGAGGCGGAGCGGACCGCGGTGGCAGGCGAATGGAACCATGAGACCCACAACGACCTCGCCCGCCATTGCCTGGTCGGATGGATCCGCCAGGGTTCGGTCTCCAACCACTTTTTCAAGGATTGCATCGTGCTCGGCGCCGGGAAGATAAATCCGGACTTTGAATTCGCCGACCCCTTGAACCGCGACTACCGCCTGCAGGCCTCCTCCCTCTTCCGCGGCGCCGCGGCAGACGGGACCGACGCCGGCCCCTTCCCATACCAGGCTAACATTTATTTTGTGTCAACTAATGGCAACGACAAGTCCGATGGGCTCTCGGTTTCCAACGCCTGGAATACTTTTGCACACGCCACTCGTGCCCTGAAGGCTGGCGACACGCTCTACATCCTGGCCGGGCGCTATGGAGAAGATATGAAGCTCAAAGCGGGAAAGGTGAAAGCCTCCCCGATCTTAATCCGCGGACGCGGGACAGGATTGGTGGAGCTGGCCGGTAACGTTCAGATTGATAATTGCCATAATCTTTCTTTCGAGCGATTGCATTTAACAGGCAATGTTGCCGTTTCGGGCGGGAACGAGCTTGCCTTTGAACAATGTGCTTTCGCCTGCCCCGGGGGATTCGCCGCGCGCGACTTGGACGGCCTGCGCCTGGTCCACAACGAATTTTCCGGGGGCGGGAAAGCCCAAGTCAATCTTGCGGGTTGCAAGAACGCCTTCCTGGCCGGGAACCTGTTTGAGAATGCCGGCGGTGAAGCGATCTCAGCTGATAAGCCGGAATCTTTTCTTTTTGCAGATTACAACTGCTACCGCCAGCCGGCGGCGGCGTGGCGGCTGGAAGGTAAAACCCTTGCCTTGGGCAAGCTGCCGGGCGGGATGGAACGTTACGGCACGGCGCTGAAAGCCGGCGAAAAGGCGGCGGCGGGCACGGGGCTTTACGGCCGCCCGGCGGGCAATTGCCGGCTTGCATTGACGGATAAAATCCTTAAGGCAGCCGGACCTTATGTCCACTCGGCCGGCGCCAGCAGCGCCGACATCGAGTGGTTCGTATCGCATGAATCAAAAGTGGAAGTTGCCTGGGGCGAGACGCCCGACTGCACCAACAGCAGGACCATTGACTCAAAGCAATACCGCTCCTTCAGCCTGGCGGATCTCAAGCCTTCCACCCGCTATTACACCCGCATACGAACTCTTAAGCCGGCCCCGGCTGCTCCCGGCGAACCGGAAATAAACTTCGCCGGAGTGGCATGGAATTCAGAACCCGTGCCTTTCGACACCCTGGCGCGCGATCCTGATCCAGTGACCTATTACGTTGCCACGAACGGCGCCGACGCCAACCCCGGCACCAGCCCGGCCAAGCCCCTGCGCACGCTTTACCGGGCCGCGGATATCGTGCGCACGGGCGACAAGGTTCTCATAGCCGGCGGAGTCTATTACGAACGCATCTATGCGCGGGCTACGGGCACGCGCGAGCGCCCGGTCACCTTTGCCGCCCTGCCGGGGGAGCGGGTGTGGCTGGACGGCAAAGGCGAGCTGGACAACCTCATCGTGGCCTTTAACAAAAGTCACCTGCGCTTTGACGGTCTCTTCCTGCGCGGGATTGCTTCCAGACTTGGAAGCATCGTGCTTTCAGGCGGCGAAGATATCCGCCTCACGCGCCTTTTCTTCGACGGTCGCGGCGGGCTGATTTTTGCCGGTCTTCTCGATGCCTCCGCGGTGAGCAAACTGGTGCTGCGCAACTGCGTCAGCGCAAGCGGCAGCGGCCCCTGCATCAAAGCCTGTCCGGATTTCCTGATGGAGCACTGCCTTATTTTGCAGAACATTATCGGGGGCACGCAGATTGAGTATGTGCGGGCAGATAATTCCCTAATCCGCAACACCATCATCACCGACTGCCAACCGAACAAGTTAATCGTTCCGGTTGATCCCATCCCGCGTTCCCTGCTTGAGCACGACAAGCTCCTTGAGAACCTCGGCTATTACCTGCGCCCGGAACGCCGCGCCCATGGCACCAGGCATTTCGGCGGCGGGGGCGGGTACAGCGGGGATGAATTCGAGGAGCTGGTCCTGCGCGAGGGCCACCTGCTCGGCGATCCCATGTTCGAAATGCTTTACCGCGAAGGCGCCCAGCCCACCGAGGGATTTGCGGCTGAAAAGCTGTGTGAAGTCGGCGGGAACGGGCAACCGACAAAAGACCTGACTTTCCGCGACCTCTTCGCCACCAACCCGGAATTTGTCCGCAGGAAAATCGGGCTCAACCCGGAGGATTTTAAGGATTTTTATCCCGGGCGCTAAATTTATTTGTCCAGATTTTCATATTAACCAGGCAATTTCAAAAAAATGGAGGGGCAGACATGACACAACTGCGGAGATCTTTACATATAATTATATCGGTTTTGGCCGCGCTGGCGCTGGTTGAAGCTTGCCGGGGACAAGTGGTGCTGGTAACTGACGGCAAGCCCTCGGCCGACATCATAGTGGAAACAAACGCACTTGCCAGCGTGCAGCTGGCGGCAAAAGACCTGCAGGAATACATAGAAAAAATGTCCGGCGCAAAACTGGAGATCACCAACGCGCCGCAAGACGAGTTTAAGTTTCATGTTTATGTGGGACCGAGTGAATATGTCAAGAAGCTTGGAATTACGACCGATGACCTGAAGCCGGAGGGTTTCAAGATCATCGCAAATGATAACCACCTCGTCCTGGTCGGGCGCGACGAAGAGCAGCCCAAGCCGCCTTTCGGGCCCGGGCCCGCAGAGCTCAAGAAATGGCAGGAGTTCGCCGGCGAAGCCTATTCGATGCCGCCTTTCGGGTGGGTTTTTAACGACAAGCTGGGGATATCCCCCCATGACGCCACCGCCACCTTCTACGCCACTTCCGAACTCCTGGAGCAGCTCGGCGTGCGCTGGTACAACCCCTACGAGGACGGCACCGTCATCCCGGAAAAGAAAACCATTGCCATCGCGGAACAGGAACTTAAAAAAGAGCCGGTGTTCCCGGTGCGACACACCACCTACTACGGCGCCATGCGCACGGACGTCGAGGGCGTCCTGTGGCTCAAGCGCCTCAAATACGGCTGCTCCTACGGCGTCATGATCGGCCACACCACCGGCGACGTGCTCGGCTGGGGCGCGCCCGAGCAGATGAAGGCCCACCCGGAATATTTCGCCGTGGTCAACGGCAAAACGCTGACCGTGCCGCGCCTGTCTGACGCGGGTTTCCGGAAATCCTGCCTCAACTTCCTTGATAAGACGCTCGCAGCCTACCCCTACTTCAAGGTTGTCAACATGGCTCCCACGGACGGGTTTGCCGGGATTGACGACCGCGACGCCGGCAAGTGGCTGCGCCGCGAACGCGGCACCCGGGACTGGGCCTCGGATTACGTCTGGGATTTCTGGATAAATATCGCCGGGGAAATGAAAAAGACGCATCCTGAGCTTTACCTGCGCTGCAATTCATACACCCCCTACGGCGAACCGCCCTCCGGGGTCAACGCCCTTCCCGACAACGTGGTCGCCTGCATCGCCCAGAACACGGCCACCACCTTCCTGGACAAGGAGGGGCACGACAAGCTGCGCAGCAAGTGGATTTCAATGCTGACCTCCAAAAAACTTTTCATCTACGACTATTACCTCTTTTACCGCAACGACCAGTTCCCGCGCTATCCCGTGTTCTTCACCAGGCACCTGCAGGAGGACATGCAGGCGCTGGCCGGCGTGGGTGAAGGCAAATTTGTCGAAACCTCTCCGGAGCTTGGGTTCTACAAGGGCGGCCGGCCAAGGCTGACCTGCCCGGGCCTGACGCACATGCTCCACTACTGGCAGGGCAAGCTCTACTGGGATCTCAACATGGACCGCCTCAAAATGCTCGATGAATACTACGAGCTCTATTTCGGACCGGCGCGCAAGGAAATGAAAGAATTCTACGAGTTCGCCGAGGAGGCCTGGATGCGGCCGGAATCAAGAAGGATATCGGCAACGGGCGGATTCCTGGATACAAAAGACATCGAGCGCTATTTTGACATCCTCAGGCGCGCCCGCGACAAAGCCGGCAAGGACACGGCCTACGACCGGCGCGTTGCCCAGATCGAAACCGAAATGCAGCCGCTCAAGAAAATGCTGGTTGGCATGAACCGCACCGGCCCTGCCTTCCCGGGCATCGGCAAGCAGACCGGGGAACCGGTTAAAATTGACGGCGACCTGGAAAAGAAATTCTGGGACCCGGCGCTGACATCATGGGGCGGCGGCTCCTGGCCGTGGTTCCAGATGAAAGACATGGTGACCGGCCAGGCGCCTGAAAAGAACAACACCTCGGTATCGTTCCGCATCCCGCGCGACGGCTCCAACCTCGTGGTCGGCGTCGTGTGCCACGAAGGCCGGATGGATAAACTTCACTCCAAGGCCGATAAAGATGACGACCCAGCCATCCTGGAGGGCGACGTGATTGAAATTTACATCGAGACGCCGGATCGATCCTACTTTAAAATAGCCGTCAACCCGGATGGAAAAACATACGATGAAAGCCAGGATGTTTCAATCGTGGAGCGCGACACTCTTCCCCTCCTCTGGAACCCGGGGACAAAGGCGGCTGTCAGGAAAGAAAAAAACCGCTGGACC
>JBAYWJ010000262.1:0-5464 GCA_041674125.1 Kiritimatiellia bacterium
TCATGGGAATGACCTTTTAGAATAACGTCTAGATTCATGAGCATTTTTCAGGCAATACCATCGGGCCACACTATTTAAGAAAGAACCAAACAAATCAATGTTCTACAAGCTACACAGGACAGGTCGAATTTCGACTCGTACTACGTAGCGAAGCGCTTTACTTCGCAGAATAGTATATTCGTGCTTCGAATTTACTCGCTGAAGGTTATTGCCTTGAAGCCCACCCCGCCGGGGGCGAGGACGTTCACCTCGGCATAACCGTAGGTTGAAAGCCATAAGCGCCAGATGCCCATGCTCTCCCAGTAAACCGCCGGATCAACCTTTCCGTCCCCGTCATAATCGGCCGGCACCGCCGCCTGGCCAGAACCGCCCCAGCCGGCCGCCCCGTTTTCGCCGTAGAGCGAGCCGGAAAGCCATACGCGCCACAGGCCGGAATCCTCGCCGTGCACCGCCGGGTCAACCTTGCCGTCCCCATCGTAATCCGCCGGCACCGCCGCCTGGCCCGATCCACCCCAATCCGCCACGGAAGCCGACTGGTAGCCCGCCCCGGAAAGCAGGACCACCCAGGAGCCGCTGACATCACTGTAAACCGCCGGATCGGCTTTGCCATCGCCATCGTAATCGGACTGGGCCGGCTGCCAGCCGGAGCCGCCGAAGCCTGTCAGATCGGTCCGGCCGTAACCGGCACCGGAAAGCCATACGCGCCATCCGCCCGTGGCGGAATCATATACTGCCGGATCGGCTTTGGCATCGCCGTCGTAATCGGCAGGAACCGCCGCCTGGCCCGAACCGCCCCAGCCGGCCACGCCTGCAACCTGGCCGCCGGAAGCAGAAAGGGCCACGTTCCACACGCCGCCGTTGGCGAGATACACGGCCCGGTCAACAATGCCGTCGCCGTCGTAATCGCGCGGCACGGCGCAATAGCCCGCCCCGCCCAGCCCGGCCAGGTCCGCCTGCGAGTAGCCCGAGGCCGAGAGCCAAATCTTCCACCAACCCGCCTGCGGCGAGCCGGCCGTTCCGTTAAAGAGGGCTAAATCGGACTTGCCGTCGCCGTCAAAATCGTTCCAGACCGGCTGGAGGGCTGTGGCCCCGCCGATGGTAATCCTCTCTTGCCGTGCGGCAAGGTTGTTGGCGAGGTTCGGATCGGTCCAGGAAGAAGGCAGGCAGTGGTTGGCGAATACCAGCACGTAATAAGGGCCGGTAATGTCCGAAGGAATGGCTATGGCCTCGCGCACCCCCGCCGGACAGACAACGCGCCCCGAGGCCCCGGCGGCAAGGGTAAGCTCCGTTTGCGAGCCGCCGATCCATCGGTCGCTGCCGTCAAGAACCGTGTTTCCGGAAAGGTAAAAATCATACTGGATAAGGTTATTCGGCTCAATCAGCCCGAGGGAAGAAAGGTTGGAAACCTTGAACGAGGCGGCCGAAGGATGCCCCAGCGGGCCGAAAGCCGATGGCATGAAAACGAAATCCGATGCCGCCAGGTCCATCAGGCCGATGGAGCGGTAGCCGTAGTCCGAAGGGCTGAAGGTGCTGGTGTAATTGCCGCGCTTGGCCTTGACCCAGTAATAGTAGACCGTGCCGGCCACGGTGGCCCTGTCGCTGTACGAGACCGCAGACACGTTGTTGGCAAGGCGGGAGGCGGAAGAAAAATCGCCGCCTGTGCCACGCCAGAGCTCGTAGGAGGCGGCATCCTCGGCCGCGCTCCAGGTGACGGTGACCTCGCTGGTCGAAGTGCCCCGGGTGGCGGAGATGGAATCCGGCGGGACCATGCCGCGCCAGCCGGAATTGAAAGTGCTCAAGTCGCTGGAGCCGAAATTATTGTTGGCCTTGATCCAGTAATAATAGGTGACGCCGTGCAGGGCGGCGGCATCGTCGTAATAGTTGGTGGCGGCCGAGCCGATCTGCGTGGCGAAGGAAGAATCATAGGTCTCGTGCCTGTAGACGGCATAGGATGAAGACCCCGCCGAGGAGCTCCAGGTAACCCGGACCTCGTTGCTGAGAGTGCCGTCGGTGGCGCTGGTATCGGAGGGCGGCATGGGCTTGGTGCCGCCGGGGGCGGCGGCCATAGTCCAGGTGCTTGTGCCGTAAATGTTCAAGGAAGCCACCCAGTAATAATAAGCAAGCCCGCGCGTGATGGCGGTGTCGTCGTAATTGGTGGCGGTGGGCCCTGTGTAAACCACCTCCGACTGCTTAACCGCGCTGGAAGGATCAGAGCTCTGGCTGCGGAAGATGGCGTGGGAGATCGCGTCGGGCGCTCCCGGCTCCCAGTTTACCCTGATCGTGGTGGTATATGCCCCGGCGCTGGCCGAGACCGAAACGGGCGACTCCAGCATGCCCCAGCCCTCGGCGGTGGGGCAGAACCCGCTCAGGCCGAACTCATTAGTGGCCTTGAGCCAGTAATAATAATGGCGCAGGGGTGTGCCGGAATAGTCATTGGTTTCCAGCAGGGCCGTTTCGCAGAAAACGGAAGCCGCAGCCGAGTTAGCTTCGGTATTGCGGAAGAGAATGTAGGAAGCGGCCCCGGTGGAGCCGATCCAGCTAACGCGCACGTAGCGGATGTAATCACCCTGGCTGGCGCTCAGGCCCGCCGGCGGAGAGCACGGCACGCCGCCGTAATCGGAAGAGCTGAAGCGTCCGATGCCGGCGACGGCGTTGCCGGCCTTGACCCAGTAATAATTGCGCGCGCCCGGCTCGACGTTGTAGTCGGAATAGTTGGTGGAGGTGGTCGTTCCGATCTGCACGGCCGTGTTGGTGGAATCGGTCAGGCTCCTGAAAATGTAATAATCGGTGGCGTTGGTCGAGGCCGACCATCCCAGGCGGACGTAATTGGTCGGATCACCCTTGGTGGCCGTAAGGTTGGTCGGCGGCCAGGGCGGGATGCAGCCATAGTCGGAAGAACTGAAATCGCTCACGGCCACAGGCGTCTTGGCCTTGACCCAGTAGTAATAAATCCTGCCGGGATCCATCGTATTATCTAAAAAAACCGTCCCGGCCTGGCGCCGGATGCGGGTGGCGCCGGCTGTTGTATTGGCCGTGTTGCGCCAGACCTCGTAACAAGTGGCATTGGGCACTGGGTTCCAGCTCACGCGGACGTAGTCATAGTAGGTACCCTTCGAAGCCGCCACGCCGGATGGGACCAGCATGGGGGCGGGGTTGAAATTGCGGTTGCCGGTGCGCAGTGCGTCGTGCCGGTACATCGGCCAGGGGCTCTCCGCCGGCGGCGCGGAGCCATAAATGGCGTATACACCCGACAGATCTGTAATATATATTGTACCTTCACTATCAATCAGAGGCGATTCATATTCCACAATATCATACACTGTTTCACAAACCCAATTAGTGGTGCCATCCGGTTTGAATGAATAAACAAAACCTCCAGACGACACCACAATTATGGAACCGTCGGCGGCAACGGCTGGGGTGGACTTGATTGTGCTGTCAGCGCGCCAAGTTTTGGCAATTGAACCATCCGGATGACATGCGTAAAGCGTATTTCCCCCGCCTATATATATGTGGCCATTAGTCCCTATCACCGGCGAGGAAGCTGAACCTACGTTCACGCCAGGGGCGCCTACAGTCCAGCTGAAACCTGTCGATCCATCTGATTTATATGAAAATAGCTTATTACTTGAAGCATGGTATATCATTCCATTGGATCCCAAAGCCGGTGAAGCGTAGTTTTGACCATTTGTCACCCACGTATAGGTTTTGGAACCATTTGTATTGAACGCATAAAGTGAAACTGGCTCAACAGTATTGGCAGCATATATTTTTCCGTTAGTATCAATGGCAGGAGAAGAAAAAGAATAAGAAAAAGGAGCTATTGTGGATGTCCAGATACCAGCGCCTGCTTGACTTATTGAATATAATTTTTCATTTTGGGCAAAAAACAACCTTCCCTGGTAGTCATTCGCAATAGCTGACCATCCATCAGGCGCAACCCCGCTGTTAAAGAGTAAGGTCGGCGTGCCGCCGGATGAAATCGAGTAGATTTTGCCGGTATCGTCATTAATGTAAATGACATTATTAGTTCCCACAGACGGAACGCCAAGCCCTCTATTCGGCAATGCCGGCGTGATACTGGAGGCCGTCTCGGCGCGCCAGCGCTCGGCGCCGTCGGGCGTGAAGGCGCAGATAGCGTTGGTGATACCGACCACGACGATCCCGTCCCACATCATGGCCGGCGAGCTGCAACCAGATGTATCATTAATCTCTTTCATCCATTTAATCGTGCCATAAGCAAGCGAAGCAGGGAACTTGCTCACGAAGCCGTCGCTCGAGCCGCCGCGGAATATGGAATCATAGGGTGCGTCGCTCGAGGGAAAATCGCCCGAGGCGGTGATGCCGGCCGTGAACACGCTGTTGCTGTCCGGCGAGAGCGCCAGGGCCAGCGCCTGCTCGTTTCCGGCGCCGCCCAAATAGGTGCCGGAATACATGTTGGTCATGCGGGCATCGAAGCGCATGACAAAGGCATCCTGGCCGCCGTTATATGCACTGTCAAAGGCCACGCCGGCCTTGGCCACCGGGAAATGTTCCGAGGTAGTCCATCCGGCAAGGTAAACATACTCGGTATTGGTCCTGCTGCTGCTGGCCATGGCAATCGCCCTGACTTCCTCGTCCCCGGCGCCACCGACCAGGGTGGAGGCATAGACATTGGTGATGTTATTGGTGAAACAGGTGATGAATCCATCAACACCGCCATGGTACACATTGGTGTGACCGGGGTAGTATAAAAACACACCCGAACGATAAAACATTGAGGAATCCGTCCGGCCGGCCACGTAGAGCTTGTTGCTGGCATCCAGCCCCACCGCGTAAGCCATGTCGGTGCCGGTGTAGCCCAGGAGGGTGGAAGCGGAAAGGCTGTTCAGGAGGGTGCCGAGGCGGCTGATGAAAGCATCCGAGGCACCCCCGTGCAGGCTCTGGTAGGAGTTTGTCACCGGGAAATCGCCCGAATAAGTCGAGCCCACCGCGTAGACAAAATTAGTGATCCCGGTGCCGGGCGAAACCGTAAGGGCGGCGATTTCATCGGCGTTAGTGCCGCCCAGGAAGGTGCCGGCCTTGTAGTCGGCGGCGCCGACCGCGTTGCTGAAAACAACCAGGAACGCGTCGCGCGCGCCGCCGAAAGTTCTCTGGTATCCGGAGGCTGTGACCGGGAAATTATCAGACTCGGTGTAGCCGGCCACAAACTGGCGGGCGCTGGCGTTATCCATGGCGATGGCCGCGGCGTGGTCGGCGTTGCTCCCGCCGAGGTAGGTGGCCTGGATGAGCGAGCTCAAGCTCCCGTTCAGGATCACCACGAACGCGTCCCGGCCGCCGTTGTTGGTAGTGCAGAGCGGCGATGATGGAGAGGGAAAATTAGTGGACTCAGTCCAGCCCGCCACCCAGACGCGCGCGGAGGCGTCCAGGCCGATGGCCGTGGCCTGGTCGTTCGAGCTCCCGCCGAGGTAGGCGGAGGCGGAAA
>JBAYWJ010000263.1:0-5428 GCA_041674125.1 Kiritimatiellia bacterium
GGACTGTGCTTAAATCCCACAAGAACGTTTACGCCGAACTATCCGGCGGCACGGCAAAGACAAGGTCCATGGTAATGTGGCAGAGAATATTCGCCCCGGGCGGAAAATTACACGCGGAGAGCGCAAGCAAGCTTTGCTTCGGGACCGACGGCTCGTCTTTCGCGCCGGACCATTACAAAGACCTGAAAAGAATGACCGATTTTTACGAGCGCCTTTATGAAGCGCTGCGCCTGCCGGAAGAAATACGGCGTAAAATAGACCGGGAAAACGCCATTATGCTTGCCGACACCGGCGCTTGACATTCTCCGGATGGATTGTTATACATAATTTTAAAGCCGGTAAACGGCGCTCAAGCTTTTCTGAAAATGAAACGCGGGATCATGTTAAAAGCGAGGTGGATATGTTAAGTTTTGCAGAAGAGATTTTTTTGCTGGCCATGGACGACCGCCAGGGATCAATCAAACCCCTGCCCGTCTCGGCCCTTGAATACGCCATGCCGGGCGCCCTCCTGATTGAGCTGGCGTTCCTTGACCGGCTCGATGTCGACCTGAAGAGCATGCAGGTGGTCAACACCGATCCTACCGGCAACCATCTCCTGGACAACGTCTTGCGCCAGATACAGGCCAAAAGTGAATTCCAGCCGGTTTCATACTGGCTTTCCTATTTCGCGGGCCAGGCCAAGCAGATCGAGGAGCAGATCCTGGCCCAGCTCGTCGCCAAGGGCATTTTGAAAATAGAGGACAAAAAAATCCTGTGGGTGTTCAAGACCAGGCGCTACCCTATGATAGACAACCGTGAAATCAAGGAAGTAACCGCGCGCCTGCGCGACCTGATTTTGAGCGACGACATCCCCGACCCGCGCGACGCCGTCCTCGTAAGCCTGGTGGACGCCTGCCGCCTCTTTGACGACATCTTTACTCCCGAAGAATACGAGCGCGTCCAGCCGCGGATCAAGGCCCTGGCCAAGCTGGATCTCATCGGGCAGGAAATAACCAAGTCGATCAGGGAAATTGCGCAGGCCATGGCCCTGGCCATGATGCCGTGACAAGGAAAAAGCCAGCAGTCAGAAGTCAGAATATCAGCAGGAAAACACGTGGCGTTTTTATTCTGACAAGCATGGCATAAAACGCTTCTGAAGCGCCTCCCGCTATTCTGACTGCCTCTGAATTCTGACCACTTAATTAGGAGCAAACCATGAAATTATCCCTTCGCGGCAGGATAGTGTGGCTGGCGGTCTTCGCGGCGGTATTGCCGGTCCTGGTCACGGTGCTCTTTATCCCAATGCAGCGCGACGTCATCAGCAGGAACATCGCGGTTGAAATGGACGATGCCGCGCGCTACGAATCCATCCAGGTCGCCAGTATGGTCTACGACATGTGCCATGTAACCCAGCTCAGCATAGAAAGGCGCCTGGCCGACCACATCAAGGGCGCCAAGGCGGAAAGCAAACGCCTGGGCGGGTTTACCTGCTCCGCGGAAACCGTCAGCTGGACCGCCTATCACCAGACCACGGGCGAAAAAATCGAGGTTACGCTGCCCAGGCTGAACCAGGGCCAGACATGCATCGAGCCCAACGCGGATTTCGAGGTCGAGTCGCCTTTCGTAGACACCGTCACCAAGTTCACCCACGCCAACTGCACGATTTTCCAGAAGATGAACGAAGCCGGCGACATGCTCCGCGTGAGCACTTCCGTTCCCGACAAAAACGGCAAGCGGGCGATCGGCACCTTCATTTCCCGCCGGCTCCCGGATGGGACTGAAAACCCGGTGATCAGCAAGGTCATGGCCGGCGAGACTTACTACGGCCGGGCGCTGGTGATGGACAAGTGGCAGGAAGCGGCCTACGCGCCGATCATGGATGCGAACGACGGCACCAAGGTCATCGGCATGTTTTACGTGGGGTTCAACCTGGACGAGATCAACAAGGAGCTCCGCAACGCCATCATTGACATCACCCTGGGCAAGACCGGCTACATTGCCGTCCTGGGCGGCAAGGGGGAATGGAAAGGGCGCTACATCATTTCCCGCAAGGGCGAGCGCGACGGCGAAAGCATATGGGATGCCCGCGACGCCGACGGCAACCTCTTCGTGCAGGGCCAGATCAACAAGGCCATTGCCGCGCCGAAAAGCCAGGTGCTTTTCGAAAAATACCCCTGGCAAAACAAGGGCGAGAGCCGGCCGCGCATAAAATGCGCCGGTGTCGTCTACTTTGAACCCTGGGACTGGGTAATTTATTCCACCATGTACGAGGACGACAACTATACCATCATCGCCAAGTTCATTGACGGCACGGTGCGCATAATGTCTTTCGGCGTCATCGGCGGGGCGCTGGTAATGATCCTGGCCATCATCCTCGCCATATGGATGGGAAGCGCCATCGCCCGCCCGATCGACTACGCCGTTTCCATCGCCCAGCTTATTGCCGAAGGCAACCTGGCCGAGGCCCGCCGGCGCGTGGCGGACAAGCTCCAGAAGATTGAGGCCGAAGCCGGCCGGGGCAGAAAAGCAAGGAACGAAACCGAAAAGCTGACCGAGTCCGTCATCCTCATGACCAAGTATCTGGCTTCGCTTGTCGGGCAGGTGCAGCGCTCGAGCGTGCAGATGGTTTCCACCGCCACCGAGATTGCCGCCGCGGCGCGGCAGCAGGAGACCACCGTGACCGAGTTCGGCGCCTCCACCACCGAGATTGCGGCTTCGGTGAAGGAAATCTCGGCCACCTCCCAGGAACTCGCCAAGACCATGCAGGACATCAAGGAGACGGCCGGGCACACGGAGAGCCTGGCGGACCAGGGGCACACGGGGCTGCTCAACATGAAAAGCTCTATGGGCCAGCTTTCGGAGGCCACGGCTTCCATCTCCACCAAGCTTTCCGCCATCAACGAGAAGGCCGGCGCCATCAACAGCCTCGTCACCACCATCACCAAGGTGGCGGACGAGACCAACCTGCTTTCGCTCAACGCCTCCATCGAGGCCGAGAAGGCGGGCGAATACGGGCGTGGCTTCGCGGTCGTCGCGCGCGAAATAAGGCGCCTGGCCGACCAGACCGCCGTCTCGACCCTGGATATCGAGCAGACCGTGAAGGAAATGCAGTCCTCGGTTACGGCCGGCGTCATGGAAATGGACAAATTCAACGGCGAAGTGTCGCAGTGGGTCAATTCGGTCGGCAACATCAGCAACCAGCTCAACCAGATCCTGGAGCAGATAAAGGTGCTGACCCCTCGCTATGAATCCGTGAATGACGGCATGCGCTCCCAGGCCACCGGCGCCCAGCAGATCAGCGAGGCCATGACCCAGCTCACCGACGGCGCGCGCAACACTTCGGAGTCGCTCAAGCATTTCCACGAGGTCACTTTCCAGCTCAAGGAGGCCGCGCACGAACTCCAGACCGAGGTTTCGCGCTTCAAGGTCTGAGCATGTTCCTGATCCCGGAGCTTATCAAAACCATTGCTTCTGCTGTATGTTCAAAGCTGGATGTTGAAAATTTCCCGCGCCGGAACTGTTATATTTTTGATTGAGCCGTTACCACGATGCTCTATCTGACTTTTAAAGCAGGCGACAGCACTTATGCCCTCGAAACCAACCGGGTGATTTGCATCGTCCCCTGCGTCCATCTCCAGCCCCGCCCGGACGCGCCCGGCTGCATTGCCGGGATACTGAATCTCAGGGGCGAGCCGGTGGTCGTAGTTGACCTGAACATGCTGATCTGCCGCGAGCCCTGCAAGCGCCGGCTCAGCACGCGCATCATCGCCGTCGAGATGGAGCGCGGCGGCCGGCCGCCCCTCAAGCTCGGGCTCATGGCCGCTTCGGTGGCCGCCCTCATGAAAAGCGGCAGCCCGGAATTCGAGGAAAACGCCCTGCAAACGCCCGGCGCCCCCTACCTTGGACGGATGTTCCGCGAAGACGGCCTCCTCATCCAGATCATAGATATTGACAAGATCATACTGGAAGGCATGCTTCGCCCGGATTTATCCCAGGCAAAGTGAGCCTTTACGACATGCTGTCGAACCCGGGCATCCTGAAGCGGGCAGGCGGTCCGCTCAAGGCACATTGATGGACATGCCGCAGCGGTAGGTCCTGAAGCTGCACGGGAGCACGAACGGCGCGGCGATAAACCTGCCATCCACGGTATAGGCGCCCGGGCATACCTTGAAGGCGGTCGGGAAAGGAAACTCGGTCCCGTAAAAGATCCGCGGCGCGCCACGGATCTCCACCTGGTTCACCGGCCGCTGCAGGTAAACAAAGGTCGTTTTGGGCGGGGATTCCCTGGCGCGGGCCTTTTCCTCCTCCTCGAAGCGCACCCGGGCCAGCTGCTCCTGCATCAAAGCTTCGCGCTTCTTTTCGGCCCAGATGTTCTTCAGCGCCTCCTTTTCCGCCGCCGTAATGACGGGAATGAAAGCCAGGTCGTCCCCGGCCGTGACCACCATGCCGCCCTCGTCGATTTCCTCCACGAACACGAGGGTGTTGCTCACGGAAAACACGTCCAGCTCGTTCGCGTTCCACCAGGCGCCGTTATCCAGCTTCACCAGCCACGCGGTACGGCCGGGCCATGGCAGGGGCTTGTTCTGCTCCAGCACCAGAGTTTCATTGCCGGGCCCGGAGAGGACCGCGCGCCCGGCCGGCCTGTCCAGGCTGGCGTTGAGCGAAGGCATAAAAACCTTTTCGGTTTTCTGCTCGAACGCCGCGACCCGGTATGGTCCGAGCTGCTCCCCCACCCGCACAAAGTAGGTTCGGTCGTTGCGGTGGTTGAAAGAGAGCACCTGTTTCCCGTCGGCGCTGTCGGAAACGCCCGTGAAAAGGAATTCGAAGCAGGCCGGCTCGGACGTGAACATGCGCACCTGGCCCGGGCCCGCGGCGGCGCCGGTCGCCGGCTGGGCGCCGCACAGGGCGAGCATCATCCCGCATAATCCAAGCGCCTTCATGAATATGCTCCCAGCATCAGCGCCGGCGGCGCAGCAGCCGCTGCTTCATCCAGTCCGGCATGTCGGAGCTCATGATGTAGTTCGCGGCCTGGACCGGGTCCCGGCGCATCCAGATGTAACCCACCTCCTGCATCAGGCGGTGGCGCTGGTCTGTGGCTGAAATTGCGTTGGCCCAGACCATGGCCCCCTCGGGATTGGCGTTCATCACCGTGTGAACCAGCTGCCGCACGGCCGGGTCAAGATGGACGGCCGGCGGCGAAAGGCTCAGGAGCCAGGAAGCGGCCTCGTCCGGGGCATCCCTTGACCAGACCTTGACCATGCGGCTGACTTCGTCGCTCCAGTTACCGTCCCGCGGCAGGTCGGAGATCCAGGCGGCGGCCCGGGCCGGGTTGTCGCCGCCCCACTTGGCAATCAAGGCCATGGCGGCGGCATTGCGCACAGAAGGATCCCTCAAGCCGGCGATCCATTCGGCCGTCATTTCCGGGTAATATGTCGCCCACTGGTCAACC
>JBAYWJ010000264.1:0-5421 GCA_041674125.1 Kiritimatiellia bacterium
CGCCGCCGTGCTGATCGTGGCCGCGGCGGCCTTGTTGATGCAAGCGCCCGGCCCTTCCGGCAACGGGCCCGGCGCAGTCAGCGGGGCCACGGCAGCGGCGGATTTAAATGCGTTGACGGGCAACATTGAACTCCTCGACCAGCATTCAGGCTTCGGCAGCAGCATAGAACTCCTTCTCATGTAGCGGGAACTTTTGAAGGGACAAAAGCGTCTACTTAAACAAACAGGAGGATTTAACATGAATAAAATAACACGCGGATCAGGATTGGTTGAACTTTCGGCGGTCCTGTGCCTTTCGCTCCTGCTGGCCGCTCCGCTATCCGCCGGCGAGGGGCCCAAAGCCAACCAGGGAGAAAACCAGAGATTCGGGCAGAAGCGGGCCGACAACGAAGCACGCTTTGAAGCAATTGCCGATAAACTGGGCCTGACCGACGAGCAGAAGGGAAAAATACAGGCCTTGCGCCAGTCACAGCGGCAGCAGATGGAGGCGCTGATGGAGCAGCTGCGCAACAAGCAGCAGCAGATGAAGTCCGAGCTTAATAAATCCGGCGCAACCCGCGAAAGCATTGCCCCGCTCGTAACGGAAATCAAGGCGATCCACGCGCAAATAGTTGACCTGCGCATAAACAACATATTCGCCATCAAGGACATGCTGAGCGCGGAACAATTCGGCCGGATGCAGCAGTTCCACCAGCAGAAAACCGGCGAAAGGCAGGCCTGCCGCCCTTTCTGGCTTGATATGAAACTCCGGAAAAAGAATAATGAGGAAAATACAGAACCGGAACACTGACATCCGTTAAATGGCAGGAAACATTCACATTAATATAAGAAAGGCCGAAAACATGAAAACCTTCCTGGCAATTTCAATAGCCATGCTCATGATTGTGGTTTTTTCAGGCAGGGCAACTGCAGAAAATGATGCCACCGGTTCATCAACGGTCAAATGCCAGCGCTCCCAGCAGAAAGCGGAGCGCAAGGCCCACATCCAGCAGCAGAAGCAGGAAAACAAGCAGTTCCGCCACGGCCTCAAGGGTGTGAAAGGCTCCGAAAAAACTGATGCCATAGTGGCGCAGTACGAAACCCAGTACAAGGAAAACAAGGCCTTTGCCCAGCAGCAGCACACCGAGAACATGGCCTTCCTGAATTCAAAGCTGGCAACCAACACCAAGCTGAGCGATGCCCAGAAAACGGAGCTGACCACGTTCTTTGAATCGCAGTACCAGGAAAACGTGTCGTTCCGCGACAAGCAGCATACCGAAAACGTCAGCTACTTCACCTCGGTGGCCAACGACGCCGCGCTCACCATGGACCAGAAGAAAGCGAAGCTCAAGGAGTATTTTGCAGCTCAAAAGGCCGAAACCAAGTCCCACATCCAGCAGCAGCAGTCGGAGCGCAAGACCGAAGCTGAAAGCCTGAAAACGACAAAATAATCACCCGCATGCTCATTCCGATATTGAAAGCCGGTCAAGGCGGACCGTGCCGGGCGCCTCGGTCATGCAGCGGAACTCAACCTTCTGGCCGGATGCCATGTCGGCGCTGAGAGTCACGTTGGTGTAACCCCGGCTGGCGCCCTTCAGGCGCGCCAGGCCGCAGGTCCGGCTGCCGTCGTTTTCCGCCACGTCCAGCAGCAGCCACTCCTTGTCCGCCGGGCCGGAGAAGCTTAAGCGGAAAGTCACCCGCCAGCGGCCCGGCGCCAAATCCTGGTACGGACCGTACTGGATGTAGCCCGGCCGGTCATCAGGAGTCCAAAACCAGGCCACGCCGTTAATCGCATCGGCATCTTTTACTCCTCGTCCGGATTGGTGCGCCAGGCTTTCGCTTTCATGCACCAGCGTGAGGCCATCCACCTGCGCCGGCGCGAGCCTGTCGCCGGCGCCTTTCTGGAGAATCAGCAGCCGCCCGTCAACCAGGCTCAGGCAGCCATAGGCGGAGGCTTCGTTCAGCACGGACCGCAGCCGGCTGAAATAGAAGTGATCGGGCGCGGTGTGGGAATAGGCCAGGAGGGCGAGGAAATCGGCGTCAGCCTGCGAAGGGAACCAGGCGATTGAGGCGCGGCGCGCGAGGTGCGCCAGGAGGTTCTGGCTGGCTCCCACGCCGGCATCCGGCGGAACCTGCGCCCGCAGGGCGCTGCGGGCGGAATCAAGACTGACAACTCTTTCCCAAGAGGCCGCCCGCATCGCCGCCTGCCAGGCGTTCTCTCCGCTCAGCCACTGGAAAGATACACCAACCAGGCACAATCCGGCCGCCATGCCGGGAACAAGCAGGCGCGGTGCGCGCGGCCAGCGGCCCTGCTGCCAGTTCAAAATAGCGCGGAGGCCTTCGATGGCCGCGTAAAACAGCAGGGGGTAGACCGAAAGGGGGTAGTGGAGAAGTATTTCATTCTGCACCCGGGCGCCTGAAAGCCACATCACCCCCATGGCGGCGCCGGCCGGGACCAGGGCCGGCCAGCAGAAGAGAGGCAGAAACCCGAAGCCGGCAAGATGCTTCAGAAGTGCGCTCCATCGCGCCGGGTCAAAAAAAACAGTCTCGATCCAGCCGTTTAAACCGCCGCACAGGGCGGGCGTCAGGAGCCGCCCGGCCAGCAGCGGGCGGTCCGTTGGGGAAAAGGCCGGGATCAGCCAGAACCAGGCCAGGAGAAAATAGCATAGCGCCGCCAGGGCCAGAATCATTCCTGTCCGCTTCCTCCCTGAAAGCCATCCGGCGATGATGGCCGTGAAGGCAAGATAGAGCGGGGCATCTTCCTTGGTGGCCGCAAACAGCGCCGCCCACAGCCAGGCCCACGGGCTCCGGCGGTGCAGGGCCAGGAGAAACATGAAAAACAGCGCCGGGCCAAGTGACTCCATGTGAAAATCATAAAGCACCGCCAGCCACAATGAAGGGAGCGCCAGCCACAGCCACGCAACCCAGCCGGCCGCGCGGGGCGCTCCCAGGCGCGCGCGCGCCCAGAGCGCGGCCGGTATAGCCGAAAGCGCCACCGCCAGCGCCTGGAAAAACAAAAGGGCTTCCGGGCCGCGACTGAGCCCCGAGAGGGGCGCTAAAAGGTAAAGAACCGGGGAAAAGTGTTCGCCGAAAAAATGGTGCTTGAACATCAGGAGGTAATTGCCGCTCAGGGTGGTCACCAGGCCGCGGCCGTGCCAGGCGTTCCAGAGCATCTGGTCGAACATGGCCAGGTCTTCGAAGGACTCGAAGCTGTAATGCCGGACCAGGCTTAAAGCCGAAAGGATTACCGCGAACAGGCAAACGGGGATGAGAATGAAGATATGGGTTTTTGCCCGGCTAATCGATGACTTGTCACCCGCCGCATTTGTCGTGCTGTCCGGGTTTGAGCCGCTCATTTGAAGATTTGTCATTTTCAGCAGCCCGGTAAGGCCGGATTATTTTTCTGCCGTTATCCCGATCGGCGCGGCAGCCATTTTCCGGAGCAAACCCCGCCATGATACGCCAGACGAAGCACGGGTGTGAATAATGCTTAAAATTACTAAAGATTCAAGCAGATATGGCGTAACTTATTTTTTCAACTGGCTTTTCGAATTACGCCCTGATAAACTAAAATTACCGAGATTGCTAGAGCTGGGTGTAATTTGGAATGCAAACAAAAAAAGAAGGGATCACTCTCCGCAAAACAACAAAAGAGCATGATGACCGACGATCCAGATCTGGCGTAGAGGGGAAAAAATTTAAGGGAAGTCCTCTCAAGAAGAAAGTCGGTCAACCGGTTACAGATTGTTACCGGTTTGGAGATTTTGAACTATCGCCAATCTGTCGAAAATTGAAGTGTCAACCTGCGGCTGGAAAATGGAGGCAATATGGATGAACAAAACGCATTAGCCGTCTTCGAGGACTTCAAAATCCGCCGGATTTATAACGAGAAGGCTGAAACGTGGTATTTCTCAGTGGTGGATATCGTGGCCGCGTTGATCCAGCAAAGGGATTACCAGACCGCGAGGAAATACTGGAACAAACTGAAAGAGCGGCTCCAGAAGGAAGGAAGTCAGTCGGTGACAAATTGTCACCAACTGAAACTGGAGGCCGCAGACGGGAAACGATACGCGACGGATGTGGCCGATCCTGAGACACTTCTGCGGATCGTGCAATCGGTTCCCAGTCCTAAGGCGGAGCCTATCAAGCTCTGGCTGGCCAAGGTCGGCTACGAGCGCATTCAGGACATGCATGATCCGGCCCGATCGCTCGACCGCGCCCGTGAATACTGGAAACGGCACGGAAGAAGCGAGAAATGGATCCAGCAGCGCATGATGGGGCAGGAAACCCGCAACAAATTGACCGACTACTGGAAGGATCACGAGGTAAAGGGTGAGGATGAATACGCCATCCTGACCAATATCATCCATCAGGAGTGGAGCGGGGTTTCGGTCAAGCAGCACAAATCCATCAAAGGGCTTAATAGTCAGAACCTGCGCGACCACATGAGCGAGGCGGAATTGATTCTCACGGCCCTGGCCGAGCTTTCCACCCGGCAGATCGCCGAAACGGTCCAGGCCGCCGGGGTGCCGGAAAACTCCGAGGCCGGGAAGCAAGGCGGCGCCATTGCGGGAAAAGCCCGCCGTGAATTGGAGCAGAAGACCGGGCGAAAAGTCGTGACGGGCGAGAATTTCCTGCCGGCGGGGAAGGGGAACAAAGTTTTGGATGAAGGTCGCAATACATAATTCCGGATTGCTTCCAAGAGACAACGGAATATGGCTATATCGGCAGGGTTTGCCCCTAACACAATGCAAAACAATTGTTTGAAAAGCAGGGGCGGGACTTTATGAGAGTAGAGGCTGCGGGGCTCGAACCCGCGACCCTCTGATTAAGAGAAAGCATAAATGATTTTTACACTATTAAAAATCAATGTAAACCCCTGATAATTCAATATATATCATTGTTTATTCTTAAGTCAAGAGTGCAGCATAATGCATGAATCTTGCAGCCTAAATTTTTCTAGGAGCCCCGGAAGCGCCCCGAAAACACGGATATAGAAGTGTAATTGTACAAAACTAGCAAAACAAGAGCCGAAAGCACTTGGGAAAATGATTGGTCATTAATCCAAGGGCGACCATTTTTTTTCTTATCCTGCCTATATTTTTCCTGATTCGGGAAATTTTGGTCATCCAGGGCAGTTTTGGGGTTGAGTCCCATCATGGGTTAAACTTATCCGGACGCAGGAAGAGAGAAATTGGTTCATGCCCGTTTGATCTTCCCAAAGATTTCTTGACAGACGGAAAAAAACAATAATAATGAAATAATTAAGTTTATCAATTGGAGCCTTTTGTTAGGGAAACCGAAACAAAGCGACTTTTTAACTATTACCCCGGCAATTAAAGTTATGACATTCAAGCGACTTTTGCATAGGCGACTT
This sequence comes from Kiritimatiellia bacterium, assembly GCA_041674125.1. GTDB lineage: Bacteria > Verrucomicrobiota > Kiritimatiellia > JAAZAB01 > JAAZAB01 > JAQUQV01. Next base: position 5,357 of record JBAYWJ010000264.1, read on the forward strand.
TGGGATGATCAAAGAAACGCTTAATCTTGGAGGGCAGACGTTGAAGACTGCGCATGTGGCGCCGA
>JBAYWJ010000265.1:0-5376 GCA_041674125.1 Kiritimatiellia bacterium
GCGCCGGGCAACCCAAAGAAGAACGACTTATCGAAAGCACGGCCGTTCCATCAGCAAACCACGCCGGGCTGAACACCCCGGGAGGGATCCGCAACGATCTGAGCCGCGATTGTCAAAATCCTCATTTCTGGCACTTTGCAACCGACGCCGCCGGGCGCCGGCTGATCACGGATGCCAGCGCCGCCATGGGTCCGGAATGCGCTGTTTACATCGCCGATCTCGGCGCCCCGGGCAAAGACCCGGCCGGCCCGTTCACTTATCTTTTATGCCCCCGCTGCAACTGCGCCAAGAACAGCCACCTCCACCCGTTCCTTTCGCCGGACGGGCGGTACGGATTTTTCAATTCGGACGAAAGCGGCATTTTGCAGGCGTATATGATAATGTTGAGCTAATAGTTCTTTACGGCAGTTTGAATCAGATCAACAATAAACGAAAGGAATCCATTATTCAGATCATTTAGGCCGGCGGCCGCACAGGCTGTGCGGCCCTACCTTGTTATTGAATTCTTGGTAGGGCGGGACAGCCTTGTCCCGCCGGACTTTACCGGGATGACCTGAGCAATTGTGAAAGGAAAACAATGAACAACAAAATAATCACGTTCGGCGAAATCATGCTGAGATTGAAGTCCCCCGGATTCGAGCGACTGTTCCAGTCGCCGGTGCTGGAAGCCACCTTCGGCGGCGGCGAGGCCAACGTGGCGGTTTCGCTGGCCAACTTCGGCCTGACCGCGGCCTTCGTGACGGTCCTCCCCAAGAACGAGATCGCCGAAAGCTGCATCGCCAGCCTGAGGAGCTTCGGCGTGGATACATCCCTTATAGTGCGCGGCGCGGGCCGGATGGGAATTTATTTCCTGGAAAACGGCGCCAACCAGCGCGCGTCAAAAGTGGTCTACGACCGCGAAGGCGCGGCCATCGCCCTGGCCAAACCGGGCGCAATTGACTGGAATAAAACCTTTGCCGGGGCAACATGGTTCCACATCACCGGCATCACCCCGGCCATCACGCAGTCGGCGGCGGACCTTTCCCTGGAAGCGGTCAAGGCGGCCAGGCACTCCGGCCTGACGGTCTCGTGCGATTTCAACTACCGCGGCAAGCTCTGGAAATACGGCAAGACCGCCCCGGAGGTCATGGGCGAGCTGGTGAAATACGTTGATATCGGCATCGCCAACGAGGAAGACTGCCAGAAGTCGCTCGGCATCAAGGTAAACGTAAAGGTTGAAAAGGGCGAGCTCGACACCAACATGTACCGCGAGCTGACCGAAAAGGTTTTGGCAACCTTCCCCAACCTGAAAATGATCGCCATCACCCTGCGCGCCAGCCGCAGCGCCGACAACAACGGCTGGGCCGCCTGCCTGAACGACCGCAAGGCTTTCATCGTGAGCAAGCGCTATGAAATCACGGACATCGTTGACCGGGTGGGCGGCGGCGACTCGTTTGCCGGCGGGCTCATTTATTCCCTGGTCACCCGCAAGAAACCGGAGGACGCGCTCAACTTCGCCGTGGCGGCCAGCTGCCTGAAGCACTCCATCCCCGGCGACTTCAACCGCGTCACGGTGAAGGAAGTCGAGGCGCTTTCCGGCGGCGACGGCTCCGGCCGCGTCCAGCGCTGATTTGCATACTTGTTACCGGGGGGCTCCATGTTCAAGAAAGCGGTCTTTCCGGGAAAATACATCCAGGGCCCGGGCGCCATCGGCGAATTGCCCGCGCTGGCAGATGCCCTGGGCGAAAAGGGCCTGATCCTGGCCTCGCCCTCGGTGAACAGCAAGGTCCTCCCCGCGTGCGGCCTGGACCGGAACGGCTGTGCCATACCCATCGAAGTCTTCCGCGGGGAATGCTGTGAAAATGAGCTGGGCCGCCTGGCGGCGGTTATAGCGCAAGCGCGCGCAGAAGTTATTGTCGGCATGGGCGGGGGCAAGACCATCGACACGGCGAAAATCGCCGCTGACCGGGCGGGCATAAAGGTTATCATCGTCCCGACGATCGCCTCGAGCGACGCCCCGTGCAGCGGCTGCGCCGTGCTCTACACGAACGGCGGTGTTTTTGATTCCGTGCTGTACCAGAAGGCGAACCCGGCCGCGGTGCTCGTTGACACCGCTATCATTGCGCAGGCCCCGACGCGCTTCCTGGTGGCCGGCATGGGAGACGCCCTCTCCACCTGGTTCGAGGCAAGGTCCTGCGAACGCACCCGCTCGGAAAACGAGTGCGGCGGTTACGGCACGGCGGCCGGGCTGGCGATCGCAAAACTCTGCTATGAAATCCTGCTGGGCCATGGCGCGGCCGCCAAGCTCGCCAATGACAAACACACCGTCACCCCGGACCTGGAGCGCATCGTCGAGGCGAACATCCTGCTGAGCGGCATCGGGTTTGAGAGCGCCGGGCTGGCGGCGGCCCACGCCATCCACAACGGCCTCACGGCGCTGGCGGAAACCCACGCCTTCTACCACGGCGAAAAAGTCGCCTTTGGCGTCCTGGCCGGCCTCCGGCTGGCGGGGGCATCCACGGAGGAGGTCGAAACGGTCTACGCGTTCTGCGGGCAGATCGGGCTTCCAACCACGCTTACGGATATCGGCCTCGGAAACGCCGGCCGGCAACAACTGATGCCGGCGGCTGAACTGGCCTGCGCGCCCAATCAATCCATCCATCACGAAGCGGGCGAAATAACGCCTGCTAAAGTTCTCGATGCCTTGCTCGCGGCCGACGCCATCGGCCGGGAAAGAAAAGTCCGGCAAAAGCATGGCACGGCCTGACAATGCGGCCGGGAAAGGAGGTGAAGCCGGAACAGGAACCTGGTTGATGAAAACAAAGTTTTCATGAATAAGTCGGGTTAGCGGATCAAACAGCCATAAAGGAGAAAGAAATATGAAAAAGCTCATGATGATGATTCCGGTGTTCTGCGCCCTGGCGATTTTTGCTCAGGCCGGCGGGGAAGAGTCCGCGGCGAAAGGTGTTCCTGAAATCAGCCTGGACGACCTGAAAAAGGCGGTTGCGGAAAAGAAGGTTGTGCTGATCGACTGCAACGGCAGCGAGTCCTTCGCCAAGGGCCACATACCCGGCGCGATTGACTTCGAGGCCGCCAAGGCCGACCTTGCCAAGCTGTTGCCCAAGGACAAGGCCGCGCTGGTGGTAGCCTATTGCGGCGGCCCCATGTGCGGCGCCTACAAGGCCGGGGCCGAGGCGGCGGCGAAGCTCGGATACACCAACGTGAAGCACTTTGCGGGCGGCATCTCGGGCTGGCAGAAGGCCGGCGAGAAAATGGAAGCGGCCGAACCGCTGAAGAAATAATCCGCTCTGGCAAAAAAACAACGGGGCATGGCGTGTTTAACGCGCCATGCCCCGCTTTGTCTGGAACCTATCACGCAACAGGCATGGAACATTGAGCGAGCGGCGAATTGCTCCTGCTCCACGATGCGCAGCTATGCGGCGACTCAGGTGCGCTTTGATGCCGGAAACATAAAGCGCGAATAGCGTAAAGCCCTATGTCGACGGCGATTACCTCTTTGTCACCCGCAAGAAACTACCCTCCCGGCCCAGGCGCGCATGTGTTTCCGGTGTAAGACGCATTCCCTTCGGAATCGTGTAATGAACTGCGCCGCCCCGCGTTGCGCGTTCCACCCGGATGAGACCAAGCGGCGTGGGCACCGTCGCCTCAAAACTCCAGGGGATCTGCCGGCAGGGGGCAAGCGCCACCGCGCCGTAACCGGGCGCCGCCGGGGTGATTCCCAGCAGGAACTCCGCGGCAACCGGTATGGCGCCGGCGCCCCAGCCGTGGCAAAGGCTGGTAGGCCAGGTCCACAGGCGGCCTTCGACGGCCAAGTACTTGCGCAGGTCGGTCATCGCGGGGTCGTAAGCTTCCCAGACCGTGGCCGCATCTTCCGTCTCCAGCATGCGCCCGATATAATCCCGCAGATTCATGATCGCGCCGGCGGGATCGCCGCAGAGAGCGCGGGCGCGCTGCTCGTAGTAAGAAAAATAAGCGGTCTGAACGGATGGCACCCCGGGGTTGTCGAATACCCGACGGAGCACGACAGCCGCCTTCCCCCCGGACGCCAGACCCGCAAAGACGGCCAGGGCGTTGGACTGGCGCGAAGGGCCGCTGGGCCCCATCCGTACGCCCTCTTTGTATGTTTTTCGATAGTGGATGTCCAACATCGGCACGTTGAAGGGATCGAACGCCCAGCCGGTTTTCGCGCCGGGCGGTATGGTCTGCTTGCCGACATGGTTGAGGGTGTGGATGAATCCCTTGCGCCCGTTCCAGAAAAGCCTGACGATCAGCCGTTCAAGGCCGGCGATCCGGGGCGCCAGGCCGCTAAGGGTCCGCTGGTCCTTCAGGATGGCGGCAATGGCGGCGGTGTTCCGCAGGGCCTCCAGGTACTTGCATTGCAGCCAGCACAGTTCCTCAAATCGGCCGCCAACCGGGAATGGAGACCAGTCAAGGAATCCGATCGTCCCGAAATAATGCCGGTCGGTGCGGATGATGAAGCCATCGCGGTTGGTCTGCGTGCGCCGGGCCCAATTCAGGAGCTTGAGTATTTTTTCATAACATGGCCGGATGCAGGACCGGTTCACGCCGTAGAACATTATGTGCTGTCTGAGCATGGCAACGGCATCGAAAGAATAATTCGGGATGCTGTTGGCCCATTCGCCGGTCGGGAGGGCCAGGAGCATGGCCTCGGCGGGCCGGGGATCGAAAAACGCGTTGTCCACCGCCAGCTTGATGATGCGGGCATCGCCATACCAGCCGACCCGGTCGCGCTTGATTCCATCCCAGATCGTCTTTTCCTTCGTACAAAGCCGGGCGGTATAGAGCGAGCTTTGCCAGACGCGCTGGAACCGGCGATCCGAGCAGTGGAAATCTCCCTGGCGTTCCCGGAAAGTCAAAATGGCGCTTGCCGCGATTGCGCTGAGCACCAGCGGCCGGTAAACATCGCTGAAAACCAACCGGACAAAGCGGAAGCCCCGCGTTTCGGATTCCACTCGCCGGCGCCCCTGCTCCAGGCGCCAGTAGTAAGTGGGATTGGGATGATGGCCCGGAATCAGCCCCGCCGCCTCGGGCTCCGATTCCCCGAAGCAGGCCATAAGGTTAACCCCGGCGCCGAGGGTGAGTTCCAAGACAAGCCGGCCGTCGACTTCCGTACCGAAATCAACCAGCAATTCGACCCGGTGATCAACATCCGCCGCCAGTTCAAGCGTGGCGGGCTTGTGAAACAAATCCAATGCGCGCCGCCATTGCATAACGCGGCGGCTCCCCGGCCTTGCCCGCCGCAAGGCATGGGGATAGAGGGTAATGCCGACCCGGTTGCCGAACGCGCGCTCCGGTTTACGGCCATAGGTCGGATCCGGGCTGAGACTTGAAGAATGAAGATAGAGCATAATCAAA
>JBAYWJ010000266.1:0-5338 GCA_041674125.1 Kiritimatiellia bacterium
AAAGGACCACCCCCACGCACCCGGCCCGGATGGATATGGCCTCGAAGAGGTTTACCTGGTAGGCGTAGGGATTGACGCGGTACTTGCCCGGCCTGAGAATGTCGGCCACGATCCCCTTGCAGCCCTCGCCGGCAATGATCTGGCCGCTTTCCAGCTCCTTGCCGTAGAGGCGCGTGAGCACCCCGACCTTCCCGGCCGGGATGTCGGTCACGGGCGCATAGCGCCAGCCCCAGGAGTAAGGATTCAGGAAGTAACGCCCCTCGGGTAAAACCTCCAAGCTTATTCCTTTCTGGCCGGGCTGATCGGCTACGATCTGACCCGCGGGAGGATTTTGGCCGGTTTTGTGGATGAGGACGGCAATCTGGTCCGACTTGGGCTCAATGCGGCAGAAATACCAGAAGAAAATGAAAGCCGCGGCGGCCGCGCAGATCAGGAACAGCCACAGCCTGGATATCCTGGCGCCGGGTGTTGTAAGCGGCCGCCTGGCGGCGCGCCCGTCCGGCGGCTGAGGCGAAGCAAACTGGTTCATGTTACACCCTCCCCTGGTCGATTTATAAATTTATGCTGTCCATTGACATTAATAACCGGACTGTTATTATCGGAAAAATGTCAAACGCTTCAAGGCAAGTCAAGCTGTATTTGCTGGCGGCGCTCGCGGTGGCCGCGGCGCTGGTGATGATTTTCGGCATCAGCCGCTACCACCGGATGCACGCCTATGATGAAATCATCGCAAGGCACGCATCCGCCAATGCGCTGGACCCGAAGCTAGTGAGGGCTGTCATCTGGCGCGAAAGCCGGTTCCGTTACGACTGCCGCGGCAAGCGCGGTGAAATCGGCCTGATGCAGGTGACCGAAAACGCCGGCCGGGAATGGGCCGAGGCAAACAAAGTGGCCGATTTCAGGAAAAACGATCTTTTCAACCCCGAAACCAACATCCGCGCGGGAACCTGGTATTTGAAAAGATCCATGGCGCGCTGGGCCAACAAATCCAATCCCCTGCCCTACGCGCTTGCGGAATACAATGCCGGGCGCTCAAACGCCGTGCGCTGGGCTGCGAGCGACGGCGGCGATGCGAACAAATTCTGGGCCGGGATCACCTATCCTTCCACGAAAAAATACGTCCGCGATATAATGGCTTATTACCGGCGCCACAGCGCGCGGCCATGAAGCTCCGGCCGGTATTGCGCCCGCCCCGAAAACATTCAAGCCATTGCCCTCCGCAGCAGCTTCAGGGTTTCCAGGCGGGCAGCCATCTGCCTGACCTCAAGGAAGATGGGCGCGTGGCGCAAGCTGCCGGTCTTCCATGACCAGAAAAATCCGGAGAGCGAAACCAGCGGGCCGTAAAGCGAGTCAAACCCGCGGTGATTGACCATTTTGCCGTTTTCTCTCCTGACTTGATGCAGGTGGTAGCTTTGCGCGCAAATGCCGGTCAGGGCATACCAGTCGCCTGGTGATATGCATTGCGAATACGGATTGTTGTTCCGGGCGTGTCCGATATCGAGAGTAATTCCGATTTTGCTGCTCCCGCAGGCGGCCTTCAGCTCGCGCACGAACTCCAGGCATTCAAGGGGAAGGCAGCCGAATGCCCGCCTTCCTTCGGAGCGTTCGCCCTCGCGCGCGTGCAGGTTTTCTATGCCAACCCTTACGCCGCGCGCCAGCGCGGGCGCGATGCTTTCGGCATAAGACCGAACGATATTCCTCCGGACAATTGAGCCCGGCTTCATGTCGCGCACGGGCATGCCCGGCGGATGGATTGTCACAAGGTCAATGCCGTTACGGATCCCGCGGAGAAGCTGCCGCTGCCATTCCTTTGCATTCGGCGCGCCGGGCGCGTGACTCAGGGCGGGCATATGCAGTGACAGGATTTTGCCGCCACTGGCGCGCCAGGCGGATATCGCGCCTGAAAGCCCGGGAGCAGTTATTGATTCCAACGCCCGGAGTTCAACGCACGGCACCTTGCGGGAGGCGGCGAACTCAAGGGTTTCCAGCGGCTTATCGAGGCAGCAGAGCCCGAGCATATCTGTGAATTCAGCCTTTTCTTCGGGAGAAAACGCCGCCGGTGAGCCGGCGGAAAAGTGTTCGTCACGGCGCCTCCATGTGCCCCGCTCGAAACTGAAATAAGCGACACAAGGCGGCCCGCCGATGGCCTTGTCCGGGTCCAGGCCTCTTACGGAGAACGAAATATTTCCGCCGCTGCGCGCGGCGGCGTCCCGGTGACAATGGGCGGAGAGAAAGAGCGCGCCCATCCGGGCCACCCGCGGCGGCGCGGCGCGCAAATCGAGCGGACAGTGCGTTACAACAACCATTGGCCGGCGCCCCCGGGCGCCCAGCGCCTCCCGGCACAGGGCAAGATCCCTCTTGCACGCGATCCCGCGCGGGGCATCCAGGGCCACAATAAGCGTGTCATTCAGCACAAGCGTCCGCGCGGTTGAGATCGCGCGCACGATCCCGGCGGCGTTATCGCGGTTGCGCATGTCTGCGTTGCCCGGGATGCCGATGAAAGGGATGCCGGTTCCTTCCACCATCCTCATGAATCTCCTGGCCGCCCGGACCTGGCCGCACGAAGTTACATCGCCGGCGATAATTATTGCGTCAGGTTTTTTGCGGCATAGCAGGGCGGCCGCCCAGCTGCAGCAGGCCCACTGCGCAGTGCCGGAAAGATCGGAAAGGTGCGCATCGGCAATAAACGCCAGAAGAGACATATAGCCATTTCCCTTCAGAGCTTGATTGACATGCCGTCTTTTGCAATCAGAACCCTTTTGCCGAAAATGCCGCGGGCTTTGAGCTCTTCGGCCGGCAAGTCTTTGAGGATGGCGCGGCCATGGTGGATGAATCCCAGCCGGCCGACTTTGCGCCTGTATGCGTTCGCGAATTTACATATGTCCTCAACCTTGTGGTGCCCGGTTTCCATCAAAAGCAGATCGACCTTGCTTTTCAAAAGCGGCGCCACCTCGCTGATGCTTGCCAGGTCTCCGGAATAAACGATTGTTTTTGACCCGGCCCTGATCAGGAAAGAAAAGGAAAGCCAGGAGGAATTGTCCGCCGGAATTCCCAGGTGCTTGTTGGGCATGGCCTTTACTGACAACCGGTTGCGGTTGTATATGAAGCCCGCGTTGATTTTTTTGGCGTCGAGCTTGAAATCCACGCTGTAGTTGCCCTCGGTTTGATCAAGTATCTGGCGAACGCCCCGCCACGCCCTGATATTCGGGATAAAGACGGGTATGGTTTTCTCTGCCAGGGGCCGCGGCGCGCCGGCCGGCAGTATGAGCTGGAGCTTCCTGAAATTCCAGAGGAGGTTTGGCAGCCCCCCGACGTGGTCCATGTGGGTGTGCGTGATGAAAATTGCGCGCGTTGCAAGGAGGTCGACTCCCGCGAGGTGCGCCGTGTAGGAGCAGCCTTCCCCGGCATCAAACCAGTATACACCGCCCCTGTGCTCCACCACAAATGACACGTGCCTGAAGCCGACCACCGGCTCGGTGCCGCTGCAGGTGCCGAGAAAAGTAATTTTTACTGTATCATCCATAATAATCCGGCCTGCCTCCTTCCGGGACCCTGCCCGCGGCCAGGCGGCCGCTAGGACGATTGAAACTGCAGGTCGTACAGGCGGCGGTATATGCCGTCCAGCCCCAGGAGGTCGGCGTGGGTTCCCATTTCGACGATTGCGCCCTTGTCCAGCACGATGATTTTCTCGCAGTGCATGATGGTGGAGAGGCGGTGCGCAATGGCGAACACGGTCCGGCCCTCCATCAGGTCGTCCAAGGCGGCCTGGACCAGGCGCTCCGACTCGGTGTCCAGGGCGCTGGTGGCTTCATCCAGTATCAAAACGGGCGGGTTGCGCAAAAGGGCGCGCGCGATCGCCAGGCGCTGGCACTGCCCGCCCGAGAGCCGCAGGCCGCGCTCGCCGATGATCGTGTCGTAACCTTCCGGCAGCTGCCGGATGAATTCGTGGGCATGGGCGCGGCCGGCCGCCTCCTCGACCGAGGCGCGCGAAGCCTCGGCGTGGCCGTAGGCGATATTGGCGGCAACCGTGTCGTTAAAAAGAATTGTCTCCTGCGTCACCATGCCTATTACCGCGCGGAGCGATTTCACGGTGTAGCCGCGGATGTCGGCGCCGTTGACGGTCAGGGCGCCGGAACTTACGTCGTAGAACCGTGGAATGAGGTTGACCAGCGTCGTCTTGCCGGCCCCGGAGCCGCCGACGATCGCCACCCGCTCGCCGGCTTTGACCTCCAGGCGGATGCCGCGCAGGACCGGCGCGTGCTCATAGGCAAAGCCCACGTCCTCGAAGCAAATCCTGTTCACCGCCCCTTTCAGCTCCGCGGCGCCGGGCATGTCGCGGATCAGCACGGGGGTGTCGAGGATTTCAAATATCCTGTCGGCCGAGGCCGAGGTCTGCTGGATGTTGAGGTGCACCTTGCTGAGCTTCTTGACCGGCTCGTAAAGGGCGATCATGGCGATCGCGAAGGTAATGAAATTTTCGGCCGGCATCTTTGCCCATCCGGCATAAACCAGCACCAGGGAAAGGCCGACGACGGAAACAAAAACGATCAGCGGCTCGATCACGGCCTTGTCGCGCGCGACGCGCATGATGCGGTTGAAGAAATGCCCGCACTCCCCGCTGAACCTGCCGATTTCATACCTCTCCATCCCGAAGGCCTTGACGATCCTTATGCCCGAGAGGGTTTCCTGCATGATGGAGACCAGGGCGGCCAGGCGCTCCTGGCCATGGCGGGCATAGCGGCGCACGCGCCGGCCGAAGAGCGCGATCGGTATGATGCACACCGGGAACAGCACCAAGCTGGCAAATGCCAGGAGCGGGTCAAGGTAAAGCAGGTATCCCACGGCGCCCATGAAGACGAAGGGCTCCTTGACCAGGTCGCCCAGCACAACCGAAACCGCCCTTTCCACCATCATGGAGTCGTTGATGGTCCGCGAGATAAGTTCCCCGGTTTTCCGTTTGGTGAAGAAGCGGACCGACAAATCCTGCAGGTGCGCGAAAGTCTGGACGCGTATATCCATCACGACCCGGTTCCCGACCCACTGGATGTAATAGTCGCTTAAAAACTGGCCCACGCTGCGCACCAGGGCCACCAGAGGCAAAACGAGGGCGATCATAAGAGTCTGGCTGATGGAAGCGTTCTGGAAGACGTTCTTCAGGACCGCCTGGGCGCCCAGGAGCAGGCCGGCGATTGAAAATCCGAAGATTATGCCGCAGATGCCGCCGATTACCAGGCGCCAAAGGTAGGGCCTGGCATAGGCCACCAGGCGCCGGTACGTTGTCCATTCGTGTGTCCAATGTTTCATATATACGGAAATCTGCCGGTTATTTCCATCGCGG
>JBAYWJ010000267.1:0-5331 GCA_041674125.1 Kiritimatiellia bacterium
ACTTTTCTGATCTTCCGCATACAGGAGAAGATTGGCATCTACCAGGATCACCTGAAGTTCTCCTGTTCAACTTGCGCAAGCAGCTCCTGGATATTGTCCAGATTTATTCCGGCCTTCAGCCCCATCAGGCTGGGCTTGGTATGATAAGGCCTCCTTTTTGCAGGCGCCTCGACAGTTTCCAGGCCGCTGCGCAACGCCTCGTTAATGACCTTGCGAAAGGGCGTGCGCAGTTTAGCGGCAACGGCTTTGGCCCGGTCCAGGACGTCATCCTCTATTGTAAGAGTAGTTCTCATGATGACAGCATAACATCATTATAAATGATGTCAAGACATCACTCGCAAAACTTTGGGCCCGCAGAAAAACCGGCGAATCAACCAGACTGCAATTGTATATGCGGGCAGGACGCTTCATGGACAATTGCGGTGATAATGATTTTTCTTGAATGACCGCTGGTAAATTGCATATGCTGCCGTTGATGGCTTTACTCCGGTAGCTCAGCTGGACAGAGCGACGGATTCCTAATCCGTAGGTCGTGGGTTCAAATCCCGCCCGGGGTACCATTCAGCCGTTCAGGTGCCTGCGGAAGAAGTCGCACGACTTGTTGCCGCCCCAGGCGTGTTCGCCGGGGAATAAGTCCAGCTCCAGGTTCTTTTCCGCGCCGGCGGCCTTGAATATTTTTTCCACCTGCCGGTAGCACTGCATGGCGCCATCCACCACGAAGCAGGTGTCGTAGATGCCGATATCCACCAGGAGCGGCTTCGGGGCGATCAGCCCCTGCAGATCCGGCAGGTCAACCAGCTTGAAGAGCCCCGGGGCAACCTGCATCCCGCAGTAGTTGATGTCGCGGATGCCGAAGTATGCCCAGAGGTCGCTGTAGCAGATGATCTCGGCGGCCTTGACGCGCCGGTCGCAGAGCGCCATCCAGGTTGACATCGTGCCCCCGCCGCTCAGGCCCATCACGCCCAGCCTGGCCTTGTCAACGAAGGGCAAAGTGCAGGCGAAATCGGTGGCGGCCATGCCGTGGGCCACGTTGATGGAAATGGAAGTCATCCCGAGCATGGTGGCGTGGAGGTAATAAATATTGCACCAGTCGCCGTCGCGCGCACCGAGGCCGTGGCGGTTGGGCTTGTTGTTGTCGCTGCGCTCGCCGAAGCCGATCCAGTCGACGGCATAAGTCACAAAGCCGCTTTTGGCCATCTGGTGGCCGTAGTTGTAATTGTGCTGCCGGACCGACTCGCGCTTGTCGGGCGAGGAAGCGTCCCCCATGACCGGCATCTTGCCGTGGGCCCCGTGGCCGTGGCAACAGAGGATGGCGGGGCGCTTTTCGCCTGGCTTGAGATCGCCGGGGATATTGACCTGGAAAGTGGCGGAGATGTGCGGGCCGACATCAATGATCCAGCGCTGCTTGCGGAGGGAGTCTTCCTCCCACTCCGCCAGCAGTTGCGGGTTGAGCTTGACCTTCGGGGGAAAGTCGCCTAGGGCGGCCATGACCTTCGGAAATGCGCTTTTCTTCCAGGCCGCGAATTTATGTTTCTTCGGATCAAAACGGAACAAGGGCCTGTGGGCATTGGCCAGCGCCTCGAACATAGCCTGCGGGCTGAGGTTGCGGGTGGTCATAATAGTTTCTCCTTCCAGGCATTAACAGGACACAACACTAGTTCCCGTTCTTCGGCAGGGTATAAGCTTTTTTATGGCGTGCTGAAAAGCGCACGGCCTCTGTAAAGCCGGCCTTGCGAGCCCAATCCAAACCGAGCGCAAAATCGCGGCCGACCTCGCCGGGGCAGTGGGCGTCGGAGCCGAAGCAGATGGGAACGCCGTGCTCGCGCGCAAGGGCGAGCAGCGCAAGCGACGGGTAGATTTCCCTTACGGGGCGGTGCAGCCCGGAGGTGTTGATTTCGACGGCCATGCCCGCGCGGGCGATTTTTTCCATGGCGGGGCGGGCCATTTCCCGGATGGCGTTATCGCCGGGCGTGTAGCCGAATTTTTTGGGCAAATCAAGGTGCCCGAAAACGTCAAAGAGGTGGGTATCGGCCAGCTTGCCCACCAGGTCGAAATACTCCCGCCACGTGCCGGCCACATCCACGCTGTCCCAGACCTGCCTTTCATCAGGGTTGTCAAAGCCCCAGGACTTGATGTAGTGGATGGAGCCGATGACAAGGTCAAGGCTGTGGTGCGGCAGCCACTTGCGCAGGAAACGCTCGCAGCCGTGGTAATAATCGGCCTCGACGCCGAAGAGCACACGCGTCTTGCCGGCCGGGGCGGCGAGGGAGGCCACTTCGGCCTTGTATGACTCAAACTCCCCCACGCTCATGCGGTGGCGGGCGTCGTAATTATCCGGGTTGGGCGCGTGGTCGGTGAAGCACATCTCGGGCAGACCGCACCGGATTGCGGCGGCGAGAAATTCCTTCATCGAGCCCTCGGCGTGCTTGCAAAGCGGGGTATGGATGTGGTAATCGGGAATCATTGAATCAGGCGGTAAATCTGCAATGTTAAGCAAAAAACGCCTGCATGCCCGCCACAGGCGGATCAGCCCGAGGCTGGCTATGAAGACCTACAACAAAAATAAAAGTTATCATGAAAAGCATTGTCACTCGTGGGGATGGCGTTTGCTACCCCTGCGCGCCAGCAGGCGGGCGGCATCGTAACGGTCGTACTGCTCCGCCCACATGAAGGGCGTGTAGCCGTTGTCGTCGCGCGCGTTTTTGTCGGCTCCTCTCTTGAGCAAGGCGTTGATGGCTTCCGTATCGCCCCAGAAGGCCGCCCAATGAAGGGGCGTCAGCCCGCGGAAATTGGTCTTGACGGTCACATCGGCGCCGTAATCCAGCAGGGTTTCAATGATTTCAGCGTGCCCGCACTGCGCGGCCAGGTGCAGGGGGGTAAGGCCCTGGCAGTCCAGGGCGTTGACCTCGGCTTTTTTTGCCAGAAGCATTTCAACCATGGCGTCATGCCCGGCAAGGGCGGCGTAATGCAGCGGCGTCATGCCGAGGCTGTTGCGGGCGTTTACGTCGGCCCCGCGCGCGATCAGGAAATCGGCGGCCTGGCGCCGGTTGAAATAAGCCGCCCAATGCAGGGCGGCGCAGCCCCGGCTGGAATCGGGGGTATTGACATCGAACCCCTGCTCGAGGAGGCCAGCGATTATGTTGGTGTCGTTTTCAGAGGCCCTGACCTGGAGGGTTTCAAATGCGCCCGCCCCGGCGGCTGCGGCGAGCCATGAAAGAACAAGCATGAACCTGAAGCTTATTTTCATATCCCTGCCCTTTCGGTAATAAAAAGCTACTCTATGCACACATCTTTAACAAATTCAGGATTGATTGGCAAGGGCTTAACCTGCCAGATGTCGCGCACGTACTCCCTGATGGTCCGGTCGCTCGAAAACTTGCCCATCCTGGCTACGGTCCTGATCGACTTACGGAGCCACAGGTCCTGATTTTTGAAAGTAGCGTCCACCGCATCCTGGCGCATGATGTAAGGCCGGTAATCGGCGAGGACAAAATAGCGGTCGCCATATCGCACGAGGGAGTCGCGGAGGTTGACGAAGGCAGAGGGTTCCTCCCTCGAGAACTCCGGGCCGATGAGCGCATCCACGGCCTGCTTCAACTCGGCGTCGGCCTCGTAATACTCCTGAGGCCGGTAATCCGCCCTGAGGCGCTCGAGCTGCTCGGTCCGGTAGCCGAAAATGAAGACGTTTTCCATGCCGACCTCGCGGGCGATCTCGATGTTGGCGCCATCCCAGGTGCCGATCGTCAGCGCTCCGTTCAGGGCCAGCTTCATGTTCCCGGTTCCGGAGGCCTCGGTGCCCGCGGTTGAGATCTGCTCGGAAAGGTCCGCGGCCGGCACGATCATTTCCGCCAGGGAAACGTCGTAGTCTGGCAGAAAAACCACCTTGATGCGGCCGCGCACGTCGGGATCGTTGTTGATCCGCTCGCCGAGGGTGGTGATGAGCTTGATGATGTGCTTGGCCATGCTGTAACTGGGGGCGGCCTTGGCGCCGAAGATGAAGGTGCGCGGCACGGCCGCGGCGGAGGGATCGGCCTTGATGCGGTGGTAGAGCGTGATGATGTGCATGGCGTTCAGGAGCTGGCGCTTGTACTCGTGCAGCCGCTTTATCTGGACATCGAACATCGAGGCCGGGTCCACGCGGATGCCGGTTGTTTTGTAAATGTACTTCGCCAGGCGCGCCTTGTTCTGAAGCTTGACCTCGTGAAACTCCTTGCGGAACCCGGCGTCCTCCGCCATGGGCTCCAGGCGGCGCAGCTGGTCGAGGTCCTTGATCCAGCCATCGCCGATAACCCTGGTGGCCAGGGTGGCCAGGCCCGGGTTGCAGACCAGCAGCCAGCGCCGCTGGGTGATGCCGTTGGTCTTGTTGCTGAATTTTTTCGGGAATATCTCGGCGAAATATCGGAAGACCTTCGACTGCAGGAGGCGGGAGTGCAGCTCGGAAACACCGTTGACCGAATGGCTGCCGACAATCGCCAGGTTGGCCATGCGGACCTGCTTGGGCTCGCTCTCCTCGACCAGCGAAACGTCGCGCAGGCGGTCGAAGTCGTGCGGGAAGCGCACGTTGACCTTCTGGAGGAAGCGGTAGTTGATCTCGTAGATGATCTGCAGGTGCCGCGGCAGCACCTTTTCAAGGAGGGGCACCTGCCACTTCTCCAGCGCTTCCGGCATGATGGTGTGGTTCGTGTAGGCGAAGGTGTTAGTGGTCAGCTCCCAGGCTTTGTCCCAGGGCATGTTGTTCTCGTCCACAAAAAACCGCATCAGCTCCGCGATGGCCAGGGCGGGATGGGTGTCGTTGAGCTGGATGGAGTTTTTCCTGGGGAAATCGTGCCAGTGGTGGTCGTGCTTTTTCTGGAAACGCCGGAGTATGTCGCGGATGGAGCAGGTCACGAGGAAATATTCCTGGATAAGGCGCAACTCCTTCCCGATCGTGGTGTTGTCGGAGGGATACAGCACGCGCGTGACGGTCTCCGCCCAGTTTTTCTCCTGCATCGCGTTGATGTAGTCGCCCTGGTTGAATACGTCCAGGCGGAAATCCTCGCTGGCGCGCGAGCTCCACAGGCGGAGGAAATTGACGGTGTTGACGCCGTAGCCGATGATGGGCACATCGTAGGGCACGCCCTCGAACATCTGCCAGTCCACCCAGACCTGCCGCGTGGTGCCGTCCGGCTTTCTCACCTTTTCAATGCGCCCGTAAACCAGGATCGAGATGGTGTATTCAGGACGGATCATTTCCCAGGGATAGCCGTATTTCAGCCAGTCGTCCGGGCGCTCGCGCTGCCAGCCGTTTTCTATTTCCTGGCGGAACATTCCGTGCTCGTAGCGGATGCCGTA
>JBAYWJ010000268.1:0-5329 GCA_041674125.1 Kiritimatiellia bacterium
CCCCGGAAACGTCCGGTGTTGGAAGTTGTCCGCCTTGGGCGGATCCGCCAGTGGCGGAGAAGTTGAACGTTTCCGCAATGATTCCATCCATTCTGCAGACTGGATTCCCTGGCCGACGCCCTGGCAAGCCCGGTTCCACCCGCGACGAGTGTCCCGGGAATGACAGCATTGAAGGCAGGCTGGCCCGGGAATGAAATGGTGGGCAGGTCAAGGTCATTCCCGCCCGGCTATATTTCCGGCGCGAGCTGGTCGTGGACATTGGCGCGCTTGGTGGCGGTGGTACCGAACACGGCCTCCACCTTGAACCGGGTCACAGGCTCGAACTTGAAATCAAATTCGCGGCTGTAGTAAAAGCCCGGCTCAAACTCGATGAAAAGCCAGTCCATGTATACCTGGCGGCGGTAGCGGACCGAAAACCATACCCTTTCAATGAAGTTGTCCGGATGGTCATAGCCGTTGTCGTCGAAATTGTAGGGCCGGTTACGGGCGGTTACTTCGATCAGCGGCGAAATGGCGTCCCAGTCTGTCCGCAGCCAGTGCAGGGAAAAATCCTGGACAAAAAAGAGCCCCGGGTCGCTTTCGAGCCACGAGACTTCGCTGTATGATTTAAGCCAGAGCCGCCGGCCCACCTCGCGTTTGACCTCGAAGGGGGTTTTGGCGCCGAAGCCGTCATCCCGTTCCCATGAGACCTGGGCCGTCAGGCGCGGCTTCCAGGGCGCCGAGTCGTGGCACCAGCTGGCGTTGGCGCGGATGTATGGGATTATGTTGGGGAGGCTGAAGCCGATGTCAATGTGCCGGTGGATGTTCGGGTTGGATACGCCGACGCGCCTTATGCCGATGGAGGTGCGATTGTCGTTGCGGTCGCGCCGGTCGTTGAAATCGCGTTCGCCCTCGGGCATGGTCTCGTTGCTGAACCGGTCCACGATGAACTGGTAGCGGCGCTTGGTGCGCGGCAGCGCCAGGCGCAGCTTGGCGGAGGGATGGAAACTGAATTCCTCGTCCATGTACTGGGTGGTGAATCCCAGCTTAAGGCGGCTGGCATCGTTTTCCTCCATGATCATGTCGTTGTTGCACAGCCACTTGTCCGACTTATGGGCATAGGAAATGAAGGTGCGATTGAGGTCGTCGTATGCCCGGTCCATCCGCTCCCGGAATGTCAGGTGAGGCGGCGCGTTGGTCGAAGGTTCAATCCCCGGCGGGGGCGCGTTTGTGCCTTCGGCCGGATTAGCAGTAAAAAAAACAATCAAGGCCAGGGAAAAAATGGCTGGAAAAATATGAGCGGTTTTAAGCATGATAGGTTTTTAAGCTGCCAAACACCAAAAAAGACGTAATTCTTTCTCAAATATTGGAGGATGAATCAATGCTTTAATATCAGACCGTAAAATGACGGGCAAACACCGCTAACGGGCCAATAAACGGACGCGCTCATTTTTCATTCCCGATCCTTCCCCGGAATCGGGAATCCAGACAATGATCAGCCGGATTGCTATTCCGGACATGAAAAAGTAGACAAACAATCTGTTTGGTTTAATATTAAAAACTTTAGAATAATTAACCAAAAAAAGGAAAAAATGGATAAAAATAATAAAAGCTCAGGCAAATCCAGGAAACTCAACCTGGCCTATTTTGTTTGGGATACCAGCGTGGTGGATTTCGAAAAAACATACCGTGAGGTGGCAGCAGCCGGCGTTCGCAGCATCATGCTTGACGCGCGGCGCGGCAACCTGGACCTGGAGAAGCGCGAAGATGCCGCCGCCGCCCGCCGGATCCTGTCGCGCCTGGGGCTGGCGGCGCCGGCCTGTCACGGACTTTACAGCGGCGCCTGCCACCTGACAGAGGAGGACCCCGCAACGCGCAAGATCATCCTCGGCCGCCATCTTGGCTTCATGGCGAACGCGGCCGGCCTTGGGGCCAAAACATATGTAATCCACGTTGGTTTTGGAACATGGCCGGGGCCGGAGCGGAAAAGGGCGGCATGGGACAGGGTCCGAGGCGCCCTGGATATCCTCGCGCCGGAAGCGCAGGCGCTGGGGATAGTGCTCGCGCTGGAAAACGGGTTCACGGCGGACTTTTTAATCCAGAGCGCCGCTGAACTTTTGGAGTTCGTGGAAGGTTACGGGCACCCGGCGGTGGGAATATGCTATGATTCCGGCCATGCCAATATTTCCGGGGGCGCCATTCCGGTGCTGGAAACGCTTGCCCCGCACGTGGTCACTATGCACCTGCATGACAACGACGGCCGGGAAGACCAGCACCTTGTCCCCGGCGAGGGCACGATTGACTGGCGTGCGCTGGTGCCGGTAATCGCCATGTGCCCGCGCCTGATCCACCTTGAAACGGAGGCCGCCAACAGCAGCCAGTGGAGCTTTACGAAGAAAGTCAGGCCGGTCGCCGAAATTTACCGGCGCTATCTGGACGTATTGAATGGCCCGGAAAGCGGGCTGGCCTGCCGCTGAAAAGAAAAAGGGCATGCCTTGAGCGGCATGCCCTTTTAAAAACAACCGCCATTACTGCGCGGGAGCAGGGGCGGGCTTGGTATCTTCGGCCTTTACGGCCTTCAAATCTCCGCCGCAGACCGAGCATTTGCCTTCCTTGTTGCAAATGACCTTGTCCTTCTCGCAGACAAACATGCCCTTCAGGCTGACCTTCTTGACATCCTTGCCGCATTTGCATTTGGTCTCATCGCCTTCCTTGAGAGTGCATTTGCAATCGGCTCCGCAGCCGCAGCAGATGGCGCAGCCATCCTTGACGGCCAGAACGTTTTTGCAGGCCATGTCCTGCCCGCAGCATTTGGTTGCCTTGATGGCCACCATGGGGCATTTGTCGCAACAGCACACGCAAGGGGCTTTCGTTGCTTCCGCCTTCTTTTCCGCAGCCGCTTCCTGGGCCATGACGGCCGTGGCGGACGCAAAAGCCGCCAGCACGAACAACGCTAATATCTTCTTCATGCCTCTTCCTCCTTTGATGCAGTTTGGTTTTTGCACTGCATATTCAGACCGGAACTATAATCAATGGCCTCTGATTTGCAAGCCGAAACTTTTTGCGATCTTTGCCCGCTGAACAGAAGAAGCGCTTTTCGAACTGCACGCCTTGGCCGGCGCCGCCGCATTCAGGCCAATCCGTAAATAAGCCGCCCTGCGGCTGGCACGCGCGGGCTGGGATAAAGCTGAATGGCACCGATAATTAAATTGACATCCCGCGGGCCGTCAAATATAAGCATCGAATTCATGCGGGGTGATGGAGTTCACCGGGAACTATCCTTGATTGGATTGATGACTCCTGTCGGACGCGTTCGTCCGGCGGGAGTTTTTTTGTTTTGGAGGAATATGGAAATCTACATCGCAACGGCAATTGCATTATTGATATTCATTGCCAGCGCCATTTCCGTGGAAATGGCGCTTTCGGCAGCCATAATTGAAATAGTTATCGGGGTTATTGCCGGCAACCTGTTTCACCTCCAGCCGCCGCAATGGATGGATTTCATGGCCGGTTTTGGCGGAATACTGCTGACCTTCCTGGCCGGGGCGGAGGTTGACCATCAAATTCTCAAGTCAAAATTAAAGGAGAGCGTGCTGATAGGGGGCTTTTCATTTTTGATTCCCTACCTGGCCGCCATTGCTTACTGCTACTGGATCGCGCACTGGACGTGGAAGGCGTCCTTGATTGCGGGGTGTGCCTTGTCCACGACATCCCTGGCGGTGGTTTATGCCGTCCTGGTCGAGACGGGCTTGACGGCCACACCCATCGGAAAGCTCATCATGGCTTCCACTTTCATTACCGATATAGGAACTGCCATCGCCCTGTCGCTGTCGTTTGCCGCATGGAGCCTGAACACCCTGTGGTTTCTGGCCGGGTCCGCCGCCTTGATCATCCTGGCCCCCAGATTCCTGCCGCGCATATTTGAAAGGTACGGGGCAAGGGTGATTGAGCCTGAAATAAAATTTCTGTTCCTGCTTCTGTTTGTCCTGATGAGCCTGGGCCACTGGGGGCGAAGCCAGGCTGTCCTGCCCGTATTTGTCCTTGGCCTGATGCTGGCGCCCATGTTCAGGGAGAAAAAGGAGCTCCAGCGGAAGTTGCGGATAGTTGCTTTTGCGATGATCACCCCATGCTTTTTTATCAAGGGCGGGATGAATGTCTCCCTGGCCCTCCTGGCTTCCAACTGGGCGCTGCTCCTGATGCTGTTTGCCGTCAAGACGGGGGCAAAGTTCATCGGCGTCTGGGCCGTTGCCCGGCACTACGTAAAGGAACACGCCAATTATACGACATTACTGATGAGCACCGGGCTCACATTCGGCACCATTTCTTCGCTGTATGGGCTCCAGGCGGGGTATATTGATTCCGCCCAGTTTTCCGTGCTCGTTGCCGTGGTCATAGCAACGGCCATTGTTCCCACTTTTATCGCCCAGCGCTGGTTTTCGCCGGAATTGCCGCTGGAAATGCAGGAGGAACTTTCAGCGCAGGAGGAGGAGAGTCCGTAAAGCGGGACCATGCTGCTATCCGTCTTTCCCGGTCACCGGCGGAAAATGCTGCGCGGAAGCAGGCGCGTGTCCGGGATTGAGTTGCGCTTGCGGCGCCTGAAACGGGCGGCCCGAGAACGGTTCAGTCGCAGGTGAAAATTTCTCCTGGGTTTCTTCTTCTGATTGGCACCTGACGCAAGTGCGCACCCCGGGCAATGCCGCGCGGCGCTCTTCGGGAATGGCGGCCTTGCATTTCTCGCAGAAGTAAAGGCTTTCCCCTCCCGGCAGCTGTTTTTTCGCCAGTTGGACGGCGGATTCCACCGTGGCGTCAATTTGTTCCTGCACGGATCCGTCGGGCGACCAGCCGACTGCCATGGTTTGCTCCTGATGTGAATTATTACCTGCTCTTGTTTTTGCCGGTTGAATCGGGCCGGCCCGTGTCCGGAACCGCAAGCCGCCAGTGCCCGCAACGGCACAAACCTTTTGCCAGTTTGATTAAAAAAATTGCATAAAGAGGAATGCATGTCAAGCGGGAATGACCAGGTTTTATCATCCAAGGCAGCGGGCATTATGCGTCAGGGGCGGGTGCGGCAGGATTGAACTCAAAGGGGCTGATCGGGTGCTGGTTGTTTTTTCAGTTTTGCGCGGCGTGCCTTGCGGGATATATTGCCGGCTTTGGAAAATTAACACTGAATTTACAGTCACCCGTCCTTCGCTGTCAGAAAGCTACGGAGAGGTTCGCGCCGGGTTCCGCCGTCGCTTAAAGAGCTGTGAAAATTAGTCCGGCAAAGTTGGGACTGAATTGAATTGACTCCCTTGCCGGCATGGTAGGCTTTGTAAGAATTACTTACATGGAGGTTTTTATGAAGACA
>JBAYWJ010000269.1:0-5326 GCA_041674125.1 Kiritimatiellia bacterium
CACGCCGCCGGAAAACACCTGCGATCCCAGCATGATGGCAATATTTTCCGGCTTTTCACCCGGATGCCAGTAAGCGTAATCGGTCCAGACCGCGGCGGGATACTCGCAGAAGAGCCTAAGAAAAATATTTTCCCGGCGCATGTAATCGGCGTCGAAGGGCGCATCATTGCCTCGGTGGCAGCTGGCAAAAGGCAGGGTGGAGAGCGTGCTGTAGGCGATGCGGTACTCGATGGCCGCATCGTGGTTCACGCCGAGGATGCCCTCGCGCAATTCACGCATGAATTCCAGCATGGCCAGCCCGAAATTGCCGTCGCCGTGGTCATGCTTCGGGTCAAGACAGGGCAAGGCCAGGTCGTCCTTAAGGCCGGCATCCATGAAGTCCAGCTTGATGCCGTCGAGCTCGTAGTCGCGCATCATGCGCTCCATCACGCCGCGCGCGTGAGATTTTGATTCGGCGCAGAAAGGGCAAAGGATGGATAAGCGCGCCTTGCCGTCCCAGGCGCACCAGCGCTCCATGGCCTTGCGGTTGGGGGAGAGTTTGCCGATGAAGAGCGGTGCGCACCAGAGCATCAGCTTGAAGCCCGCATCATGCAGGCGGCGTGCCATTCCTTTAAAATCGGGGAAGAATTTTTTATTGAGAACATATTCGCCCGCATCCAGCTGGCAGCCGCGGTCAGTGTTCTTCTGCTGGAACCAGGAGGCGTCAATGAGAACAGTGCGGATGCCGGCCTTTTTCAAATAAGGGATTTGAGCTTCCACGTCGCGCTGGTTGAGGATGTAGAGGTGGGAATACCACGAGCACCAGACCGGCTCGCGCGCCCAGGCCGGCGCGGGCAAACATTCAACACCCTGCCTCTGGCGGCAGAATTTCATCCAGCTTTGCACGGCCTCGGAAAAATGCGCCCGGCCGCGGTATATGACAACCGTCTCGCGGAATTCGCCGCCGGCGCGCCGGCGCGAGAATTTCACCTGGAGGATCTTCAGCGGGGACTCGTCGAACACCGGCCGCTGGTTGACCTGCGTCTGCGGGACCTGGTCCATGAGGCCGATCACGCCGCGGTTTTCGCCGGCGCGGCTGTAATTGCATATGACCGGCATGGAGCGGTTCGCAGCGGTGCTGAAGCTGAAATTCAGGGCAATTGAGGTCAATTCCAACCCCTGCCACGCATGGAACTTGCCGACCCAAGAGCGGCTGATGTCAATAAAGGGCTGCTGGACGCTGATGTGATATTCACCCGGGGCGCCCTCCGGAAAATCAAAATGGGCAAGCGTGAATTCACCGGAGTGCTCCAAGCGCCCGGAGGGCCCGGCTTTGCCCTGCCATTCAAGCAGGAAAATAAATCCGTCAGCGGCCAGGCGCAATTGCTTCCTTGAGCGCTTCTCGGACGTGCCAGTTTCAACCAGCGTCTGCGCTGAGGATTTCTGTGCGTGTGTTTTTGGGCGCATGGGCATGATCCTTTTTTTGCAATTTTAAGCCGGTAAAAAAGCTAACGCGCAAAGATTATTGGCCGGCCGCAGAAGTGTCAAACGATTTCATGTCCGGCCGCAGCAATTCGTTTAATTGAGAATCCTTGCCAAAAGACGCCCGAATTGATATGAAGCTCCAGAAATCATGCTATTAATGCAAGCGCTGCACTTGGAAGCACGCCGGGAAAGGAAGGGCTTACAATGAGAGTCAACATACTGCCGAATCTCGGAGGTTTGATACTGGGCATCCTCGCGGTTGCCGGCTGCATGCAGGCCGGCCGGGACGATTTTTTTCTCGTAAAAAACGGGCAGCCGCGGGCGGATATCGTCATCGCCGAAAACCCTACGCGCGCGGTGAAACTTGCCGCCGCCGAATTGCAGCTGCACCTTTTCAAAATGAGCGGGGCCAGCCTGGAAATCGTCACCGCGCCCGGCACGAACGTTCCCGGGCATATATACGTCGGCCCGAGCCCCTGGGCTGAAAAGCTGGGCGTGACCGATACAGACCTGCAAAGGGACATGTTCCGGGTGGTTTCCGGCAACAACTGGATCGCGCTGGTCGGGTTTGACCAAGACGTCCAGCCGCAGGAGTTCTGGTGCAAGTCGCGCGAGGACCGCCCGCGGGTGCAGGCCGAGTGGGAAAAGAAAACGGGCCGGAACTGGATTGCCTGGGACCAGTCCAGCTTCAAGGGCTACAACAAGGCGCTCGACATCTGGGCGAGCGACGGCGCCGGGACCCTGCATGCGGTCCACGATTTCCTGCGCAGCCTCGGGGTGGAATGGTACATGCCGGGAGAGCTGGGCGAGGTCATTCCGGAAAAGCGCGACATCGCCCTGCCGAAAGTAAACAAAAAGGTCAGGCCGGACGTCGCGGGCCGATCCATAACTTTCGCCGATTTCTTCTCCCATGCCGCGGGTGTAACCAACGACGTGCTCTGGTATTTCCGGCTTGGCCTGGGAGCTCACCCGCAGGGCTTCGGGCACTCCATGCAGGTCATCCTGAGCCATCCTTATACCCGCACCAACCACCCGGATTATTACGCGCTCTACAACGGCAAGCGCGACCTTTACTCCCGAGGCGGGAAACCCTGCCTGTCATCGGAAGGGCTGTATTCAAACATGCTTGAATACGCGCGGGTTTATTTCGACACTTACCCGGAAGCGCAGGCCTTCCCGATCATGCCGACGGATGGTTATGCCAGCATGTGCCAGTGCGATTTGTGCAAGGGCAAGGACGACCCCTCCCGCGGCTATGCCGGGTTCATGTCCGACTATGTCTGGGGCTTTGTCAACCGGGTGGCAGGCGAAATTCAGAAGAGCCATCCCGGCAAGAAAATCGGCTGCTGCCCTTACGGCTCCTATTATCTTCCCCCGAAAATCGGCCTGCACACCAACGTGATTGCCATGATCTGCCGCTGGCGCCAGAACGACGCCGACACCCCCACGAACCGCCCCAGCGTCCTCGCGGACCGCAAAACCTGGCAGGACAAGCTCGCCCCGGATAGCCTCTACACCTGGGACTATTACCTGAACAGCCGCCCAAACAGCGAGCGGCTCGGGATGCCGATCTTTTTCCCGCACGTCATTTCCGAGGACCTGAAATCCTGGAAGGGCATCCTGCAGGGCGAAGGCGTGGAATCGTGGAAGGATAATGGCTGCCTCGCCTACCCCGGCGTCAACCATTTGAATATCTACCTCACGTCCCGGCTTTACTGGAACTGCGACCGGGACGTGGACCAGATGCTTGAAAAATATTACGAGCGGTTCTATGGGCCGGCGCGTGAGGAGATGAAGGGCTTTTACGAGCGTGCCGAAAAAACCTGGATGAAATTGCAGGCCGCCGACATCGAATACCTGCTGAATGCGCTCAAGATGGCCGGGGAAAAAGCCGGCGCCGGCACGGTTTACGGCCGGAGGGTTGAGCTCATCAGGAAAGAATGCGAACCCAAATTGCGCGAGCTTCTGATGCAGCGCGGCCAGAAGGAAGAATTCGAGCGCATCGAAATCATCCGGCAGCCGGGAACGGCCGCAAAAGCGGATGGGCGCCTGGATGAGGCGCTCTGGGCCAGCAGTACCGCGCGCACCCTCAAAGAAATGATCAAGGGCGGGCCGCCTGAAATTCCAACCGCGTTCAAGATCGGCTGCGACGCCTCCAACCTCTATGTGGCCGTAACCTGCAGCGAGCCGGAAATGGCGGGCATAAAGGCCTCCGGCACCGGGCGCGATGACACGAACGTCTGGCTCGACGATGCGGTCGAGGTGATCCTGATGACGCCCAAGCACAAATATTACCAGTTCACCGTCAATGCCAACGGCGCGCTGACTGACGTGGACCGCAGGCAGGGGCTTCAGGGCATTATCTGGGATTCAAAAGCGACCGCGGCGGCCGTAAGGGAAACTGACTCATGGACCCTGGAACTCGGCATCCCCTTCAATGACATCGAGGGCGACAAGCCCGCGGCGGACCAGCCATGGCATATAAACATCTGCCGCAGCAGGCCGCGCGACAAGGATTCGGAAGGATCGATTTTCGTGCCCTGCGGCAAGCCCACTTTCCATCACACCGACAAGATGTCGGTCCTGGTCGTGAATGAACAAACGGGGGAAGAATGAATATTTATATGAAAAACAAGACGGCCACGACAAAGCGTGGCCCTCCAACATACGCGAATAAAAAACTGACATGGTCGTGGAGGGACGCGTTTCGTCGCGTCCTTATGTCTTTTATATTCACATTCAGACTGACCTGCTTATTCTTCATGATGCCCGTGGTTGTTGGCGCCGTCACGAATGAGCCCGGAAAAATCTTTAACGCCGGTTTCGAGCAGGGCGACAAGCTGCCGGAGGGCTGGACAACCTACGGCGACGGCCTGTGCCTGACTTTGGTCTGGGACAAAACCACCGCCCATACGGGCCAGAGATCGGTTTACGTGAGCAACGCGGACCGGGTAAGCTCGGGGGCCTGGATCACTTCCTGCAAGGTTAAGGAAAACACATCCTACCGTTTTGCGGTCTGGATCAAGGTTAAAAAGGGCAAGGGCCAGGGGATTACGCTCCTGCGGGCGCGCGGCTATGCCAGCGGTATGGACAAAAAGTGGGAGGCAACCAGCGAGGGCAAGGGCGACACCGGCGGCAAGTGGCAGCTGCTGGAATGGGTCTTCACCACCCCGCCCGGGATGACCGAAGTGGCCCTCTGGCTCTGGAACATCAACGGGTTCGGCGACCAGGCCTGGTTCGACGATGTCGAGTTTACCGAAGCCGCGCAAGCAAATAGCGCCGCCAAGCCGCCGGCTCAGCCGGCGGGAGAAAAAAAGCCTTAGTTGCAGGAAGACTTGACGAGATGACAGGATAAATAAAAATCACGCCTGCCCGACGAAGCTTTAGGCATATGCGGGTTATCCTGTCTGTTTTGATCCGCCGCTATGCCCGTAACCCAAATTAAAAACAACCACGGAGATAGATGAGGCACGGAGATAGAACCAGAGGAGATTTTGTCATCCCGATGGAATCGGGATGACAAAACGGCCTTGTGTTGGAGAAATACGGGTAGAAAGATTATTGCTCCCTTCTTGCTCCAATGGCAAACTGTGTTTTAAATTGTTTTTGCCATCCGGCAAAAACAATTTAAAACGCCTCTTTTTGATCGAACCTCCGTGTCTCATCCTATCTCTGTGGTGAATCTTTTCTTGTTTATTTTAGCTGTTCAGAACGTTTCAGGCACTAGAACCTATCTCATAATTGGCATGGAGCATGGTGCGAGCGTCGCGCTGGCAGAGCAAGGCGTGCAAGCGGGTGGCATAGCAGCCGCTATGTCCCCGCTTGCAGAACGCGGCTCTGCCAGATGCGTCGCCGCATTCCA
>JBAYWJ010000270.1:0-5318 GCA_041674125.1 Kiritimatiellia bacterium
CTACGTGGTGGATGACGAGGGCAAGGTAAAATACTTCGAGCCGGCGGTTCTGATCGGCTCGGGCCCGGACGACGCCCGCGCCACCTTGAAACTGTGGAACCGTTACAGCAAAACCGACGGCGGGCTGCTCGCCAGGGCGGTTGAGGGCGGCGGCCGCGATCCCAACTGGCATCAGACGCTCGTGCTGATAAAGCCGGACAACTTCATGTTTCCCAACGCACGGCCCGGCAACATCATTGACATGCTTTCGCGCTCCGGCTTGAAAATCATCGCCGCCAAGCTGCACCGCATGAGCGTGGCCCAGGCCGAGGAATTCTACGGCCCGGTCCGTTCGGTCTTGCGCGAAAAAATGAAGCTGCGCGTGGGCGAGAGGACCGCGAAGCTGCTGGAGCAGGAGTTTCACATCGAAATCCCGGCCGGCGTTAGGTCCATGATAGAGGAAAACATCGGCCCGCTTGTCGGCGACGAGCAGTTCAACCAGATCATCAAGTTTATGACCGGCTGCTACCCGCCGAAGTGCGGCGAGCCCGACAAGGCGGCCGGCGGGCGGAACAAGTGCCTGGCCCTGGTTTATGCCGGCCCGGACGCGGTGGAAAAAATCCGCCGGCTCCTCGGCCCGACCGACCCGAGCAAGGCCCAGCCGGGCTCGGTCCGACGCGAGTTCGGCAGCGACATCATGGTGAATGCGGCGCACGCCTCCGATTCGGTGGAAAATGCCCTGCGCGAGATCAAGATTGTGAAAGTTGAAGAGGACTTGACGTCCCCGATTATCAGGAAATATTACGGCGATTAACAGGACTGGCGCAGGGGAAAGAAAAGGATATTTCTCACAGAACACGCAGGGTTCCCGGAGAGACTGGCGCAAGCAAAGGTTTTGTTTTTTTCGGCGCTATGCGAAAAGCTAAAACCGGTATTCTTCTCCGGGGGCAATGGCAAATTCCGGCTCTCCGGGAGGTAGGGGCGCGCGGGCGATAAGATCCGAATATCAGGGTGGGCGAGGCGGGATTTGAACCCGCAAGCCTTGCGGCACAAGATCCTAAGTCTTGCGTGTCTGCCAATTTCACCACTCGCCCGCCGGGCTTGATGTTGATGCCGGCCCAGATGTTATCGATCGGGGTGGAATTGTAAATGCATATTTTTCATAAATTCAAGTCCTTACTGGCAGGATTGTGCGCCGCGGCCGCCGTTGTTTACTGCCTGGCGGTTTTCAGCCCGCAGTCATCGGCGGCCGGCGCACGGCCGCCGCGCGGCCGGCCCGGCACGGTGCTGGTTGTGCCGGCCCTGCCGAACATCATCAAGCTTGCGCATGAAGTGTCGGGCATGCGGGCAATAACCATGGTTGCCTTCCGCGGCCGGCCGGGGCATTCCGACCTGTCATTGTATGTCTGGGACGGGCAGGTGTGGCAGCCCGTCGCAATGAATGATTTCCTGGCATTGAAATTCATCAACAGCCCGCCGGAGAGGATCGTGGTCATCGGTGGCGACGACGTCGTGCCGTGGAGGCTTTCGCACATAAAATCGGCGGCATACGAAATCCGGAGGATTAAAAGCGTGCAGACGCCTGAAGTTCTCGGCGGCCTGGAGTCTGCCCTGCGCTTTACCCCGCATGAGCGGGAGCAGTTGGCCCGGGCTTGCGGATTAAGCTCCGGCCGCGCCTCTGCCAGCCGGCCGGCGCCGGCGGCCCGGGAGCCTTCCCCGGCCGCAGTTGAGCGACGCCCGGCTCCGGCCGTGCCAGCCCCCGCCAAGCCTCATGCGGTTGCAAAAAATGTTGCGTCCACGGAAACGCAGGCCGCAACGGCCGCATCCGCGCCGGAGGCCGCGGAACAGAAACCGCCAATGGAGCATTCCCGCCCGGCTCAAGTTGAACCAGCGCCGCAGGCCGCATCCCGTCCTGCGCCCGTGCCTGCCGTGGAAGGGGAGGAAATCCGGCTCGACCTGGGCGCCGGCGCGGAAATGGTTTTCATCCGCATACCCGCCCTGGGAATATGGGTCGGGCGGGATGAAGTGACCAACGCCCAGTACGAGCGTTTTGACCGGGCCCACGATCCTAAAAAATATTACGATCACGCCCTCAACCTCCCCGGCCAGCCGGCCGTCATGGTTTCCTGGGAGGACGCCGTCAATTACTGTGCCTGGCTTAACCGCAATTTCCACGGGCAGATACCGGCCGGGCATGAATGCCGGCTGCCGGCCGAAAGCGAGTGGATGGGATTTGCGCTCTGCGGCAGGCAGAGGGAGTATCCCTGGGGTAATGAATGGCCGCCGCCCGCTTACTGCAATTACAAGGGCACGGAGGGCGCCAGCATGTTTTACAGCATATTTCACAATGAAAATTTTATCCGCGGCCACGACGACGGTTTCATCGTGGCCGCCCCGGTTGCAGAGAGCGGGGTGAACGAGTGGGGGCTGCGCGGCGTGGGCGGCAACGTCTGGGAATGGTGCCAGGATCTTTATGAAAACGGCCGCACCGAGCGCGTGTTGAAGGGGGCGGCCTGGAACAATTCCGAAAGCGCCTTCATGTCCGTCACCAACCGCAGCGCCGCCCTGCCCGACAAGAGCAACGCCATGATAGGCTTCAGGGTGGTCATTGCTCCGCAGGGGAAATAAGAAGGCATAAAACCTGATAATGCCAATTTTGAGATAGGTTCTATGTGCCTTTGTTGCTTTGTGCCTTTCTGCGAAATTCAAACCGGTATTCCGTTCCCGCCAGCAGGCGCCTGATGTTGCTCCTGTGCCGCCAGATGATCAGCAGGCTCATCAGGGTCAGCGTGGCCGGGATAATCCGTTCACCGGCATGGATCGGCCAGGCGGCCGCGGCGATGATAGCGGCCGCGAGGACCGAGGCCAGCGAAACGTAGCGCGTTGCCAGGAAGAGAACCGCCCAGGCGGCAACCCCGACCAGCATGACCAGGGGCGCGAAGCCAAGGAGCGCCCCGGCGCCGGTGGCCATGCCCTTCCCGCCGCGGAAACGCAGGTAGACCGGCCAGTTGTGTCCGGCCACCGCCAGGCATCCGAACAGCATCGCCAGCGGAGCGCCGTACGGTTCATTTGTCAGGCGCTGGATGAGCAGGGGCAGGAGGGCCGCGGGCAGGTAGCCCTTCAGAAAATCAAGGACGAAGGTCAGGATGCCCCAGCTTTTGCCCACGCAGCGGTAGACATTGGTCGCGCCTATGTTGCCGCTGCCGACGGACCGGATGTCAATCCCCTTTATTTTGGCCAGCAAGTAGCCGGTGGGGATCGCGCCTACCAGGTAGGAAATGAGGGCCAGGGCGCTAATAATTATCGGTTGTTCAAGCATATATGTTTCCGGGCTTAAACTTCATTACTGAAAATATAACGCGCCGGTCAATTTCTATCAACCAGGAAAAAATATTGTAACCCCTCAGTTATCGGGGGTCAATTGTAGCCACGGCGCTCTGTCGCCGTGTCAGAAGGCCATAAAGACGCCCCGACAGAGCGGGTCGGCTACAGTTATTATTAAGCCGCCCCATGATTACTGAGGCATTGCAAAATATTGAAAGAATTTATTGACAGGTTGCCCAGGCGGAGTATAGATTGCCACCAGTTCTTTGGAATAACAGAAAGTCCGTGGAGAGAGAACGGAAGTCCGTGAAAATCGGATACGGTCGCGCCACTGTGACCGGCTATCACGTCTCCCCGATGCGCTCGCGCGCCAGGGGCAAGTGACCGCTTATCCAGATGCAAAATCGGGATGACGCGGCGAAACCTCAACAGCCATCCGGCAACTGCCGGAGAAGGCGAGGGAGTAGGCCTGAAGCCGGGAGTCAGAAGACGTTTCTTTTCATGCTCGTTTGATAACGGCAAACAGCCGTTTTGACTCCTTCGCAAGAAAGGAGAATGGGGGATGTTAGTGTTCAAAGCCTTCAGGCTCAGCGGGAGTCGGGGGCTTTTTTGTTTTCCCGGGAAAAACAAGAAAGGAAAACAACATGAACACATGCAGAAAATCGGCCGCGGCGGCAATCGTTATCGGGCTGGCGTTCCTCGGATCCGGGAACGACCGCGCCCCTGAATCCGGGGCAGCGCCGGCGCAACCAGGATCATCCGCAAGCGGCGCGACGCAAACGTTAGCGGCGGCCGCGCAGGCCGGCGAGGTGGTGGTGGCCGCCACGCGCATTCCCCAGACCGCCAGGGATGCCGGCGTGAGCGTTTCCGTCGTGCCCAGGGAGGCTCTCGAGGAGATGAACGCGCAGAACGTCGGCCAGGTCCTGGACCGGGTCGCCGATGTGCGCATGGATACCTACGGATCCATGGGCGCGCGGAGTGACATATCCATGCGCGGCTCCTCCGCAAACCAGGTTTACGTCATGGTGGATGGCCGGCCGGTCAATCTTCCTTCGCTGGGGATGGCGGACCTATCCCAGTACCCGGCCGACCAGGTGGAGCGGATCGAGGTCATCCGCGGGCCGGGCTCGGTCCTCTACGGCGCCGGGGCCCTGGCCGGCGTGGTCAACATCATCACCCGCGACCCTCCGGAAAAAATGACCACGGGCTTGAACGCCTCTTACGGCACCAAAAACACGCGCATCATCCAGCTGGACAACGGCGCGAAAATAGGGGACCTGGGCTACCTGGTCAACGCCAGCCAGAACGCCTCCGACGGCTGGCGGGATAACGATGCCTGCGACGGCTACCACGTTGCCGGCAAGCTCGATTACGATGTAAGCCCCGAGTCGCGCCTGGTGTTCAGCTCCGGTTTTTCGCGCCAGAACAAGGGCGTGCCCGGCGCAACCGACTGGCTGACGCCCCATGCCAAGCAGTATGACCGCCAATATTGGTTCGACCTGACGCATAAATACGAGTTTGAGACCAACACCTGCCTGACCAGCAAGGCCTTTCTCAACCAGTACTGGCAGAATTACAAGGATCCGGACAGCCTGACCGATGATATCAGCAAGAACCAGAAAGCGGGGGCGGACATCCAGCAGACCCTGCCCATTGGCGAACGGCACCTGCTTTTGGGCGGAGTATACCTGGAAAACAACGACGTCAACATCAAGGACGCCGAAGGCGTTTCCCGCATCGGCGGCAACCGCGACCTGTTCACCGGGGCCGTTTTTTTGCAGGACGAGATATCATTACTGGAAAAGTTCGTCGCCACGCCCGGGCTGCGCTGCGACGTCCAGTCGAAGTGGGGGGCGGAGCTCAGCCCCAAGATCAGCGGCCTGTACAAAATCGGCGCGGACACCAGGCTGAAAGCCTCGGTGGGCCGCGGCTACCGGGCGCCCACGGTCAACGAGCTCTACTGGCGCGACGCCTACACCATCGGCAATCCGGATTTGAAACCCGAGGAGTCGTTC
>JBAYWJ010000271.1:0-5286 GCA_041674125.1 Kiritimatiellia bacterium
ATAAAAAGGTTTTGATGGATGAATTCTTCAGCGTGTCGCCAATTTTCTCCGTTTTTACGGCGATTTTATTGTGTTTATTACTTATTTTTCCGGGCGCTTTAATTGTTAGGGAATTTTGGAATCGATTTATATCCAACGTGTTTTCTATCAGGAACATCGAATATAAAGAAGCACTATCAATATTTTTACTAATTGCATGTTTTGCTTATTAAGACGGAATAGGTAAAGGGGTTCAGGGGATTGTGCGTCCAGAGAAGGCGGACGCGTTCAGCGCGAGAACTAAAGCCACGCTAAAAGGGTGGTAAACGCGCCAGGGTAAAAGCCAGAAGCCCTGTAGCATGAATGGCAGTAAGGAGGGAAACCGAATTAACTGAAGCCCATTGACAAAGTCCCGGTAAGCGAGCGGAACAGGGCCAGCCCTTGATAATTGATATTTCAACGTGTCGTCCGGATAGGAATAGCGCGGATATTTTCCCCCTTACCCCAAGACGGTTCGGCTACCCGCCTACGCCCTCGCGTTGCTCGTGGCTACGGTGGGCAGGCCGCCGATAGGCATACCCGGCCCTAAACCATAAAGACTGCCCCAAGAGGTTTGCCTACCGGCAATAGGCAAGCCCCAACTAAACCATACCCCCGAAGACCACCCCGATTTCAAGCGCGGCGAATAAATCGGCTCGGTTATCGCCGATAGTGTCGCCGCGCTCGCCTTCGGCGAAGTCTCGCCAAAGGCGGACACGCCGAAGCCGAAGAATGATGCGGCGAACGAAGAGGGGCGCACGAGCGAGGTTCACCACACATAACACTTTTTATGCGCAAGGGTTTCACCACGCGGGAGGCACCCGCATCGCATAAAAAGGTGTTATATCTCATGCGCATCAGCTGTTCGCCGCCGCGCGGGGCATCAGTTCCTCAAAGCAGGAATTCCGCCCCGCGCAGAACATCCCGCGCAAAGGCTCGGCTGTGCTCCGGCTCGCAGACTCGCCTTGCTTCGACTCTGCTCAGCACAGGTCGCACAACCTCCCCGTATTTCAGGCGCGGGAAGAAGAGAGAAGATAAATCCAAATCGATAATCCAGACACCGGTGTTCGCCGCCCTCCGTCGGGTCGCGGCAGTCCGCGGCCGGTCTACGCGCCCCTCTCGGAGAGCGGCTTCCTCCGTCGCCGGAGCGGCTATGGAGGACAAGTCCCACCGCCATAATGCCCGTTTAAAACATCATTGCGTCATCTTCGTCGCAATCATGTTTTTTTAACGGGAAACGCTTGGCTGTCAAAAAACGCGGGAATCTCGGAAAAAGCCGGTTTCCGGCCGTTGGCCGGAAAAATAGCGGGCTACGATCGCGCAGGACTGGCGATCTGACGGCGGTCCATGTCCTGGCACCTGGGAAAATCAGGCCGGGGCCAGTTGATAAATTGCGGGGCGATAATGCGGGGAAGGGATACGTTTGCCTTCAGCCTTGGCGGCTTTCAGCCAGGCATCTTTGGCGATCTCCACCTGGCTCAGGGCTTCGTCCGGTGTTTCGCCGAAAGCCGAGCAGAACTCCAAATCCGGAATATCGGCGATATAGCCGCCGTCCTCTTCGCTGTAGAAAATATTGATATGATAGTCGCGCATGATTTTCAGTCCTCCATCTTAAGGTTGTAACGCTCAACCAGGTTCAAAAACTGCTTGATCTGATACGGCTTGGCCTGGCCGTGCACGTTCTGCAGGTTGACCAGCTCATAAACCCCGGGCCGGGTGAAAATATGATGGCTGCCTTTGGTCCTGGACAATCTGAACCCGAACGCGTTCACGAGCGTCACCATATCACCGAATCGGACGTTCCTCGAACCGGATAGAATCTTCTGCAGAATCTTTTCTTTACTGCTCATTGCGCCGCGGCCGCTTTCTTTTCAACAAAGGCCTCAACGACGGTGAGGACATGCTGCTGCTGTGAACGGGGGAGCTTGCTGACCGCCTCGAATAGACGGCGCGCTTTTCCCACCGGTCCACCGCCGCGCCGGCCGTTCTTCTCTTCTTTGCTGAAGAGTTCATCAACAGATACGTTGAGAATCTCGGTCAGCTTCCCGATCTGATCCGGACGCAAGGCTACCGGATGGCGTTCCCACCATGCATAAGCGGAATGTTTCATACCCAGGCGATCGGCAACCTGCTGTTGTGACAACCCGGCGGCTTCCCGCAAGGCATATAATCGCTCACCGAAGGGCGGGCGTTGTCTGGACGTTGGTCTTCCTGTTTGCATGCCGGTATCATAAACCCCGGCCAAAAAACTTTCATATTTTGCTTGCATAATTTATAGTAATACTAGAAACTGCGAATCATGTCAAAAACTTTCTTTTCTTTCTTGACCGGGTTCTGAAAACAGGAGGCAACATGCCAAGAATCCCCGAAGCGGAGATCGAGCGGTTGAAGCGGGAGACGGACTTAGGCTCCCTGGTGCGGAGCCGGGGGATCGAGCTCAAGCCCCACGGCTCGAAAGACCTGGCCGGGAAGTGCCCCTTCCACCAGGAGGACACAGCATCATTCATCGTCAGCCCGGCGAAGGGGCTCTTCCACTGCATGGGGTGCGGCGTTGCCGGCAACTGCATCCAGTTCGTTCAGAAGTTCGACGGCGTGAGCTTCCGCCATGCCTTCGAGATCCTCAACGCCGGGAAGGCGTTCTCGGCTTCGCCAACAGAACCGATGAAGAATGCGACAATCCCCCGGCTGGATAATCCCTTTAACGACGCGGCGACGGACACGGCGCTCCTGGGACAGGTGGTGGACTACTACCATGAGCGGCTTTCCAAGACGCCGGCTGCGCTCGATTACTTGCGCGGGCGAGGCCTGTATGACGAGGCTTGCCCGCTGAGGCGGGAAGCCATTGAAAAGTTCCGGCTGGGCTTTGCCGATCGGACGCTGGGGCTGCGCATTCCGGATGCGAACCGCAAGGCTGGGGCGGCGATCCGGACGCGGCTTCAATCGCTCGGGCTGATACGGGAAAGCGGCCACGAACACTTCAGCGGCTCGGTAGTCCTACCGATCTTCAGCGCCTGTGGTGAAGTCGGCGAAATCTACGGCCGCAAGATCACGCCGAACTTGCGGAAGGGGACGCCGATGCACCTTTACTTGCAAGGACCGCATGAAGGCATCTGGAATGTCGAGGCTCTGGACTCACCCGAAATCATACTGTGCGAAGCGGCATTCGATGCGTTGACGTTCTGGGTGAACGGCTTCAAGAACGTGACATTTATCTACGGAACGGAAGGTTTTACCGATGAACTATTCGACGCGATCCTGGCGCATCGCGTCAAGCAGGTCCGCCTGGCATACGATGCCGACGAGGCGGGGAACCGGGCGGCGGAGCGGGATGCCTTGCGGCTCACTGCCCAAGGTGTGGAAGTCTTCCGGGTCAAGTTCCCCTGGGGCATGGATGCGAATGAATACGCGATGAAAGTTCAGCCACCGGGTAAGTCCCTGCAGGTGCTCTTGAATGCGGCGGAGTGGCTCGGGGAAGCCAGGCACAAAGTGTCAGAGCCGCAATCAGACACGCGCCCGGGCGCGCCTTCTTCTTCTATCTTAGCTGCTAATTTAGTAGCTAAAGAAAAAGCTGCTGTTGCTGGAAACTGTGAACCCCTGGCCGAGCTCGGGCAGGCCGGAACTGTGTCCGCCTTAAACGGATCCGCTTGTGGCGGAAACCGTGAACTGAGCCGAAGAGGCGAATATTATTTCGCCGACTTCGGCGCACGCGAATACCGAGTTGGCGGCCTGGACAAGAACAACAGTCTGGAAGTCATGAAGGTTGCCATCCGCATCCGGCATGGCGAATTGTTTCACTTGGACAGCTTCGATCTTACCCGCGACGGCGAGCGGCGGCGGTTCATCGAACGCGCTGCCGAAGAAACCAGGCTGGAGAAGGAACTCATCAAGCGTGACCTGGGCAAACTTCTGTTGCTCTTGGAGCAGGAGCAGAGCGCCCGGGTCGCCGCCGCGTTGTCGCCCACCGGCGCGCCGAAGGCGCCCGAGATGACCGCCGAAGATCGGGCGGAAGCTCTGGCTTTCCTCAAGTCTCCTGACCTGGTGGATAAAATCGGGGCGGCCTTCGAGACCTGCGGCCTGGTGGGAGAGGAAACGAATCGTTTAGCCGCGTATCTGGCTTGCACGTCGCGCAAGCTGGAGAAGCCGCTGGCGATCATCATCCAGAGCACAACGGCGGCCGGGAAAAGCACGCTCATGGAAGCTGTGCTGGCGATGTTCCCGGAAGAAGACCGGATAAAATACTCGGCCATGACCGGGCAAAGCCTTTACTACCTGGGCGAGACCAATCTCAAGCACAAAATCCTGGCCATCGTTGAAGAGGAAGGCGCGGAGAAGGCCGGATATGCGTTGAAGCTCCTGCAGTCGGAGGGGGAACTGACCATTGCCAGCACGGGGAAGGACCCGACCACGGGCCGGATGGAGACACAGGAATATCACGTTGAAGGGCCGGTCATGATCTTTCTCACCACCACGGCCGTGGAGATAGATGAGGAGCTTTTGAACCGGTGCCTGATCCTTACCGTGGACGAGAGCCGGGAGCAGACGGAACGGATCCACACCTTACAGCGCAAGGCCAGGACTCTGGAAGGTCTGGTGGCCAGGGAAGAAAAGAAAGACCTCTTGCGCGTGCTCCGCAACGCGCAGAGGTTGCTTCAACCTTTAGCCGTGGTGAATCCCTTTGCCGATGAACTCACATTCACGGCCGAGCGCACGCGCACCCGGCGCGATCATGAAAAGTATCTGACGCTGATAGACGTCATTGCCTTGCTTCACCAGCATCAGCGGACAATCGAGACCAAGGCAGTCCAGGGCCGCCAGGTGCCGTTTATTCGGGCCACGCTTGAAGACATCGAGCTGGCGAACAATCTTGCGCCGGAACTGCTGGGCCGGTCCCTGGATGAACTGCCGCCGCAGACGCGGCGAGTGTATGAGGTTATCAAGGCCATCATCCGGAAGCGGTGTGAGGCCGAGAAGATCGAGCAACGAGTTGCCTTCTTCAGCCGCCGGGAAATCCGTTCAAGGCTGGGCTGGGGCATCACCCAAATCCGGGCGCACCTGGAGCGGCTGAGAGAACTCGAATACATCGAACCGCGTTACGGCCGCATGGGCAGCGCCTTCCAGTACGAACTCATAACCGACTGCCACGAGACCGCCGACAAAGCCCATATCGGCCTGCTGGACGTGGAAAAACTACGTGTACAACAAGCAACCTGTCGGGAAAAAAAGCCACTTGTCGGGGGGTGTCCGGCGGCTGCCGGACAGGTTCAAGTC
>JBAYWJ010000272.1:0-5280 GCA_041674125.1 Kiritimatiellia bacterium
TGCCACAGGGATGAATGGCCTCCGTGGCTTCGCAGGGTTCCGCAAAGACTCGACCTGCGTAGCCAAGGCTACTCCGGCGGAGCAGGTTGCCCCGTCCCGACCTCTTCGAGTCGGGACCGCGGGGTGCTTTACTTTCATGAGTCCATGGACTCGCGGAGGTTTTTACGGATTAATTCCAAGCCGCGGATAATGGCCCTGATTTCCGTTTTCGAGCATCCCTTGAAAAGCCGGTTCACTTCCGTAAAATAAACTTTTTCAACTTTCAGGAGCATATCCCTGCCCTGCCGGGTGAGCTTGACCAGGTTGATCCGGCGGTCAGCGCCGTCCCGCGAACGTTCCACGAGCTTTTTCCTCTCAAGCCGGTCAACCAAACCGGTCATATCCGCCTTGTTCACGACCAGGCGCCTGCTCAAGGCCACCTGGGAAAGTCCTTCCGAAAGGGCGTATTTGAGCAGCATCAGAACGTTGAACTGCGTTTCCGTGATTCCGTAGCGGCTGAAGTAGCGGTAGGCCGACTTGTTGATCATCATGCCCGTGTAGACGATGTTCAGGAGGCATTCATGCTCCATCGTCTTGATTGCCTGGTCCAGTCCCAGCTCATTCTTCAGGTCCATCTATTGCTCCCTTGAAAATAGCCGGCCGCGCCATTGGCGTGGCAAGCATTCAGAATAGCCGACATAAAGTCGGCTCTACATTGATGCGATTGCATTGTAGAGCCGGTTTAATACCGGCTATGTGTTAATTTTCAATTCACTTTTTATCATTTCTTTCAATCTTACGTAATCAACCTTGCCGCTCCCGAGCTTCGGGATTTCGCCGACCGGGCGTATTTCCTTCGGGCAGGCCAGCTCAGAAAATCCGCGCGCTTTCAACGTCTCCCGGATTGTCCTGATATCCAGGGCGTTCATATCGGTTACCACGACCAGCTTTTCCCCCTTAACCTCGTCCGGCACGCCCATGACCGCGATGACCTTCCGGCCCGCCGCCAGCGGCGCGAGGGCCTCCTCCACCGCGGCCAGGGAAACCATTTCGCCGCTGATTTTTGAGAACCGTTTCACGCGGCCGCATATTTTCAGGAACCCGTCGCGGGTTATTTCCACTATGTCGCCGGTGTCGTACCAGCCCGCGTCTTCAACCAGGAACTTGTGATTGGCCTTTTCGTTCTTCAGATAGCCTTTCATTACGTTTTTGCCCTTTACGAACAGCCTCCCGGCCCGGCCCTCCAGGGAATCTATGCCCTCGGCCGGCATGATCTTGTATTCAATCCCGGGCAGGAATTTTCCGGCCGTGCCGTGCCGGTTTTCCAGCTGGCTGTTGATCGCCAGGACGGGGGAGCATTCGGTGGCGCCGTAGCCGGATAGCACCCGGATGCCGTAGACCCGGGCATAGGTTTCAAAGACCTCGCCGCTCAGCGCCTCCGCGCCGCAGAAAATATAGCGCATCGAATAAAAATCATACGGGTGGGCCCTTTTGCCGAAGCCGCGCAGGAAGGTGTTAGTGCCGAGCATGACGGTGCAGTTCTGGTCATAGGCGATTTCCGGCACCACGCGGTAATGCAGCGGGCTGATGTAAAGGAAAACCTTGCCGCCCGCGAAGAGCGGCATGAGGGTCCCGACCGTCAGTCCGAAGCTGTGGAACATGGGCAGCGCGTTCAGCAGGTAATCGTCTTCCCGGACGTCTATTTTCGCCAGGCACTGGTTTATGTTTGAAACGATGTTTTCGTGGCTCAGGCACACGCCCTTGGGAACGCCCTCCGAACCCGACGTGAAAAGGATGACCGCCGTTTCCAGGCTCTCATCGCCGCCGGCGGCGGCGAAGGGCCCGGGCCGCACGCATCGGAACATGGCCTTGATTTTAGCCCAAAGCCCGATTTGTTTTTTCAGGTCCTCGATATAAAGAAGCGTTTTCCCCTTGAAATTATCCTCCCCGATCTTGATCCTTTCCAGGAACTGGCGCGAAGTTATCACCGTCCTGATATCCGCCAGCTCCATGGCCTGGTTCATGGCCCCGATGCCGCTGGAATAATTGAGGAACGCCGGGATTTTCCTGAAGAGCTGCAAGCCCATGAACAGCAGGGCCGTTACCGAGAGGTTGGGAAGCAATAACCCGTAAACGCGGTCCGGGTATTTCGCAAAATGGTCCCCGAGAATAAAGGCCGAGAGGAGCGCTTTGCGGTAGCTGATTTCCACGCCGGTGGCATCCTTGAACAGGGTTTTCCGTTTGTTTTCGCCGCAAATGCGGATGAACTCCCGCCCGAGGGTTGTGGATTTGTTGTGCGTCTCATAGCAAAGCCCGGTCAAGGTCCGGTAGATGATTTTTACAGCCTCTTTTTTCCTTTCCCTGGGCGGGAGGGAATCAAGCGCCATCGGGGCCTGCAGCTTCCCGATGGTCATGGCAACCGGGGCGAACAGTTTCTTCCTGCCCTTTTTTCGCGAAAGCGCCGTTTTGTAGGTATCCAGGTAAATGGGCAGCACCCGCGCCCCGGTCTTGTACGTGATGAAGCCCGTCCCCTCGTATATTTTCATAATGCTGCCGGTGGTGCTTATCCTGCCTTCCGGGAAGATCAGCAGGGGGGTCCCCATTTCCACGTGCTTGATCGCTTCCTTGAGGGAATACGGGTTCAGGGAGTTGATCTTGATGGTGCGAGAGTTGTTCATGAACAGCCTCAGGAACGGCTTGCGGGCGGTCGCAGTGTCAACCAGGATTTTGAGGTCCGGCTTCAAATGCGCGTAGATGATCAGGCCATCCAGCAGGCTGGCGTGGTTGGATATGACAACGAGGCGGTCAAACCGGTCCGGCACGTTTTCCAGCCCGGTGATTTTGATCCGGTGGAAAAGCCGGAAATACAGCCTTAAAATCCGCTTCAGGACTTTTTCAACAGCGGCCTCAGCCAGAGAATGCTGGTCAGGCATAAAAACCCCCCTATGATTAAAAAGGTCGCGGTGGAGGAAAACAAAAGCTTGTTGAACAGCCAGAATATCCCGGTGCCCAGGAGCATGGCCCCGTTTTCATAGCAATTCTGGATCGCAATCACCTTCCCGATATTGCCCGTGCCGGAGCGGGCCTGCACTTCGGCGTTAAGCGGAATAACGAAAAGGCCGCCGAGCATGCCGATCAGGATAAGCT
This sequence comes from Kiritimatiellia bacterium, assembly GCA_041674125.1. Lineage (GTDB taxonomy): Bacteria > Verrucomicrobiota > Kiritimatiellia > JAAZAB01 > JAAZAB01 > JAQUQV01. The sequence continues at coordinate 3,127 of JBAYWJ010000272.1, forward strand.
CCGCCATGGTGAGCACATAGTGGAGGTAAACCATGGCCATGACGCACGCGACGATCCCCATTAAAAACCCGTATTTCCACGCCCCCCTTATCGCGCCGGTTTTCAGGAATTTGCCCGCCAGGAGGCTCCCGAGAATAATGCCGATGCTGAGCCAGAGCACCAGCATGGATATATCCGTCGCCGTCTGCAGCTTAAGGACGGATTGCCCCCACGTCTGCAGGTTGAGCTTGGTAAAGGCGGCAAATCCCCAGAAGACGGCCGTGCCGAACACCGCAACCAAAAGCAGTTTGTCCGCCATAATTTTTTTTGCCGCCGTCTTGAAATCCGAAACGGACCGCGCAAGCGCCAGGCCGCGGTTGCATACGCCCGACCGGTCCATGGCGCGGTTGACGGCGGCGGCCAGGCCGTAGACAGCGAACAGGACCAGAAAGCACCATTCCGGCCGCAGGTGGTCAACCAGCAGGCTGCCGCCGATGATGCCCGTCAAAATGGACACGATCGTGGTCATCTCCACGGCGGCGTTGGCCTTGATAAGTTCCGATTCGTTTTTCAGCTCGGGGATGATGCCGTACTTGGAGGGCGAATACACCGCGGCGCCCAGGCCGATGACCAGGTAGGCAAGCATGTGGAGGCTTGTCCCGGAAAGGATGCCCGCGCAGCCGATGGCGGCGCCGGCCGCCTTGATGAAATTCGCGGCAAACAAAACGCTCCTCTTTTCAAAGCGGTCCGAAATCCATCCGAGCACTGGCGCGAACAAAACGTAGGGCAGGAAAAAGCAGTTGGCGTACAGGGCGGATGCAACGCCGAACCCGGCCAGGCTGAGCCGGCCGCCGGCGACGGACTGGAGCAGCATCCCCACGATCACGGAATAAACGGCGTTGTCCCCGAACGCGCTCAGGGACTGCGCCGCGATCAGCAGGTTGAAAGTTCTTTTTTTCCTCATGGCCGCAGAGAGGTCAGGCTTTTATCGTTTATGTAAATACGGTATACTACTTAACCATTATTGTCAACAGGAATTTAAAATATATCGTATCCCCTCAGTCTTGAGGGCTGATGTCATTCCCGACTTGATCCGGCCTCCCGCCGTCGCGTAGCCCGCTATGGTGGGCGCAGGACGGTCGCAGCCAAAGGCTTTGCTACGGCGGAGCAGGCTCGGGAATCCAGAATTTTCAATACTGACGCTGGATTCCCGCTTGCGCGGGAATGACAACGTTGGAGTCGCACGCTCAAGACTGAGGCCTTACAATATATCCGGGACACGTGGATGATTTCGTCACGGCCGGAAATAGCGCTTGCGGAGGCGGATGCTTTTCGGCGTGATTTCCACCAGCTCGTCGTCGTTGATATACGCGATGCACGCGTCCAGGCTCATCAGCGCCGGCGGGGTGAGGATAACATTATCATCGCGGCCGGCGGCGCGGATGTTCGTGAGCTTTTTGCCCTTGGAAGGATTGACCACCAGGTCGTTGTCGCGGGCATGCTCGCCTATTATCTGGCCCCGGTAAATCCGCTCGCCGGGGCCCAGGAAAAGCCGGCCGCGGTCCTGCAGGTTGAACAGGGCAAACGCAACCGTAACACCGTCCTGCATGCTGATCAGCACCCCGTTCCGCCGGTTGCGCATCTCGCCGGCATGGGGTCCGTAGCCGGCGAAGATATAATTCAGCACGCCCATGCCCTTGGTATCGGACATCAGCTCGCCCTTGAACCCGAACAGGCCGCGGGTCGGGATTTTGTAGCGCAGGCGCACCATGTCCGCGTTCCGGACTATTTCCTGCATTACGCCCTTGCGGCCGCCCAGCTTCTCGATCACCACGCCCATGTACATTTCAGGCAGGTCAATGGTAACATCCTCGTAAGGCTCCAGGAGCGCGCCGCCTTCTTCTTTCGTGATCACGTGCGGGCTGGAAACCTGGAACTCGAATCCCTCGCGCCGCATCTTCTCCACCTTGATGGATATATGCAGTTCGCCGCGGCCGGAAACCTTGAAGCCGATCTCGTCGGCCAGTTCCTCCACGTGCAGGGCGACGTCGCCGAGCGCTTCGCGCCTCAGGCGCTCAGCCAGGTGTATGCCGGTGGAATACGTGCCTTCCCGGCCGGCGAACGGGGAGTTGTTCGGTATAAAATTCATGCTCACCGTGGGCGGATCAACCGGCA
>JBAYWJ010000273.1:0-5270 GCA_041674125.1 Kiritimatiellia bacterium
ATTAAACAGCGCGAAGCCCGGCAACTGCTGTAAAACAGCAGCTTATATCATGGACTCTGTTTATGGCCATTCCCATGACCAGGGCATCGGGGGTGTATCTCGACAAACGACTAATGAAGACTGAAACAAATGGGAAAACGGGCGAGTACATCTATCGTTTCCAGATTTCCACTCAGACAGATTTTCTAAACTACCCCCACCCTTTCTACCCGCCTGCTTGGGCACTGGTAGCGCCTCTGCGCATGTATAAAAAGACAAAGTCATGCTATTGTCCGATAGTTCCTTTTTTGCATAATCAGCTTTCCCGTTTTTTTAACAAACCAATGTTTCTATGCAGCATACATAATTAAGCCCGTAGCGTCGGCTGTGTTCTAAATTGCATATGCGCGCGCGAGACCTTCCGCCGGTTACAGTAATAATTGATGAAAAATACTTGCCATACACATATTTGTCTCATATCATGTGTATCAAAAGGAGTAATCCGGATATGACAAGGACAAATGTTGTTCTAGACGATAATCTTGTGATGAAATGTCAGAAAGAAACCGGGATTAAGACGCGGAGGGGCATCATCGACCATGCCCTGCAGGAACTGCTCCGGCATGCGCGTCAAAAGAAGGTCCTGGAATTGAAGGGCCGAATTTCATGGCAAGGCAAACTCGGCGCCTGGCGAAGAGGCAGAGGTTTAGCGTGATCATCGTTGACACATCCGTGTGGATTGATTTTTTCCATGGGAAAGATTCGTCTGAGGTTCACACGCTTGAGAGGATTCTTAACGCCGGGGAAAACATCTGTATCTGCGGCGTTATCCTTGCCGAAGTCCTTCAGGGAATCCGGAAAGATAAAGATTATCGTGAGACCTTATCGCGATTTGAATCTTTTCTTTTTCTACCGATGAACCAGCACACTTTCATAAAGGCCGCAGAACTGTATCGGATGTTGCGGCATAAAGGGATAACGATTCGCAATACTGTTGACTGCATGATTGCGGCCGTGGCGATTGAACATGATATTCTTCTCCTTCACCATGACCGTAATTTCAACGCAATAGCCAAATACTGCGGGCTGAAGATACTTAAGACACCGGGAAAGCCAACCATGGCATCCAGGATATTGCCGCCAAAGCGCGGCAAATCATGATGCGTTTTATTGGGCAATTACTATCAGGCCAACCAACAACTGCGCAGCATTCTTCACCCGCGACAGGTTCGAATCGCCAATCAAGGCCTGCAGCGATGCAGCATCAAACAAATGAAGCACCCGTGGCAATGTGATGAGGCGGCCCAGGTCGGCACGGACTACCGCAACCGGGCCCAGGCGGCAGCCTATGACGGGCTCATGCGGAAATTGCGGAACGCGGAAGCCGAGGCCGCTGAAATCCGCAAAGCCCTTGCGCTCACAGCCCGCTCAACCATCTGGGAGATCGGCACCGGCACCGGCGAATGCGCGTTTGCCCTGGCCGCCGCTGTCCGTCACGTTTACGCCACAGACGTTTCCCCGGCCATGCTGGAGATTGCGCGCCGCAAGGCGGCCGCCCGCTCCGTTAAAAACGTGACATTTGCGGAAGGCGGATTTCTCTCCGGATTCCGGCCGGCCCGGCCCGTGGACGGTATTATCACCCAGCTGGCGCTGCATCACCTGCCGGACTTCTGGAAGTCCAGGGCGCTCGCGGCCATCGCGCGCCGCCTGCGCAGCGGGGGCCGGCTCTACCTGCGCGACGTTGTTTTTCCCGCGGAGACAAAGGATTACGATCAATTTTTCAACGCAACCGTGAAAGGCATCAGGCAAAGGGCCGGCGACGAGGCGGCCCGGCAGACTATTGAGCACATCAAGGCTGAGTTCTCGACTTTGGATTGGATACTTGAGGGCATGATCCGCCGCAGCGGCCTGAAGGTGCTCCATAAGAAAAGCGAAGGATTCATATCAATTTACGTTTGCGGCACATAACAAATTCCAGGACAAGGAAGGAAACCGATGAAAAAATACGACGTGGCAGCCTATATCTGGCCCTCCTATCACTACGAACCGCGCACGGAACATTTCTGGCCTGAGAAGGACGGCGAATGGTACACCGTCCGGCGCGGCACGCCGCGCTTTCCGGGCCACGACATGCCCAAGATACCCCTGCTCGGCTGCCAGGACGAGGCCGATCCCAAGGTCATGCGCCAGCACGTGGAGCTGGCCCTCGCGCACGGCATCAACGTCTTCATCATGGACTGGTACTGGTATGACAATGCCGCCTGCTTCGAGAGGCAATTGAACGAAGGATTGATTCCAGCGCTGAAGGGAACTGGCTGCAGGTTTTACCTGATGTGGGCCAACCACACCGTTGCCACACTGTGGGACATGCACACGGACACCTATTGGAGCAAACCCAAAAAAGAACTCTGGAGCGGCCGGGTGACCCGCCGGGAGCTTGAGCCCATGTTCGACCGCATCATCGAGAAATACATTCAGCTCGACTGCTATTACCGCATAGCGGGCAAGCCGGTTTTCTCGATATTCGACACCAACAACCTCGTCAAGGGACTGGACGGCGTGGAGGCTACCCGGGACGCTTTCAAATGGATGCGGAACCGTTGCCGGGAGCGCGGACTTCCCGGGCTCGATATCCAGGCCATTGCCCGCGCGGGCGTCGGCGGCGGGCCGGGCGCAAAGCTGGAAGAGCGCGGTGAATACAAGACCGCCCGCGCGCTAGGGTTCGACAGCTCCACCTGCTACCAGTTCGGGATGACCAGCGGGGAAACCGGCGACTACGTGACCTGGGCCGACAAGGCCATCGGGCATTGGGGCACACAAGAAAAGATCTACGGCACCTATTACCCGCACGTTTCCATCGGGTGGGATAACACCCAGCGCAACCCCTCCTTCGGCAAAGAATGCGTCGTCCTGAACTCCACCCCGGAAGCCTTCGAGGCCTGCCTCTGGAAAGCGCGCCGCTACCTGGATGAGCGCCCAAAACAGGCGCCGCTCATGACGATCAACAGCTGGAATGAATGGACCGAAGGCAGCTACCTGCTGCCGGACATGCGCTGGGGCTACGGGAACCTGCGCGCGGTCCGGAACGTATTCGGCGGCATGTAATAATCCTGCCGAGTCCCGGCCGGGGCCGGCGGGAACCTCCGGCGTATCAATTAAGATATCAGCAAAAGGATTTTGACAGGAATACAGGATAGTTTTTACGAGATTATGATTTACCGGGTAATCCTGTCACTTTTGAGTTAATTTCATGCCTGAACCTGGATTCCCGGTTCCGGCCGAAACGCCCGTCCCGGGAATGACAGGCATGCGGGTGGGTCAATGTCATTCCCGCGCAAGCGGGAATCCAGTTCCGCATAATATGAATCTGGATTCCCTGGCCGGCGCTCGGGCATAGGCGGACAGGCCCCTATTTCTAGCCAGGGCGCTCGCCTGGGTGTAGCGCTTCGGACTTCGGCGAGTTCCCCTCGGTCTTAGCTCGGGACGAAGACAGTTGAGCCGCTGAGCCTGGATATGGTAACAAGAGCAACTTGCTGGCATTAAGCATCTTAGCGTGTGCCGCCATTCTGACTACTGACTTCTGGATACTGCATGCAAAAGTCCACTTTTGAATGCAACTCTTAGAAAAAAAGCTACCACGGCTTGACCTTGAACTTCCGCGCGCGCAGCGTTTCCTGTTTATCCATGTTCAGGAACTGTGCGAAGAGCCCGGCCCATTCCTGGCAGATCTCCCGCGCGGAGCTTGTGAAGGAAAGCTTGTTTAAATCCAACACCTTGGCCGGCGGGGTGCGGCGGTCGGCGGCCGTGAACACGACTTCACCGCTGCCGGCATCCCTCAGGCGCAGCTCGAACGCCACCGAGCTTCCGAGCGTGGCGTCCACCGCGGAGGACGTGCCGGGCACCGGGGACGCCATTGAGCCGGCGTAGGCCGCCGGGCGGGAAAAAACCACCTCGGTCAGGGCCAGCTCTAGGCAGAGCGTCCCATGCCCGGGCGCCCCCGCAATCTTGAAGCTGTTTTTATCGTACGCCCGGATGCTTTCGGCTACCTGCTCGCGGAAATATCCGGCCAGCTCATCCACCTCTGCCCGGTATCCCTTTTCGCTGGTAATATGGGCGCTCATGCTGTTCACCCAGCAGCCCGGCTTGATGAAGCGGGTGGTGACCGGGGCGACGTAGACGCTAGAGTATTTTTTCAGGCTGAAGGCCCGGTTGGTCCAGGAATGGTTGAACGGCAGGAACTCAAGCTTTGAGTTGTGATCGACCCCGGGCACGCCGGTGATGAAATCGGTCAGATCGGCCGAAGCCATGCCGCGGTAAGTGGCGCAGCCGGCCAGGCAGAAGGCGGCCAGCAGCAATGATGCCGCAACCAGGATTGCCTTTGAATGCATTGTTTATTATTCCTTCGTTAGATGTTTGTTTCCCGCGAAAATTATTTACCCCCATCAGCTTCCCGGCGCAGACTGACCGCCCGGCGCGAATAGGAGCCGCGCTTTTCGCGGCCGTCCTCGCGCAGGACCAGCGGCCCAAGCTCGTCGCTTGCAATCCAGCGCCGGATGCGCACCCCGGGCCCTTCTATCAGAACCGTATCGCACATTACCTTCTCGTTGCCGACTTTGAGTTCCTCCCTGCCGGCGCCGCGGTAGGTGCGCCCGGACACGGCGCAGGCGGCCGGATCCAGCACGGTCATTTTTCTGGTCTCGTCTTTTGCAAACGCCGGCGCAGGAAAGGCGTGGGCGGAAATCTCAAATGAATCGCGCGGCGTTTCCCACGTGCGCTTCTTTCCCGCCTCCTCGATATCAAACCGGAAAACGCCGCCGGCCAGCTCACCCCTGATTTTCTTCTCAAGCCCTTTCTCGACGCTCTCCAGGCTGTAGGCGACCAGGCCGCTCCCGTCGCTTACCCAGGCCTCCTCCATTTTCAGGTCATACTTGTAAAGGAGAAGGTCCACCTTGCTCTCGATCTTCATGCGCTGCTCCAGGCATTCCCTGCCGCCGCGCAAGACCCTCGCGCGCCTGATGCTCCCTCGGCCGACGGTCATGCCCTGGGAGACCAGCTCGAAATCCACCGTTCTTGCCGCGCCCATCGCATTGGATTGAGCAGCGTCCTCCGCGGCCCCCGTGGCCGCCATGGCCGCCGCAACCATGAGGGGCGCGAGAAACGTGAAGCAACCCGCGGTCCCGACTCGAAGAGGTCGGGACGGGGCAACCTGCTCCGCCGGAGTAGCCTTGGCTACGCAGGTCGAGTCTTTGCGGAACCCTGCGAAGCCACGGAGGCCATTCATCCCTGTGGCA
>JBAYWJ010000274.1:0-5263 GCA_041674125.1 Kiritimatiellia bacterium
GAAGGGAAAAACATGAAGCAGTCAGTGTGGATCACGGCGCCCGGGGGCGACAAGTCCGGCTTTCGCATTCATAAAATCGAAGGCGGCGGAGGATGGAGCTACCCCGGGCATTCGCACCGCGGGTTTTGCGAGCTGGTTTGCGCCACCCGGGGCTTTTTCCGGCACGTTATCAACGGCAAAAACCGGATTCAAAAATCCGGGGAAATAATCCTCATACGTGAAAGCGACCAGCACTCTTTGTCCGGAAGTGATTTTTCCTACGTCAACATCATGTTCCAGCCGGACTGGTTCACGCGCCTTGATAATTTCATGCAGTACGCCGAAACGGCCGAAATGCTCCTCCGGGCTCCGTCGGCTCCGTCGGTTCTTGTGCCCCCCTGGGAGCGCCGTTCCTACAGGGAAACGCTTGACCAGCTGCTGCTGAATTCCGGCGTCATCAACGGGAGGCGCCTGTTTGCCGTCTTCCTGCTGAACATGGTCATTTACCATTTTGCGCCGCCCGCGGAGCAGGAATTTCCCGCCGATATGCCGGAGTGGCTTAAAAAAACCCTCGCGTGGCTGTCGGGGCGCCGCGGCAATCTGCCAACCCTTGCTGAAGCTGTGAAATACAGCTGTCACTGCCACGAGTATTTTTCAAGGGAAATGAAGCGCCGCGTGGGTATGACGCCCTCAGGTTACCTGACTGCGCTGAGGATTGACCGCGCGGCCGAAATGCTCGTCACCACCAACTGCAAGCTGATGGAAATATGCGCTTCGGCCGGTTTTGAAAACGCGAGCTATTTTTTCCGCGTCTTCCTGCGGCGCAAGGGCATGACGCCCGCAAAATACCGCCGGCGCTTCGGGCCGCGCAGCATCCAGCGGCCGGCTTAGCGGCGGCAGGTTCGCATTGTAATCGTCATCGCCGGCGGGACTTCATGAATTTCCTGAATACCCCGGCTATGTAGCGGATATGCGCCGCGGAAAGCCCGGGATAAACGCCGATGAAGAAGGTGTTGTTCATCACGAAATCGGTGTTTGTAAGTTTCCCGACGGCGCGGCAAGGGATGTTTTCAAAGGCCGGATGCCTGAGCAAATTGCCGCTGAAAAGGTTGCGCGTTTCTATCCTGTTGGCCTCGAGGAAACCGGTCAGGTCGTTGCGCGTGAAATTCTGTCCCGGCCTGACGCTGATCACGAAGGCGAACCAGGAAGGATCCGAATGCGGCGTGGGTTTGGGCAGGATCAGCCTCTTCGCGAAAGGCGCCAGCAGGCGGCGCATGAGCTTGAAGTTTTCCTTGCGCCGGGCAATGAATCCATCCAGTTTTTCCAGCTGGGCGCAGCCGACCGCCGCCTGCATGTCGGTCAGTTTCAGGTTGTAGCCGACGTGGCTGTAAACGTACTTGTGGTCGTAGCCGAATGGCAGCGTGCCGAACTGGCGTGAAAAGCGCTTGCCGCAGGTGTTGTTCTGCCCGCCCTTGCAGTAGCAGTCGCGCCCCCAGTCGCGCAGGGAGCAGATGATCCGGAAAAGCTCCTCGTCGTTGGCGGCCACGCAGCCGCCTTCGCCCATGGTGATGTGGTGCGCCGGGTAAAACGAAAAAGTTGCAATGTGCCCGAAAGTGCCGGTCAGCTTCCCGCGGTAGCGCGCCCCGAGGGCGTCGCAGTTGTCCTCCACCAGCCACAGGTTGTGCTTCCTCGCGAGCTTCATGACCGTATCCAGCGGGAATGGAACGCCGAGCGTGTGGGCCATCATGATGGCGCGGGTTTTTTTTCCGACCGCTCTTTCAAGCTCCGCCGGGATGGCATTGTAATCGCCCGGGCTGACATCCACGAAAACGGGTGTTAATCCGTTCTGGAGGATAGGGGCGAGGGTGGTCGGGAAGCCGCAGGCGGCCGTGATGACTTCATCGCCGGGCTTGAGGCGCCGCGCGCCAAGCTTCGGCGAAGTGAGCGCGGTCAGGGCCAGCAGGTTGGCCGAGGACCCGGAGTTGACCAGGCAGGCATGGTTGAGCCCGAGGTATTTTGCGAAATCGGCTTCGAATTTATCCGCGTATCTTCCGGCGGTAAGGAAAAAATCAAGCCCGGAATCCACGAGGTTCACCATCTCGTGCTCGTCGTAAACTCTTCCGGCATAGTGGATCATGCCGCCGGCCGCTCCCGCCGCTTCGGAGGCTTTTTTTGCCAGGTAAAAGCGCCTGACGCCGGCCAGGACAGCCTTTCGGAGTGAATCAAGTTGATGCTGTGAGTTTTTTTTCATTCTTCATGCTTTGGCACGTGATATTACTTTGACCGGAATACCGGGGTGAGGTCACCCCGTCTCCAAAAAATGGAGCCGGCCTGACCCCAGGCCGTTAAAATAATCGCTCCCCATGAGCTCGTATACATGATTATTGATTACCTTGTCTTTATCAGCTAATTTCTATGCGAGAGTCATCACAATATTTTTCAATCTGGGCGAGACATAATTCCTTGAGATCAATTTTTTTTCCGTGCCAGGCCTTGTACCAGGCAACGGTTTCCGCGACGGCGCGGTTAAAATCCCATGTGTTGCGCCACCCGAGCTCCCGCTGCGCCTTCCGGCTGGAAAGCGTCAGGCAGGCCGCCTCGTGCGGAGCGTTTTTATCGGAGACGTCCCGCCAGGAACCCCGGCCCCAGCTTGCGATCATTTTTTCCACAAGGTCGCTGACCGGGTGCATGGACCTTGCCGATGGGCCGAAGTTCCAAGCTCCGCAGTATTTCCCACCGCTTTTGCCCGCCATCTTTGAGGCCAGGAGCAGGTATCCGCTCAATGGCTCCAGAACATGCTGCCACGGGCGGACGGCCCCCGGGTTGCGGACCATGATCGGCCTGTGGCCGGCCAGGGCCGCGACGCAGTCCGGAATGATCCGGTACGCAGCCCAGTCGCCCCCGCCGATGACGTTACCCGAGCGGGCGGATGAAAGTTTAACGCCGTGCCGGGAAACCCCGGAAGGATCAAAAAAAGACCGGCGGTAAGAGGACGCCACGATTTCGGCCGCGCCCTTGCTGGCGCTGTAAGGGTCGTGGCCGCCCATGGGATCAGTTTCGCGGTAGCCGCCAGCCTTGCCGGTGTTCTCATAGCACTTGTCGCTGGTGACCACAACCACCGTGCATGGCCTTTTCATAACCCGGACAACTTCCAGCAGGTTTACGGTGCCGCCGGCATTGACTTCGAATGTTTCGCGCGGGGCGTGGTAGCTCTCGCGCACGAGCGACTGGGCCGCAAGGTGGAAAATAAAATCAGGCTTGGTCTTGCGAATGCATCTTTGCAACCTGTCGAAATCGCGGATATCAGCATCGATATGATATTGCAGACACCTTGCCACCTTTGAAAGCCTGAAATTGTTCGGCGACTTCAGGGCGGATAGGGCATAACCGGAAACTTGCGCTCCCAGCGAATGCAGCCATAGCGCCAGCCAGGAGCCCTTGAAACCGGTGTGGCCGGTGACCAGCACGCTCTTGCCGCGGTAGAAGTCTTCAAAAGTATTCATGGCTTATCAGACGACGGACGACAGACGACAGATGACGGATTACGGATTACGGATGAAGGATGACGGACGACAGATGAGGGGCGACAGGCGACAGATGGCGAATAAAACACATTATAAAAAATCATATTCATAAGTCTGGAAATCGTTGGCAAAATTTCTCAGGAAAAGACATCATTTTTCCCAGCATTGCACCGATTTTATGACAAGACTGCATGAATATTTCACTTTCATGCAGTGAAAAATAACGACAAACCGCGGCTGTCTGCAGCCAGTGCAGGGTTTCCGCCTGTTCCCCGTCTGCATCAGATAATTTACTTACAAAATGAGCCGGATATCGGCGCTTCTGCCATGCTTCGGCAATGTTAGCGCCTATCGCTCTAGACGACCGGCGCATTTGATCCGTCAGAGAATAACGTTCTTCAGCAGGGAACGATTTAGATTTTTCAAATATATCCTGCTGTAGCTGGAAGGCAATCTTATAAACATTCAGATCACGGAAGCTTTCAATTCTCGTGCTCATTGTTGCTTTACCTTCTGTCGTCCGCCATCCGCCATCCGTCGTCTGTTTACCAGACCTTCCACGGCGCCTTCTTTTCGTTCCAGAGCTTCTCCAGGAAGCGCTTGTCACGCAGGGTGTCCATGCACTGCCAGAAGCCGCCGTGCTTGAAGGCCGCCAATTCGCCGTTTGCGGCCAGCTTTTCAAGGGCGTCGATCTCAAGCACGCTGCGGTCGTTCTTGAGGTATTTGAAGATTTCCGGCTCGCAGACCATGAAGCCGCCGTTGATCCAGCCCTCGCCGACCTGCGGCTTTTCGCTGAATTCAGCCACGAGGTTGCCCTTGAACACAAGGCCGCCGAAGCGCGAAGGCGGCCGCACGGCTGTGATTGTGGCGATTTTGCCCTGGGCGCGGTGGAACTTGAGCAGGGCCTTGATGTCAATGTCGCCCAGGCCGTCGCCGTAGGTGAGCATGAAGGGCTCGTTCTTGAGCCAGGACTCCAGGCGCTTGACCCGGCCGCCGGTCATGGTTTCCTGGGCGGTGTCTATCAGGTGCACAGTCCAGTTTTCATTCTTGTGGGCGTGCCGTTCAACCCGGCCGTGTTCCAGGTGGATGGTCATGTTCGCGCCGAGGTTGCAGTAGTCCATGAAAAAATGCTTTATCACGTCGCCCTTGTAGCCCAGCGCGATGAAAAACTCGTTGAAATTATAACGCGAATAAATCTTCATGATGTGCCACAGAATCGGCAATCCGCCGATCTCGACCATAGGCTTGGGTTTGATTTCCGTTTCTTCCGCCAGCCTTGTTCCAAGTCCGCCCGCCAGAATTACAGTTTTCATCTTGGTTGTCCTGTTGAATTTCCTGTTGCCTGTCGTAAAATCCGGAACAGAATAATGGGAAATTATTGCATTAAGGGATCAATGTCAACGGATAATATGCCTGGACCTGCTTATACCGCTGGTTCATTCACGTTCACGGCAGGCTTTCCATCGGGATGTCGAGGACAGGATTTGATTGCCAGCCGGCATCGTCAAAGTGCCACCATTCCGTCTCGAAGGGCGCGAAGCCGCATGCGCACATCACCGCGCGCAAAAGCGCGCGGTTGGAGACCGCCTCGGGCGGCAGGTTGGTGAAAGCGTAGCCGGCGCGCGGGCTGAAATCGTCGAAGGAGGAAGGCATGGGCAATTCGCGGTTGGTTTTAAGATCAACCATGGTAACGTCCACCGCCGAGCCGCGGTTGTGGCGCGAGCCCTTGTCCGGGTCGGCCACGTATCTTTCGTCGGGCA
>JBAYWJ010000275.1:0-5250 GCA_041674125.1 Kiritimatiellia bacterium
CGGGGATTCATATCCTGGCGAATTATATGTTCGGCCTGCCGAATGATAATATACAGACCATGCAGGAAACCCTTGCGCAGGCCATGGACTTGAATTGCGAATATGCGAACTTCTACTGTTGCATGGCCTATCCCGGTTCCCGGCTTTACGAGGAAGCGGTGCGCAACGGGGTCCGGTTGCCGCAAAAATGGGAGGAGTTTTCGCAACTGAGCCCGGAAACATTGCCGCTGTCGACCAAGCACCTTAGTTCAGCCGAAGTGCTGCGTTTCCGTGACCATGCCTTTCAGGCCTATCACTCAAGTCCCCGTTATTTAAACATGATCGGGCAAAAGTTCGGGTCAAAGGCGATTGAAGAGATCAAAAAGATCCTGTCACACCCGATCCGCCGCAAGTATGCGTGACAACGCGCTGCTGCCGGTGCTCAGCCGCCAATGGCATTGGCCACAACAGTGCAAATGGCCTTGATGTCGGCCGGCCGGAGCGATTGATTGTTCGGAAGGAAAAAGCCGCCGTTGTAGAGGCGGTCCGCGACCGGCGCGGAAAACGGCTTGAAGCGGTCTATCCAAAATGGGTGCCTTCCCAGGTTCCCCGCCGTGAAAATACGCGTGTCAATCTGCCGGCGCTCCAGTTCGCGGACTATTTTCTTGCGCATGCCTGACGAACGGGCTACCGCGCAGAAGGATATGCTGCTGATAGTGTCCCCCGGCAGTCCCGGGGCATAGCCGACCACCCCGCGCAGTTTTTCCTGGTAAATCTTATGGTTGCTGATCCTGCGCGCGATTGTCTTGTCCAGGCCATGCAGCTGGATCTGGCCCATCTTGGCGCTGATGTCGGTTGGCCTGAGGTTAAAACCCGGATATTTGAACGTGAACGGCGCATGGAACGGGTCCACCCCGTATCTACGCATGATCTTCATGCCCTCACGCTTTGGAAGGTCCTTCAGCCAGCCGTGGCTGCGCAGCATCAACAGGTTATGGTAAAGATCGCGATCGTTCGTGCAGAGGACGCCTCCTTCCACGGTTGACATGTGATGCCCGTAATAAAATGAAAACACGGATATATCCCCGAATGTGCCCGCCATTTTGCCCTTGTGGCGCGCCCCGTGGCTGGCGCAGGCATCCTCAAGCAGAATGAAGCCATATTTCTTTTTGAGGGCCATGATGGCTGTAATGTCGGCCGGCACGCCAAGCACATGCACCAGGACCACTACTGCCGGATTTTCCCTCTTCAGGATCCGCTCCAGGCAATCCGGATCGAGCCCGAATGTCCTTCCGTCCGATTCGCACATGATCGGCTTCCATCCGAACTGGATGGCCGGCGCGATATCGGTGGGCCATCCCGTTGCCGGAACGACCACTTTCCGGTTGCCGGATTTCCCGGCTGCATCAATGGCCGCGTACATGAGCAGGTTGGCCGAGGCCCCGGAGTTGCACATGACGCTATGTTTAGTGCCCAGCCACTTTGACCACTGCGCCTCAAAGCGTTTCGTCTCGTCGGCCATTGTAAGGCGCGGATACTGGCGCAGCCATGAAACAATCGCGTCCAAGTCCGACTTGCCAATCGTGTTTACCGCCAGGTCATACCGGCGGCTGTTGAAATGAATGGGGCTCATGATGTTTTATGACACGGTTCAGTGATAGTGATAAATTTATTGATTTGTTTAATTAAATGAAAAAATATATGAAAAGTGCGGCGAGTGCAAGCAAACAACTGTGTTCTAATACTTAACCATGCGCGCGTACAGATTGTAAGCATGCTGGCGGAGCCTGTCAGGAATGACATTGTAAAAAACGGTTTTCTGAAACCGTTCCCAGCGGAAGAGAAAGCTTTGCGCAAAACGCGGGTCGATATTTCGCGATGCAATTTCATCACATTCTTGTGCGCCGCGCGTTTCGTAAACATGAATGCCGTGTTGCATGCACTTTGAACAGAAGGGGTGTTTTTCTTTTAGGCCCCATATATCTTTTGGGCGGCTCGACAAAAACGGAGCTATGGTGAAACGGGAGCTATCATAAACTGAACAGCAGAGAAGGACATTTCCCAATGCGTCAAGCACGATCTGCCCATTGCGAAGGGGGCAGGGGATATTGTAATTCCGGCAAGCTTGGAGTGTTTGTTCGAGCGGGAGCGCAAGATCATTGATAACCTGCCGGTCGCTTTCCGATAATGCCGGTTCGCCGGCGTTTGGATCAGCAAAAGCCAGTGCTTTTTCAACCGGTATCAGAAGCGCCCAGACGGGATGAAAGCCGAAGCCTAATTTTCGGGCGTAAACTTGCATCGCCTTTTCTTCGTGGAGGTTATATTTGAAACGCAGGTAATAAACGTGTATTTGGGTATGCAGTTTTCTATTGCGAATAACCGAAGATAACCTGGCCAGGTTATCCTTCACAAGGTCGATATTGCCGCCAACGTGGTTGCGGCCGTAGACCGGTTGGGTGAAGCCGGAAACAGTCACGCGGAGGCAATAAGGATCGGCCGCAAGGACTTCTTCAAGGTTGTGTGAAATATTCAGGTTGGAGCTGAGAAAGCACCTTGCGCCGAGCGACTGGGATATTTTGACCATTTCCGGCAGTTCCGGATGCAGGAATGATTCGCCCCAGTTGTAAAGGTGGATTTGCGAAGCATTATATTCCAGCTTGATTTTTTCGACTATACGGACCATGAGATCGGTGCCCATTATTCCCGGCTGATTATGGATGTGCGGTGAATTGCCGCGCGCGCAGGAGGCGCATCTCATATTACAGCCGCTGACAATATCAATGATGAAATCCTGGGCTGGCATGTGTGTTTCCCGATTGTTAATTATTTATGTCACGGCAAACCGGCCGGGCGAGAGCCAGGAAGCGGTGGCATAAGCTCGGCCGTATCAGATAAAATGGCAATTTAAGATAGTTTTTGAGGAGTGCAAGTCCGTGAAATAACAGGCGGTCATGTCCCTGGGGGCGCATGCCGGCTATATATTTATGCTCAACCAGCTCAAAGCCGCATTTGCGTAACAGGCAGGCCAATGTGCGCGGCGTGTAAAAACAGACATGGTCCGGGTTTTCCAGCTCGTGACCGAAAAGCAGGTTCTGCAGGCAATACATCGCCCCCTGGGCGTTTGGGGTTGTCAGTATAAGCAGGCCATCCCGTGAAAGGTGTTTCTTCGCGCATGCGAGAAATCCTGCCGGATTTGGCAAATGCTCGATAAGTTCCCCCGCAACAATAACATCAAAAGTTTCTTTGAGTTCAAAGTCAGTCGCATCGGCGCAGACGGCCTTGTAGCCTTCGCGGTTGAGCTGTTCAACATTCTTGGCGTCATAGTCAAGTCCGGTGACGCTGGCGGCGCATTCGCGCAGGAGCTTATGAATCCAGACGCTGTTTCGTCGAAAATTAAGGTCATGACCGACGCATCCGACATCCAGCACCTTCTTTCCGCGGCAGATATCAATGATCATTTTGTAACGGTCCATTATCATCTTCATTGTTTTCTCCGCGGAAGCCCCTTGGGCATGCTGTAATAATGGGGCCGAGCAAGGCTGTTATTTGACTTCAGGTGATTTAATCAAGAAGCCCCAGTTGAATGGCTGTCCGAATGAAAGAAGCCATGCCAGCCGCCAGTACCAGTGGTAGCGCTGCATGCAAGGGTGCGTTTCAATGCGGCATTTGCCCAGTTCAGATCTTCTGACAAATCTTCCAGCAATGCTGCGGAAAAAGGCAAAATTGTGGTCGCCATGCCAGTTCAAGAGATCAAGAATCCAGTTCCCGTTGTTTGGTATAGTAATGAATACTTCAGCCCTGTGGTCATGCAGATATTGTCCAAGCAGATTCATGACTTCAAAAGGAAACATCAGGTGCTCAAGAATTTCCATGCACAGGATGACATCAGGCTGGAATTCCCGGAGAATTGCCGCCAGGCGGTCAAGCCCTTCGCGTGTGTTCAGGTCGGCCACGTATTTGACGCCCTGTTGATTCTGTCGGTCAACAATTTCATATTGTGAAGCACCTGATGCAATCTGGCGATAAGCAACCAAAAAAGGATGATTGCTGTCGTGGTTGAAAGGATGCTGCCCGCCGATATCAAGAACTTTTTTGCCGGCGGACAGTTTTGCTGCGAACTCAAGGCGATCTATTAATTGATTCATTAAATTATTCCAGTTCGCGGATCTTGTCCTTCCAGAATTCTCGTCCGTATGTATACCAGCCGTGGCATCCAAATGGAAGCTTTTCTGCGTTAAGCCGGAAACATGTCTCAAAGCTTGAGGCAAACGAGAACGGGAGCGCTTCTTTCATTCCCGCCAGCTTAAACGGCCTGAACAGGCGGCCGGCTAGTGTTGTCCAAAGGACATCTTCTGGAAAACGACTTGTCAGGAATGCCAGCTTTGAAAGTGTTTTGGATGCCCGATAGAGAACCTCCGTCTTCCGCAGGGAAAAACCGCCCTGGCCGGCATCGCGCAGCACCAGTTTTAGAAATGGCAAGCGGGCAATGATTTTTTTGCTTTCAGACATATGTTCAAAGTTTGGCCAGGGAGCGCCGAGATAGTCAAAATCACGTTCGCACCAATAGAGCAGGCGGTCCTCAAAAACATAACAGTCAAGCTGGTAAATGAGGATGAATTCGTAATCGCGGAACCGCGCGTAAAATTCAGGCTGGCAGCATAACCGGCTGTAGGCCATGAGCGAGGTGAAGTATTTGTCCGGGAATCTGGCCGTTTCGATCCCGGGGTCGCATGCCTTATATGCTGCAGGGTCGAGGGATTCCGGGCAGACAAGTATTCGCCGGTAACGGGAAAGAATGCCCCGGCAGCGTTCAAGGGACATCGTTTCAAACCGGTTGAGTTCAGTTTTATAAACCGGGATTATAATGGCAGCTTTATGGGAACATTCTGATTTCATGGATGTGTTGGCCTGACAGGTCAATGCCGGCGTGGGATCAGAGCCCCGGCAATATACCGGAGCGCATAAGTAATTCTTTGGAGCTTCGATCCTCTTGTCATGAAAAAAAGAATGTTGTCAAGCGAAACGAAGGACTTGAAGAGCGAGCGGATGAAAAAACGTTTTTGAAGCGCATTTTTTTCAGAGACGGGATCGGCAATGTGCGACTTGTTGAATTTCTGCGTCAATGGCCCGCCGCACCAGTCCAGCTGGCAGTATTCGTCGGGTGAAATCGGGACGCCCACGAGGTCATAGAGTTTTGTGCCCGGCAGCGGGGTGGCGATGGAAAAGACGTATACATCGGCCTTGATCCGTTCGGCGAGCTGGCGCGTCTGC
>JBAYWJ010000276.1:0-5239 GCA_041674125.1 Kiritimatiellia bacterium
GGGAAACCGGCGCGGCCTTCAGGAGCGGCAGCGCCACCCCGCGGCGGAGTGCGCCCGGCACCGCGCGCCGGTAAAATTCAGCCCACTGGATGACCTTGTGGAACGAGTAGCCGGCGAACATCTCGTCCGCGCCCTCGCCGCTGATGACCACCTTCACGTCCCGCGCGGCGGCCTGGGCGAGCTTGTAGAAGGCCACCACGAGCACGTCGCCCACGGGGCGGTCCATGTGCCAGATAACGCGCGGCAGCAGGTCGAAATCCGCGGCCAGGCACTGGATTTCGTGGTGGCTGGTCCCGAGCCGGCGCGCGGTCTCGGCGGCTGCGGCGGTTTCATCCACCGGCGAGTCAAAACCGATCGAGTATGTGTTGACGCGGTCGCTGAAGCGCCGCATGGCCGCGGCCGTAAGGCTTGAATCCACGCCCGAGCTCAAGTATGCGCCGACGGGCACGTCGCTGCGCATGCAGAGCCGGACGGCATCGAAGAAGAGCTCCTTCAATTCATCCAGATATTCCCGGCCTGCGCGGTAAGTTTCGCCGGGCGGGGTGAGGCGGATATCCCAGTAGCGGCGGATTTGGGTTTCACCGCTCGCGGAGCGCAGCAGGTAGTGGGCGGCCGGCAGGGTGGAGATGCCCGCGAACATTGTGGCCGGCTCCGGCACGCAGCGCAGGCAGAGGTAGGCGTCCAGCGCGGCGCGGTTGGGCTCGCGCGGCGCGTGCTGCGACTCGAGGATGGCCTTGACCTCCGAGGCGAAGATGAAGCGCCCGCCGCGGTCGTGGTAGTAGAGCGGCTTCTGGCCGCAGCGGTCGCGGGTCAGGAAGAGGCGCTTTTTCGGAGAGTCGTAGAGCGCGATGGCGAACATGCCGTTGAAGCGTGCGAGGCATTCCACGCCCCACTGCTCGTAGGCGTGCACGACGACCTCGGTGTCCGAGCGCGTGCGGAAGGCGTGCCCCAGGCGCCGGAGCTCCTCGGCGAGTTCGACGTAGTTGTATATTTCGCCGTTCTGGCATACCGCGATGGTTTTGTCCTCGTTGAAGATCGGCTGGGCGCCGCCCTCGAGGTCTATGATGCTCAGGCGCCGCATGCCCATGGCGAACCCGGGCGCGGCAAAGCTGCCGGAGTCATCCGGGCCGCGGTGGCGCAATATTTGCGCCATGCGCTCCAGGAGCCCCTCTTCTTCAAATCCGGCGAATCCGTAAATCCCGCACATAAGCTTGTCGCTCCCGCGGCGAAAAAATCAGCGCGCGCTCAGGCCCGCAGCGCCCATGATTGCCAAGGCCGCCGCCTCGCCCATGCGCATCGCCTTGTGCATGTTGGGGTATTCAAACGCGCCCTGCCGGCCCGCCGACTGCAGGTTCGGCACGGAGCGGACCCAGGCCATGGCGCGCGCGAGGTTTTGCTCGAAGCCCAGGGAAAATACCGGGTAGCCGAAGCTTTCGCCGAAAACGTGGGTTTCGGCGATTTCGTCCTTCCGGCATATCCCTTCCGCTTCCAGGTCGGCGGCGATGGCTTCGCGCGCCTCGGGCGCGCCGCGCCACTTGGCGTCGCCTTCCTCGCAGGTGCTTTCGGCGATCAGGATGGTGTGGCCGGGCGGGGTAACCTTAAGGCCGGCGTTTTTGGGCTCGCCCACGCGGTGGAAGGAGCGGTCGCGGAAGTACACATACTGGGCCTCCAGGCAGCGCTCGCGCCTTACCAGGAGCCCGTATATCGCCACGGGCTTGAAACGCAGGTTTGCGGCCGCGGCGGCAACCTCCTGCGGCGGCACGGGCGCGGAGATCTTCACGAGCGTCGTGAGAGGGATGGTGGATACGCACCCGTCGCAGCTGATTTCGCGGTCCTCGCCGTTCCGGGAGAACCGGATTGCGGCCACGCGCCCGCCGCTGAACATGACCTTGGTCGCCTCTGCCGATTGCATGACGATGCCGCCGTCGCGCTGGACGGCCTCGGAGAGGCGGCGCGGCAGGGCCTCGGCCCCGGTCCGGGCGTAAAGCAGGGTTTCATCCAGGAGCGCGCTTTCCACGGCGCGGCCCGGGCGCTCTGAAATGCCGAAGCGCGCCAGGGCGCGCTTGATCACGTCCACTGCGGTCAGGCGCGGCATCTTTGTGCTCACGAAAGTGGCGGAAAGCTCGCGCGGCGGCATGCCCCAGTAGCGGTGCGTGAATTCGCGGAAGAAAAATTCGTAGAGCGGGCGACCGTAGAGGCGGATCAGTGCGTCCTGCGCGTTCGCGGGGGGAGCGCGCCGGGCAGCCTCGATCGCGTGCGCCCCCAGAAGGCCAAGCGAGCAGTAGGCCAGGCGCCAGAAAGGCATGCCCTTCAGCATGTCCATGAACTGGAGTGGATAGCGGTAGGTGGCTCCGGCCCAGCGGATGCGGGCATCGAGCCGCACCGGGATGCTTTCGCCGCCCATGACGGCGAGGATATCCTCGGTCAACTTCCGGTCGAACTGGTGGAACATGTGGACGCCGATGTCGTAGAAGTTGCCGCCCTGGGAGCGGGAACCGGATAGCCCGCCGGGGAGCCGGCCGAGGTCGAGCACCGTCACGGGGCAGCCGGCGCGGGCCAGGGTGCGCGCGGCGTACAGGCCGCAAACGCCTCCACCCAGGACCGCTACGTGTGGCATTGCGCCCATCAGTTGCGACCCGGGCGCTTTTTATCCTTGGCCAGGAGCTGCTGCTGCTTTGCGAAGAGGCGGCAGATGCGGGAGTCGGGCAGTTCTACGTCGCCGTAGGTGAGCGGCATGTCCTTTTTGACCGCCCGCTTGAGGCGCGGCTTTTGCTCGTTGCCCTCGGCTTCCAGGAGGCCCTGCGGCAGCTGCCCGGCTGCGTCCGCTTGCGGCGCGTGGGCGATCATGCCGTAGACCTCATCGCTGCCGATGCCGTGCCCGATGGTCGCGCCCGGCTTGAGGTCCTGCTTGGCGTAGGCGTATACGTCGGCCACGCGCCCGGAGCGCGGCGTGAGGACGGCCTTGTTCCAGAGCGCGGCCAGGGCGATGGCGCGGGTGGTTTCGAGGTGGCAGAGGTGGTAGGGGCGGTAAAAGAGATAGTAGGGGTGGCGCCCGTGCAGCTTGTAGTACCAGAGGTAATGTTTCTGGAAATCATCGTCGCACTTGGCGACGACGTAAACCCCTCCGCCGGGCTGGGCCCCGAGGATGTAGTCCACGCGCCCGATGCCTTTGTAGGCGTCGAAATCAAAGAGATTCAGCACCTCTTCCACGCGCTCGCAGCGCGGCCCTTCCATGCCGGGTTTGAGCGGGATCATCCCGGTGGCGTTGGCGACCAGCGCCATTTCTATGTTGAGCTTGGAGCCGTCGGAATAGGCGCAGCACTGGACCGGGTTCAGATTGCGCTTTTTGGCCTCGCCCAGGAGGCCCTGCGCGGTGGCGTGGCGGTTGAGGAAGCCCTTGATGTTGCCGGCCTGGACGAGTTCGAAGGCCCACATGCGGATCTCGTCGAGCATGCGCATGAGCACACCGTGCTGGTCGCCGGCGTCGCTGGTGACAACAACCCCGGCGCGCGCGGCCTCGGCCTGCAGCAGGTGCCCGAGCCAGAGGTCAACCTCGGCGTTCATGAGAACAACATGCGCGCGGCGCGCGATGGCCGCCAGGCAGTAGTCCGCGGCCAGGCCGATGCAGTTGGTGGCCTCCACCAGGACGTCGCAGGGCAGGGATTCGTCCTTCAGGAGATCGAGGGCGTCCTCGGCGACGCGGGCAGGGTGCCCGGAAAGCGATTGCGCCTTGCGCGCGGCGGCCAGGTCGCGGTCGGCCACGAAGGAAAGCTCCATGCCCGGGGTGTGACCGACCTGCCACGCTATGCCGAGCCCCATGGCGCCGGCGCCCACCAGGCCTATGTGAATCGGGCGGCTGCTCGCAGCGCGCGCCTTTAATGTTTCATACATGATGCGCTCCTGAAACGAGATGCTGGTTTTCCAGTCCTGATCTTACGCGGTTTCGACACGAGAAACTCACAAGCTCCCAACACATATCTGACACACTGCCAAACCGCCTGCGTATTATCAAGATGATTTTTTATGCCGTCCGCCGACCGGATTCTTCCGGCGGCAAACACCGGGATTTATATTGATAATCATGCGGAATCTCGTAAAAATGAGCGTCTTTTATATTGTGTATTCTTGCGCTATTGCTTTGCTATCATTAACATATTGCAATATAGGAGACCCTGGACAACGCGGATTTTAAACCCATCGAATTCGAGGGGTTTAAAAATCGGGCCGGACTGAACAGTTTTGTGCTTACACCGGCCCAGTGGATATTGTTTGAATATCCATCACCATTTGGGCTTCGACTCCGGCCTGAAGACAGGCTTCCGTTCAGGTTAATAAAAGGAATTGAAGATAAAGTGAATTGACAGTTAATTGAGTAACAACATGAAATCCACTCGATATGTTTATTGGCAAGATGGGAACATGTGGCTTGGTTATCTTGAAGAATATCCTGATTACCAGACCCAGGGCGAGACCTTTGAGGAATTACAGGAAAATCTCAAGGATCTTTATGCCGATCTTACCGGCGGGGCAATACCCAATGTCAAGCATGTTGGGGAATTACAGCTCGCATGAAAAGAAATGACCTGATTCGTGAGATTGAAGACGCGGGCTGTATATTCATCCGCCACGGAGGCAGGCACGATTGGTATCAAAACCCCCGAACTGGCGTTTTGCCAGCCCATTCCGCGTCATCGCGAAATCAACGAACATCTCGCGCGGCATATCATCAGGAAATTGACGCGCTGATCGCACTATCAAATTCAGCCGGTAACCCCATAGGGCTCAAGCGGATTCGTCAGGGGGCGGCGGTAATCATTTCTCCCCAGCAGGGTTCGGCGACCTGGAGGGATTCATCCGGCAGCTCGATGCGGTTGATGCGTTCGTAGCGCCCGGCCGCATCCTGCCAGGGTTTCAGGCGCAGGATCACGGCATCGCCGGGCCGCAGGTTGGAAGCCGGGGTGCGGATATTGTCGCGCATGCCAAGCATGTAGACCAGCGCCTGGTTGCCGCGGAAGCCGGGCTCATCGGACTCCAAATCCACCAGGTGCACGGCGGCGACGTGGTCCTTGTAGGGCACCGAGCCCGGGCGCGGCACGGGCGAGGCCGCCCGCACCACGCCGCGTACGGTCCAGGTTTGGCCTGCGGGAGGCGTTGCGAAAATTTCCGGCGTCGGGCGACCGACAGCCATTTCAACTTTTTTCCAATCTCCGGCGGCCAGCTCGCGCATGGCGAACTGCCA
>JBAYWJ010000277.1:0-5220 GCA_041674125.1 Kiritimatiellia bacterium
CTACGACGACTCCGCCCTCAGCGCCGCCGCGCGCCTTTCCCAGCGCTACATCACCGGGCGCTTCCTGCCGGACAAGGCCATAGATGTGCTCGACGAGGCCGGGGCCAACGTCCACCTGAGCCTGATGACCCGCCCCGCCGCCATAAAGGCCCTCGAGAAAAAGGCGAACGGGCTGCGGAACAGCAAGGAAGAGGCCATCCGCGCCCAGCGCTTCGAGGAGGCCGCCCAGTGGCGCGACAAGGAGCGCATCGAGCGCGAAAAGATTGAAAAATCCCTCGACAAGTGGCGCAAAGGCCAGGAAAAGAAAGTCAAGACCGTCCGCGAGCCGGAGATAATGTCCATCATCTCCAAGAGCACCGGAGTGCCCTTGACAAAGCTGGACGAAACCGGCAGCGCCCGCCTGATGCACATGGAGGCCGAGCTCTCGAAGACCGTCATCGGCCAGGCGGAGGCCGTCGGCGCCATCGCCAAGGCGCTCCGGCGCTCGCGGGCGGACCTCAAGGACCCGCGCCGGCCGATCGGCTCCTTCATTTTCCTGGGCCCGACGGGCGTGGGCAAGACCCTCATGGCGCGCGCGCTGGCCGGGTTCATGTTCGACGATCAGGACGCCCTGGTCCAGCTCGACATGTCCGAGTACATGGACAAGTTCATGGTCTCGCGCATGGTCGGCTCGCCCCCGGGCTACATCGGCCACGAGGAAGGCGGTCAGCTCACCGAGAAAGTGCGCCGCAAGCCATACTCGGTGGTGCTCTTCGACGAGATCGAAAAGGCGCACCCGGACGTCATGCACCTCCTGCTGCAGATCCTGGAGGAGGGCACCCTCACCGACAGCCTCGGGCGCAAGGTCAACTTCCGCAACACGATCGTGATCATGACCTCGAACCTCGGCACCTCATTTGCCAAGGGCACGGCCGGGATGGGCTTTGCACCCAGCGGCCAGGAAGCCGATTTTGAGCGCATGAAAGCGCGCATCCTCGACGAGGCCCGGCGCAGCTTCCGCCCCGAGCTCTTCAACCGCGTCGACGACTGCATCGTCTTCCGGCAGCTCTCGCGCCAGGACATCGAGCAGATCCTCGACCTCGAGGTCGCCAAGGTCCAGAAGCGCCTGGCAGGCCAAAACATCCTCCTGAAATTCAAGGAGGGCGTGAAGGAGTTCCTTATCGAAAAGGGCTTCAGCGACACCTACGGCGCCAGGCAGATGCGCCGGACGGTGGAAAGGTTTATCCAGGATCCGCTCGCGGAGGAAATCCTCGCGGGCCGCGTGGCCGCCGAGGCGGAAGTGAGCGTCATCCGGGAGAAGGACTCCCTCAGGTTCGAGCCCTCCTCGCCGCCCGTCGGCGCGCACCGCTGACCGGCCCGGAAGCCACCGGCCATGCCCAATCAACCCCATACGCAAGGCGGCCCCGAAGGCCCTGCCGGCAGTTATTCCTCGAAAACCGCGCAGCCTTTCCTGCAATACGATTTTTCGCTGGATGCCGACGGCGCCTACCCCTCCGGCTGGGCGGTGGAGCAGAACTGCGAGCATCCCGGACTGCTCGGCCGCACCGGGGAGGGAGCATTCGCGCTGCTCTACGGCGGCAACAAGCATATCCCCCTCACCCCGCTTCTGCTGGATTTCACGCTCGAGTTCACATGCCGCGGCGACACGTTCTTTTCCCCCATGGAAATCCTCGTTTTCTTCCGGTACGACCGGTTCACCCAAACCGGCTATTGCCTTAAGTATAAATGGGGCGCGGCGCGCGCGGTTACCCATTGCGAAATGCATGAGGAAAAAGAATACCGGGCCGAGCTCTGCCTCTACGACGGCCGGAAAAGCACAGGAAAATTCACGCGGATCGCGCAAGCCGCGACCGCCGGGTTCGTCAGCGACCTTTCGGAGTTCCAGTCCTTCCGCCTGTGCGTGGCCGGCAACGCCTGCCGGCTTTTTCACAACAACATTCCCGTGGCTAAGCTTGCGGACCCCGACCGCGTTTTCATGCGCCCGGGCTGCGCGGCCTTCGACCGCGGATTTGGCCAGGGCCGGATGGAGCTCGACCGTGTCCGGATCGAGTCGCCGGGCCTGGGGTCCGGGCGGAAAACCCTTATCCCGGACCGGGCCGTGGAATTCCCACCGGAACTGCACGGCATCCTGTCGCCCTATGTTTTTCACGTCGGGATCGAGGATTGGGCCGGGCTACGGGTGCTTAAAATCGGCCTGACCGGCGGCCCGGCGCAGGAGCCGCCCCCGCGGGATATCCACCGCTACTGCTTTCACGAGCAGATGGCCGGCCCTTACATCCGCGCGGAACGCCCCGACGGGTCGGAGCTGGGCAAGTATTATATTTTCAGGGGCTCGGTCGGGCTGGCGCGGCGCCACTGGAACCGGGACTGCTCGGTCTTGAATCCGGCCGACGCCGAATGCCCGCTGGCGCGCGAAATCGCGCTGGAGGAACTGCCCGCCGGCGCGCGGTTCTTCATCGGCTATGAATATTACATGGGAGAGGACTCCATCACCATGGCCGGCGGGCCCGCCGAGGCGCTCCTGGATGCCGGCGGCCGGGCGGTTTATGCCGGCGGCCCTCTCAGGCCGGGCGCGGCCAGCCTGGAGCTGGCACCGGCGCCGGGACGGAAAATCATGGCGCGCATCCCGAAAAATATTCCGCACCGCGCCGACGCCCTGCGGTTCGCGGCCGCCAATTTTTTTTACATCGAGCCCGAGCCCGTGCGCTTCAAGGCTTCGGTCACATGCCGCCTTGAAGAGGCAACGGTAAAATCGTTATCGGTCGCCGTCACCCTGGAAAATGTTTTCCGCGAGCAGCTGCAAAAGCCCCGCCGGCACGCCCTGCGCGCCGCCCGCCGCGCCCTCCCGGCGGCGGGAGCCGCGAGGCTGGAAACAGGATGGATCGGGCTCGGGGGGCTGGCCGCCGGAGTGTATCACGTGAAGGCCGAGCTCTTCAGCGGCGGGCTCAGGATCGCGGAAACGCGCCGGGCGCTGGAAGTCATGCCGGCGAAGCCGGGCGCCCCCTGCCCGCCGCTGGCCTCGGGCCTGCCGCAGCTTTATCCCGACATCCTCTCCGGCATAAAAAACAACCACTTTTATCCCTGGTCGCGCGCGGCGGTAGACATCGTCCACTACAACAGCGGCGGCAACAATTTCTTTTACCCCGGCGTTTCCTTCAGCGCTTTCAAGAGCTGGCGCATCTGGGACCTGCTGCATGTTTACCGGAGGAAATGGCTCTGCTGGTCGCCGGACGAGTCCCTGGCGGCCGCGGCCGATGCCATTGTAACCGGGCCCCGGCGCCTGGACCTCTGGGCCATCAGCCGCTACCGGGATAAAATCGTGTTCGACGCCCTGCTCGACTTCATGCGCAGCGGCGCGTTCGAGCCGGCTGCAGGCGGATGCCTTAAGCTCGCCGAGCTCGAAAAGCTGCCAGCGGACCGGCGCGGGCTTACGCAGCCGCAATTCGACGAGCTGCTCCGGCGCCACTGGAAACCCTGGATTAATTTTTTTGCCGCCCGGCTTTCCGGCAGGCTGATCCCCGAAAATTACCGCCGGCTCAAGGCCGCCAATCCGGATTGCGAGCCTTTCCAGTACAGCCCAGTTTATCCAACCTACGGCTCGGTCTACAAGGCCGGCTACTTCCCGCTCTATTTCGGCA
Organism: Kiritimatiellia bacterium; assembly: GCA_041674125.1. Lineage (GTDB taxonomy): Bacteria > Verrucomicrobiota > Kiritimatiellia > JAAZAB01 > JAAZAB01 > JAQUQV01. The sequence continues at coordinate 3,639 of JBAYWJ010000277.1, forward strand.
AGGACCTGCGCTCCGGGATCGAGCGCTGGCTGCCGGGCCCGAACGGCTTTGAGGATTATCCTTACTCCTCCGGCTACGCCATCGCCCGGGGCATCTACCAGCTCGCCTCCTGCAAGCTCGAGTGCCCGGGCTTGCGGCTCCTGCCGGAAATGTTCGGCGTCAACGGCGAAACGCGCGACAGCCACGTCGTCTACGCCCACCCGCCCTACGGCCGGTCGGATCCGCCCCGGGGGTTCTTGACCAAGCAGTTCTTCGAATACTCATTTGCGGCGGCGTGGTTCGACCGGCAGGGCTTTTCGTTCTGGCGCGACCACGGCTACTATCCCAAGACCTGGGACCGGGAAAACTATGCGGAAATGCTCGCAGCTTACTCCTTCATCTCAAGGGTCAAGCCGGCCAGGCCCCTGCGGACCGGCGCGTTCGTGTTCAGCATGGCGGCCTGCCTGGCGCACCCGGATCACTTCGAGGCCGACGAGGACTTCATCCACGGCGGCTACATGCTGAACACCGCCGAGGAGGCTGTGGCCTTCGCGTATGAGCAGGCGCGCCGGGCGGGGCTCCAGGCCGGATTCGTGGTCAAGATGGAGGATTTGGGCCGCCTCGACCCCGCCGACTTAGGGCTGCTGGTGCTGCCGCCGCTGTGCGGCGCAAGCGGCGCCGATCTCCGGGCCATCCGCGCCCTCCACGCAAGGGGCATAAGCCTGCTCTGCTTCGAGGATTGCTCCGGCCTGGAGGACTTGTTCGGCGTCGCTCCGGCCGCCGGGAGCAGGCGGATCACAGGAATTGCCGCCGGAGCCGCCGGGCGGGAATTGTTCCCGGAACTCGGCGCGCTCCGCGAAAAAACCTCCCACCCGCTCTGCCGTTGTTGTTACGAAAACCGGCGCGCCGGCGTCATCCTGGAAGGGAGCGGCGGCGCCCCGGTGCTGACCCTCAACAAAACCCGCAGCGGCCTGGCCGCATTTTTCACCGTGCCGCCCACGGTCATCCGGAGGGCGCGGGCGAAGATAGCAACCTACGGGCAGGAAAGCACCAGCGAGCTCATCAACCGCGCGGCCGCCCTCATCCTGCAAAGGCTCTCCGACAACATGGCGGAAACGACGGCCGGGAAGATAATCGCCTTCGAGGACGACCGCGGCAACGCCCACGTGATCGTCGAGGAGGATGCCTGGCCGCAGCGGGGCGGGGAAATCATGCCCCGCGTCACCGTCAAACTCAAGGGCGTTTCGGACTCCGACATCAGCTGCACGAAGGAATACTCGCTGGCGAGCCGGAGCCGGGAAAGCTTCACGGTGCTGCTCAAGCTGGCCGGGCACGAAACCGCGCGCCTGCGGATCAAGGCGCGGCGCCGCTGACCGGCCCGGACGCCCCAAAAGCCCGCCCCGCCTTGTTCAAACCCTCGGCGCAGTAAAACGGGATATCCTTGCGGCTGAAGTAAGCCATGTTCGGGCTCTCCCCGATCTTCGCCGGCTTGGAAGCGACGCTTGCGTGCTGAAGGTGCAGTGCGCGGGCGGACGTTATCACCGCGCGCCCGCGCACGCCAGCCAGGTAGAGGCGCCGGGCAAAGTCGTCGTCTTCCAGGCCC
>JBAYWJ010000278.1:0-5206 GCA_041674125.1 Kiritimatiellia bacterium
CCCGAGAAAGAGATCGAGATCGTCGCCACCGACCTGCTGGCAGAGGATTATGCGCGCACCCTCCGCCGCTATGGCGTCCGGCCGCCTGTGCCGACCGTGTACGCCGATGCGGAAAACCTGGCGGCGGTTTTTGCGGAGAATTCATTTGATTACGTCACCGCAAATAACTCCCTCGACCACTGCCGCAATCCGCTCAAGGCGCTTGTGGAGATGATCAGGATGGCCAGGCCCGGCTGTTATATAACGGTCCGCCACCGCGAGAACGAGGCCCGGCGCACCGGCTATCTTGGTCTGCACGAGTGGAACTTTCAGCTGAAAAACGGAATGCCGTTTCTCTGGCGGGCGGGGGAGGAGATTGATATTGCCGCGGCGCTGGCCCCGTACGGCCGTCTGGAGGTCATTCCGGAGGACCTTCATGTCGTTTTCGCGGTCTGTAAAAACGCGGGTTAGTTTAATGCCGACTCTCCGCGATGTTCCTTGATGGTGTGCGCCGTGCATGGCCGCTCATGAGGGCCGCCGGGCCGGCTGCCGGGGATCGCTTGCCCTCCCGCGGAAATCATTCGGGCAAAGCCCGTAAATCCTCCTGAAAACCCGGCTGAAGTAAAGCTGGTCGGCGTAACCGGAAAGTTCGGCAATGCGCCTGACCGGCCAGTTTGTTTCCTCAAGCAGGTGCGCCGCGTGCCGGCAGCGGACTTTCGTGAGATAAGCCACGGGCGATGTCCCGGTCCTCTGCCTGAATATGTGCTGGAAATAGCCTTCGCTGCAGCCGAAGCATTTTGCCGTTTCCGGGATGGAAAGGCTTTCCGCGAAATGCGCGTTGAAGAAACGGATGGCGCGCTCGATACAGTCGTGTCCCTGGCCGATGTCCCCGTCAAAAGCCGCCCGGAAAAACATGCCGGTGATTACGCGGAGGAGTCCATCCAGTTCCGGGCCGATTATCCCTTTTTCGTGCTCGGCCAGGAGCCACATCTGCTCGGCCAGGTCGCATATTATTTTGTTATGGACCGGAAGGATGCCGTCGCGCGGCACGGATTTCATCATGGCGCCTTCCAGTCCTACCCATATGATGTCCATGCCTTCCGGGGACTGCTCGCAGTGACTGGTCCCGGGGGGTATCAGGCAAACTGTGTATTTATGCAATATAATTGGTTTTTTACATATAATCTGCCCCGGGCCGTCAAGGATGCACGTCAATTCCCAGAAAGCATGGGCCGATAAATTCCTTGAGGTATGCAGGCCCCGGAAACGCTTTATGTACAAGGGAGTAAGCTCATGCGAGCGTTTGCCCAAAGGACGGTTTCCCCAGAGTTTTTCGCCCAGGGAAGCGGGAAATGATAATGAAGGCAATGATTTCATCGGTTGAGATTGTAGGTTAATAAATTTGAATAATCCATATTATTTATTGATTTAGTGCATGGCCCTTTGAAGCTTCCTGGTATATTCTTTTGCGCAGTTGGATTAATAATTATTGTTACAGGGGGGATATGAAAACAGCATTCAGGCGCGGCAAGGAAATAATTTTCAAGGACCTCCAGCTTCGCGCGCTGGCGGAGTGTGAAATCAGGGTAAAGGTTGAAGCCTGCGGCATATGCGGGTCGGACCTGCACGATAACCCGGATCTGGCCGACAAGGAGTTGCCGTTCGGCCATGAAATAGCCGGAACGGTCATGGAGGCCGGCAAAGGCGTCCTGAACGTAAAAGCCGGTGATAAAATTGCGCTCGACTCGGCCACGCCCTGCGGCACTTGCGAGTATTGCCGCAACGCCCAGCAGGAGCTGTGCGTCAAGATAAAGAGCTTCTGGGGAACGCGCACATTTGGTTTTGCGGAGGAGATGATCGCCCCGGCCATCTGCGCGATTCCCCGCGGCGACATGCCGGCGGATGTTGCCACGCTGAGCGAGCCCCTGGGGGTGGCGATTGACCTGGTGCGCCTGGCGGATGTAAACATTAATTCCAACGTGCTTATAATGGGGCCCGGTCCGATCGGCCTAATGGCCCTGGCCCTGGTGAAGCGCATGGGCGCCCGCAAGGTGTTCATGAGCGCCTTTTCAGCTGAAAATGCGCGGGTAGCAGTTGCCCGCAAGTTCGGCGCCGACGCCATTATTGATCCCGCCCAAACTCCGCTGGCAAAATATGATTTCGGCTGCAAGATCGACCGGGTGCTTGTGACCACGCCGCCGCCGACCCTTTCCGACGCCATGGCGGTCTGCTGCCAGGGAAACATCAAGGGCGGCATAATTTCATTCATCGGCATCGGTTTCGGCGAGAACGCCTATTGCCGGTTCAATGCCAACGACTTCCATTTCAAGAAACTGCAGCTGCGGGCTTCTTTCGCCTCGCCCGCCCTCTTCGGCGCGCAGGCCCTGCAGTACCTGCGCGAGGGAGTTGTGGATGGCCCCGCCCTTATCAGTCACCGCTTCCCGCTCTCGCGCCTGGCCGAGGCGATGAAAACCGCCGCGGACCGCTCAAAAGCGCTCAAGGTGATCGTCATTCCCGATGCTGTTTTTGATGATGGAAAATAATAAAAATACATGGAAAAGCAAATCGGTTGTTACGGTCTTGATTGCCGTCTTCTTCTGCATGGGAGCCAGGGCTGAATTCCTGGATGATTTCCAGCGAGCCTATAACCTTTTCCAGGACAGGCAGTGGGAAGCATCCAGCGCAGCTTTTCAAAAGCTGGCGCCGGCTGCCGGCAGCGCCGAGCTCCGCGATAAGTGCGTTTCCTATGCGGCCCGGGCTTGCGCCCGGCAGGGCGAATTCGATGAAGCCATGGAGCTGGCCGGCAAAATTGAAGACCCGGCCGTGAAGGCCTTCGCGCAAATGGCGGCAATGTCCGCCGGCGGGAAAAATCCGGAGTTGCTGGAAAAGTTTAAGGTTGAAAAGATTGACGCTTGGCCCGACGAAATTGCATATCGCGGCTATTTGATGCGCGGCAAAGCGCTCATGCCGGGCGCGGAAGCGATTGCCGACCTCGAAAAAGCCGCCGCGAATTGCGGTGTCGACAATATTGCCGGGCTGGATGCTCTCAGGTGTCTGGCCATGGTTTATGACGGCACCGGCGCCCGTTCCAAAAAGATCGCCGTTCTCGACCGCGCCGTTGAAATCGGCGAAAAAAACAGCGGGCTGCGCGGCAATGAAATCTTCCTGACCCCGGCCCTGGCACGCGCGCAGGAGGCGATCGTAGACAGGGATTTCGCCACGGCCTTCAAAGTGCTCGGCATCATGGGGCGGCCCCGGGGCAGTTGGACCTGCCGGATTGAGGAGGTCCGGGGCGACCTTTACGCCGCGCAGGGCGACAAGTCCAAGGCGGAGAAATGCTACTGCCGCGCCCTTGCCGAGGAAAATGTCCGGGACGAAATCCGTAAGCCGGTTCGCGAAAAACTCGCCAGGCTTGAAACGGAATAAAATAACAAGGAGATAAAACCAGTGATTAAAAGACTTTTAATCGCCAGTTGCCTGCTTTGTGCGGCGTCTGTCCTTGCGCTGGATATCGTGAAGGACGGGAAAGCCGTCGCGGAAATCGTCCTCGCAAAGGATGCCAACCGGAGCCAGCAGCTTGCGGCTGAAGATCTCCAGTCGTTTTTTGAACAGATCTCCGGGGCGAAGGTTGCCATTAACGATAAACCGGGCGGGAACGTAAAAAACGTCATCTATGTCGGTGAAAATGAGTATACAAGGAAGCTCGGGTTTGAACTGGATGCCGTAAAGAACGGCGGGTACCGCCTGCTGGTTTCAGGCGATTACGCGATCGTGGCCGGGCGCGATCGCCTGGGCAAAATAAACAACCTCAGGAAGCGCGACCCGCAATCCACGAAAGAATGGCGGGAATTCGCGGGAGAGGCTTTTGACGTGCCGTCGGCCGCGATGGCGCCGAAGGATGAGCAGTGCGCGCTTGGCATATTCAAGAATGACGACACCGGCACGTGGTACGCCGGCAGTGAACTCCTGGAGCAGCTGGGGGTGCGGTTTTATCATCCCTACGAAAACGGGACGGTCGTTCCGCAAGCAAAGGACCTGGCGCTGGAAAAGCAGGATTTGACAAGGATCCCGCGCGCTCTCTACAGGGAATATTACGCCCACCATACCAGGCACTGCCCGGATTTCCAGAAGTGGATGCACCGCAACCGGTTCGGAGCGTCAACTTTGATTTACGACAATCACACCACCGTGGAAATACTTTCCGATGACATCCGCGCTGAATATCCGCAGGTTCTCGCGCGCGACAAGGATGGCATCCCGTATGACGGCCGCGGCCACGGCGTGCCGAAACTGACCGACCCGAAATTCCGGGAGCTATCCATCAAATTTCTCTGCGCGGTTTTCAGCTTCAACCCGGATATCGCCGCCATGGCGCTTGGCATGCCGGACGGCATGGGCAATATTGATTACAAGGATTCCATCGCGTTCCGGGTTGCGGAAAAAGAGCATCGCAGCCGCTTTTCCGACTATGTCTGGGATTACTGGTCCTGGGCGGCGGCGGAACTCAAAAAAACGCACCCGGATAAATATTTGACCTGCCTGGCGTACGCGGGATATTCCGCGCCGCCCTCCGACCCTTGGGTCGTTCCGGCCAACGCGTTCATCACGTATTGTTATTCAACCATGCAGCTGCTTGAAGAACATACGGCCGGCCCCATTCTCGAAAAGCGCCGGAAATGGATTGAGATCCTCGGGAATAACAGGATGCGGACCTGGGATTACATATTCTACGGACGGCACCGGCCGCCCTTGCCGATGTATTTCTTCGAGCTCCTCCAGAAGGACATACAGGCCCTGGACGGCATATACCTCGGCAAATTTATCGAAGGCGAATCCGATATTGCGAAAAAAAGGATGAAATACCCGGGGTTGATGCACTTCACCATCTACTGGCACGGCCGGCTGTTCTGGAACGCCCGCGAGGACCGCGCAAAGGTCATGGCTGAATATTTCCGGCTTTATTTCGGACCGGCGGAAAAGGAAATGAAGGAATTCTACGAGTTTGCCGAATACCATTTTACCCGCCCGGATCCCGCCCGCCGGCTCAATGCCAAACTGCTCCAGGAGCACAACGAAAAATATTTCGAGATGCTGGCCCGCGCGCGCCGCAAGGCCGGGAAAGACACGGTTTATGACAAACGCATCGCCGAAATTGAAACCGAAATGATGCCGGTCAAAACAATGCACGAATCGTTGCTGCGCCGCGGGGAGGAAATTAAGATAGCAA
>JBAYWJ010000279.1:0-5179 GCA_041674125.1 Kiritimatiellia bacterium
AGGTATTTGGCCGCGGCGATGGCCGCATTGCGCTGCGGCTCACCGGCCCAGTCGAGGCGCCTGGCCAGCGGCAAAAGGCCCATGATGGCAAGCCCCTGGCCCCAGACGCCGTTGCCGCGGCAATCGCCGGTGACGGGGTTGTACTGGTACAGGAACCTTCCCATGTCGGCGCTGTTACCGACTCCCCAGTGGCGCTGCTCGGTGTTCTGGTTGCCCAAGTACCAGCCCGAAGCCAGGCGGCAGAATTCCAGCATTTGCTCGCGCGCCTTAAGTGTGATGCCGCCTTTCGTTTTGCTGCTGCGCGTTTTCATCGTGTTCTCCCTGTGTGTGTTTTTGTTAGCATCCCATGGGGTGCAGGTTAATAGTGCCTGAAACGTTCTGGATAGCTGCAATAAACAAGAAAAGATTCACCACGGAGATCGCTAAGGCACTGAGTTTCGAGCAAGAAGAGGAGTTTTAAATTTATTTGCCATCCGGCAAAATTAATTGAAACGGTTCTTTCATAAATAGTGTGGTCCGATGGTATTGCCTGAAAAATGCTCATGAATCTAGATATTATTCTAAAAGGTCATTCCCATGACGACAGTGCCTCACTCATCTGTCATTCCCGGGCCGGACGCTTCGGTCGGAACCGGGAATCCAGTCTTTATCCAAATCATCTGGATTCCCGCTTGCGCCTGCCCGCAATCCGTCAGCTGACGGATTGCGACTGCAGGCGGGCGGGAATGACGAGTGTTGCACACAATCCAACCAGCAAAATTGTCTTTTTACTATTGAATTAGCCACACTTTCACGGAACTATCTTTTAAACTTTTGCGCTGATTAATGCAGCCGCAGCCGGTTGTCAACCGCCGGCCGAAAAAGCGGCTCATTTGCCGTCGGCTATGGAAAAGCCGCGGAAAATGGCCTTGCCTTCATTGAAAAAAATGCGCGGCTCTATTTCCGTGAAGCCTGGCGCTTCAAAAATAAGAGTGAGGTTGGTGCGCGCTTGCGGGCCGGATATTTCCTTGCGGGCCAGAATCTGCCGGCCGTGGTCCGCGCTGATTTCGATTGCGGCGACGGTCCCGGTTGCGCCGGCGGCGGTAATTTCCAGGTCGAATCCGGCGGTAAATTTTCCGGGCGGGATGGTCATGTAGTTCCCCATCGCCAGGTAGCCGGGCTTGTCGGCCGGGGAGGAAGCCATGCGGCCGTTGCCATCCACTTCTCCCGGTCCGGTGGAGCGGCCCGTCCGGTTCGGAATATCATACCAGAGGATGCTGTGGGCTAAAGCGAGGCGGTTAGTGATGGGCACGAGGCGCTCGGTGTTGTCCGGCCGCAGGTAGAACTGGGCGCGGTTGGTAAGCCCGCGGGTGATCAGGGGGTTGAAGTCGCCGAAGCCGATGAAAAGTAGCGGATCGCTCTCCAGCCCGCGCGGGTTGAACACGAGGAAATCCGTGATGACGTCGGGGTCCATGTTTTCCACTATCACGAGCGAGTTGCGAGGGGCTTTTTGCAGGAAGCTATCCAGGCGGGCCCGCGCGGACACCTCGTTGAATATCTTTCCCCCCTCGCGCCACATGAAGCGGTATGAAAACACGGCGGCCGCCGCAAGAGCGGCCAGGGCCAGCCAGGGCGCCGCACGGCGCAGGGCGGCGCGGGAATGAGTGAAAAGTTTACGCGCGGCCAGCATCCACACCAGGACGAAGAATGGCATAATTTCAAAATAATAAAAAGGGCCGCAGGTGTTTACGCCCGGGTGGGCGAAGAGCAGGTATCCGGCCGGGACAAAAACGATCCCGCCGATGGCCAGGGGGGTCCAGCGGCGGTCCCATCCGGCCAGCGCGAGTACCCCGAAAAGCAGCAGGGATCCCCCGCCCAGGAGGAGCCAGCGGTCGAGCAGCAGCGCGTTGGCAACCAGGTTCTTGAATCCCGCGCCCCAGGTGTGGCGCATGGGCCCGCCGAACCCGGGGAGCATGTCGTCGCCGTAAAATATATAGGGCGGGATAAAGGCCGATCCGGTGATCAGCTGGTTGTAGGCCAGGTAGGCAAAAATTCCAGTGGCGGCGCATACGGCGAAAAGAATTGTCCCGAGCCACTGGCGGCGTCCGGGAGAGCGCCACAGTGCGTAAAGGGCGTCGAGCGCGAAGGGCACCGCCACAAGCCCGGCGGTGTAGGTGCGGTTCAGGAAGAAAACTCCCCATGCCAGCCCGGCGATGACCGCCCCGTCCAGGCGGCCGCGCAGCCGCCAGCGCATGTAACCCCAGAGCATGAGGGCCACGGCCGTCATGCCGCTGGTGTGGCTCAGGAGCGTTCCGTGCATAAAGAGGAAATACGGGCAGAGCAGCAGCAGGAGGGCGGTAGCCCAGGCCGGGCTGCCAAGCATGACGGCGCAGCCGGTCAGAAACAACACGCTCAACCCCGCTGCCAGGGCCGAGGCCAGGCGCGCGTCGCCCAGCCAGACCGCCGGAGTCAGCCACAGTGCGTGCCCGGGCGGGTAGCGCGCGATCCACCCGGTCCGCTCGTCCGTGATCAGCATTCTGCGCCGGAAGATTTCGGTCGGCTCCGGCACGGGCCGCCGCAGCTTCAGCTCGCTGAAGGTGTTGGCCTGGAATATGTATCCGTTTTCATCCGTCGTTACAGGCTGGCGGAGGTATACGCTCCGCCCGATCCAGAACGAAAGGACTGCCGCCGCGATGCTGGCGGCCAGCCGGATTACGAAAATCCAGCGGCTGTTGCCCTGACCGGGAAGCGCGGTAGAAGATGGATCCATGGCTTTTAAGATACGGAATATGGAAGAGATGTCAAAATGAAACGTTACCATTCAGGCAGTCAGGAGTAAGAATGCGAGACCCGGTGAAGTCCTGACTTCTGACTACTGAATTCTGAATGCCTGAGTAAAATGAAACATCGCCCTGGCGCCGGCGCCTTCATGGCTGCGCAGGGGGCTGTTGCGGCGGATCATCCACGCGCTCCCACCTGATGCGGTCGGCCCACAAGCGGCCCGGGCCGGTCTTGAGGATCCGGAATTCGGTCCTGCTTTCGCCGCTCAATTTTGCCTCCAGCGCCAGGTCAGTATAGCCCGGGAGAATTTCATCCACAATTCTTGAAGCCAGGATGCTGCGCCCGGCGTTTTCCGTAACCTCCAGGCGGGCTATGGCGCGGGGCTGTTCCATCTGCGTGCGGATCCGGAATGTGACGCGGTAGGTCCCGGCCGGAAGGTCGAGGTAGCGGCCGAAGGCCGCGAACCTGTTGCCGTCATCCGGGGTAAACATCAGCGCCAGCCCGTTGAGGGCGTGCCCGTCCCGGACGGTGCGGCCGGTTTGGTGAAGGAGATTTTCTGCCTCAACCGCGCAAAGTTGCTGATCTAGCACAGCGAGGTTGAGGTCTTTCGGGTGGCCGCGCTTGAACACGGCCAGGAGGTTCGTCTCGAAGGCATATACCCCGTATGGGGAATCTTTGGAAAGCAGGAAGTTCAATAGCCATTCCTCGTGGTTTTTGCAGGGATAGACTATTCCGTCAAGCCGCGTGGCGATCCAGTCCGCATTGGTGACCGGCTCCATCAGCACCCTTGCATCGCTGCGGCGCGCTATTTGGGCGACCAGGGTGCGCGCGGCGACAACCACGCCGTCCTTGGGGATGGATGCGAGCACGGAGGGTGCGCTGCGGAGCGCCGCATCGTTCCCAGGCCCGAAGGCGCCTCCCACCGCTGCGCTCCCTGAGGCCCATCCCAGGACGATCCCAGCCAGGGATGACCCGATAATTACCGCGCAGCAGGTCCAGCGTGCAAGGCTGCCCCGGCCCCGGATCCAGCGGCCGGCCTGGCGCAGGCCGATGGCAGCCGAAATTAAGAGCAGGGGATAGAAAGTAAGGGGGTAATGGATCATGCCGTGCGACTGCTGAAAATCGTTTGAAAGCCACATGGCGCCGAGGCTGATTCCCCACGGCAGCATCGCCGGCCCTGAGAAGAGCGGGAGCCACCCGAAAGTTATCAGGTGGGCGCCGATCGCCTGCCAGCGCGAGGCCTTGAAAAACTGCGCCTGAACCCACGCGGCAATTTCCCCTGTGCTTGAGGGAAGCATGATGCGCTGCCCCAGGAGCGCCTTTCCCTCCGGCGAGCAGGAAGGCTGGATCCAGAGCCAGGCGGCCAGCGCGTAGGCAAAGGCTGCCGCGAAGACGGCCACACCCAGCCGCCTGTGGCCGGTGACGAACCCTCCCGCAAGCGCCAGGGCCGCCAGGTAAACCGGCGCATCCTCCTTGCAGGCCGCATAGAGCAATGCCCACAGCCAGCATGAAAGCGCCCCACGCCTGAAGCTCAGCCAGAAGGCGAACAGGAACAGGGGTTCGAAGCATTCCATGTGGAAGTCGAACAGGACCGCCCCCCACAAGGCCGGGAACGCCAGCCATGCCAGGCCGGCCGCGTATCCGGCCCAGGGCCGCCCGGTTTCAGCTTCCATGATTCTGGCCGCTGGAAAAGCGGCCAGCACGACCGCCAGCGCCTGGAGCACCAGCAGCATTTCGGGGCCAGAAGTCAGGCCGGCCGGATATGCCAGCAGGTACAAAATCGGGGAAACGTGCTCGCCGAAAAAATTATGCGGGAACTGAAGCCAGCTGTTGCCGCTCATCGAGGTCCAAGCGCCGTGGCCCTGGCGTATGTTCCAGAGGATTTGCTCGAAGAGCGCCAGGTCCTGCACCGTGGCGAGCCGGTAGTGGCGCAGGATGCTCAGCAGGATAAGGATGAGCGCCACGGCCCCGGCGGCCGCATAAAAAATAAGGTTGGCCTGTTTGCGCGTCATGACGACCTTTTGATGCCTTTCAGACTTTGTCTGCCGCCTCTTTTGAAAAAAAAACTTACGTCAAATAATGCGCTTTATTTCCTGGGCTAAGATTGGCCTCAAAAAAAAGTAGTTCCTCCGCACAATTCGTGGGTTGTTAATAATCAGAGAATCACGCTATTTATTCATTATAAATATATTATGACCATTAAATACTCTTGCATGTCATGTAACCATACTGTTAGCCGTTGCGGAATGGATAAAATCAACCACGGAGTCACGGAAACACGGAGATAAACCAGGAGGAGATTTTGTCAAATTTGAGTCTGGCCTTTGGCCATCCCCAAATTTGACAAAACCGGCTGTGTTTTTGAGTAAGACGAGAGACGTCACATTATTGGTCAGTTCATCTGCGGTCATAATCAATG
>JBAYWJ010000280.1:0-5178 GCA_041674125.1 Kiritimatiellia bacterium
ATCGGTGACGGTTTTGTGCCGGATGTGCTCGACCTTTCACTGGTGGACGAAGTTCTTGAGGTGACCGACGATGATGCGATTGAAACCACCCGGCGCCTGAACAGGGAAAACGGCCTCCTGGTGGGCATCAGCTCGGGGGCCAACGTCTGGGCCGCGCGGCAATTGGCCGCGCGCATAAAGGGCAACATCGCAACGGTCCTGCCGGACCGGGCCGAGCGTTACTTCAGCACCTCGCTTCTCTGATTCCTGGAATGCGCATCTTGACAGTTGTTCGGCTTATCACTACGTAAAGGACCAAAGCTTATGTTATTCGCAAATAACCATCCCATAGACAACGAAACGATTGAGACGGAATTCAAGCGCCTAATGCGACTGGCTGCGAGGAAAATGACTTCCGGGGATCTCGAAAAACAGTCTTCCGCCATGCGCCAACAGGCCCGGGAGCACGCCATCAACCGCTGCCTTCTGCTGGAGGAGGCCGTCCGCCGCGGCATAGATATCCCGGAATCCGATGTTGAGCGATTCCTTCTCCAGGCCAAGCAAGCGGAGCATCTTTTGGACCAGGCCAGGAAAAAGGAAAATATCCGCGAAAGCATCCGCGACGCCTGCCGGGTCGAAAAGCTGATCAAGTCCGTCATCATGGCCTTGCCGGATCCCTCCGACGATGAAGTCCTTGAATACCTTGCGGAATCCGGCTTCCTGCCGGCGGATACAAACAACGATCCGGCTTTGATGCAAAAAGTGGTTGAAAAAACACGCAAGCTTGTTAAAAATATCCGCCAAAATCGGGCTCTGAATGACTTCATTGCCATGCTCAGGAGCACGGCGGTGATAAGGGAAGGAGGATAAGATGTTTATTGACCCATTGTACATGCTGATGCTGTTCCCCGCCCTGCTGCTGGCGGGGATAGCCTCGATGATAACGCAATCAACCTTTTCCAAATATTCCCGGGTGCCGGCCTCTTCCGGCATGACCGGGGCCGAGGCCGCGCAAAGGCTGCTGGAGCGGGGCGGCATCGGGAACGTGTCAATCGAGAGGACGGGCGGTTTCCTGAGCGACCATTACGATCCCTCCAAGCACGTCTTGCGGCTTTCCGAAAATGTGTACGACTCCGACTCGCTTTCGGCCATCGGCGTGGCCTGCCACGAGGCCGGTCACGCCCTCCAGCACGCCAGCCATTACGCGCCGCTCGGCCTGCGCTCGGCCCTGGTGCCGGTGACGCAGGTTGGCACCATCGCCCCCTACATCATCATCCCGCTGGGGTTCATCCTGGGCTCATTGAGCCTGGTCAAGATCGGCATAGCTCTTTTCGCGGTCGTGGTAATTTTTTCGCTGGTCACGCTGCCCGTGGAGTGGAATGCCAGCTCAAGGGCCAAGGAGCTGATGGTGGCATCCGGCATCGTGTCGCCCCAGGAAAGGGAGCGCGCCGCCCGGGTGCTGAACGCCGCCTTCCTCACTTACATTGCCTCGGCCGTCTCGGCCCTGCTGACGCTCCTATATTACCTTCTCCGCTCAGGGCTCATCGGCGGAAGGCGCGATTAAGCCCGGGACAGGGTCAGTATTTCCGGCGGCTTCGTCAGCCCGCAAGGCACCAGCTGGTATTTGTCTGTCCAGAGTTTGCCGGAGGACACAAACTCATAAGGCCCGGTCCAGGCCGGGTGCTTCTTCGCATGATGCAATGGCCCGTGCGAGTTGCGCCGGTGGCCCAGGACCTCGATTCGCAGCTCATATCTGCCTTTTCCGGGTTTAAGGAGCCGGGTGATGTCAACCTGGTATGGCGGCCAGGCGGCATAGCCCGCTTCCTGACTGTCAACCCACACCTTCGCCGCCGCGCCGAGGTAGCCGGGAATATTGACGGCCACCTGCTGCCCCGCCCGCCTGGTGACACTTATGTTGCATACGTAGCCGACCGATCCCGGGTAGAACGGCAGTCCCTGCGGGCACCAGTCTCCCAGCTTCAAAGACATCGGCTTTGCGGTCAGATGCCCAGTCTTGTCCAGGATGCGGACTCCGAATTCGCCCAGGATATAAATAATTTCAAACCCGGGATGTTGCGCATCATATTTGCAACGCAGTGAAATCTCATTCCGCCCTTTCTTGATGGCGTCCGCCGGGAGCGGGAGCTTCCGGCACGAGCGGTCGACCCACCAGCCGCAATCCATGCCGGTCTCCAAGGAGACGCCGTTGAGGGCGACGGCGTACAAGCCCGGGCGCTCAACGGCGAGGCACAGTTCACCCCGCGGGAGCGCATCAGCGAAAAACTCATATTCAAGCTCAACCGTTTCGCTCCTGCCGGACGGCTCATCCTTCCGCACCCAGGGCTGGACCATGGCGCCGCCGCGATGTTTCAAGCCAAGATGGTCGCGGACAACCCTGTCCAGCCTCAATATTTCCACGGGGCCTTTCCAGCCCGACTTCCCGATTTTACAGCGCGGCCGGTCAAGCGCCAGGCAGTTGTCTTCGGAAAGGACAACATGCCAGCGGCCGGGCGCCAGCCTGGAACGCCCGGCTATTTTCGATTCCGGACGCGGTACCAGATTGAATGATTTATTAGAACCCGTCGCAACGGGTATTACGAAGAGCCGGCTGCCGAGCGCAGGGAAAGAAGTTGATATTTCCCATTCCCCGTTCCGGCGTGTTGCCTGGGCGGCCCACATTTTGCCTGTGGCCGGATCAAGTTCCATCGGGGCGCCGCGGCAATCTCCAAATCCCCTGACGGCGGCAAAGGGGATGTCCGCCGTGCGCTCCCGCACCCCTATATCCTCCATTTGCGGCAATTTCAACTGCTTGGGATTATGCCCCGTATTGCACATGAACAGATAGCAGAATTCCCTGTCGGCACGGAGCAGGTGCAAAACGGAGGGAACTTCGCGCCCCTGGCCATCGTTTATGGAAACCCGGCGGCAGGTTGGGCTTAAAAGAGGAATGTAAACCTCAGGGCGGTTGGCGGCGATTGTGCATGTGCCGGCGAATGCAGCCGCCGATTTAGCGGGGAGAGCATCAACGTATGCCGGCGGTTTATCCAGGAAGACAACCTGGCCGCCCGCCGCCCTGAAACGTTTCAACAGGGCAAGCGTGGTTGAACGGATGGTTGTCGCCGGCGGCACAAGGACCGCCTTGTAGCGGGCCTTGCCGATGACCAAAAGCGTCCCCGTGCCGGAGCTCACCCCGCCGTGCCCGGCCATTATCTCCTCATCGCCGTAATCAAAATCAAGATGGCTTGAGAGCAGGGCATCCCTGATCTTCTGCAGCCGCAGGTCATGCCGGACAATGTCCTGGGCATCATAGGAACCGGGGCGGTCCGCGGCGCTGGCCATGGCGCCCGCACCCCATAGGCTTTCAATAGGGGAAATCACGAGCAGGTCGCGGATTTCCTCGCCGTGCGTCATGGCGGCATGGATGCGCGCGAAGTAATCTTCGATGACGCGGTAGTCCTGCCACCAGGGCGACTGATAAAAAATGCTGGCCGGGTAATCGCGCTTGGCCTGCCCTTCCATCGTGTACCAGGAAAGGTGCGGGCAGCGCACGTTTATGCCCATGGCCGCTTGCCAGTCGCCAAGCGCCTTGTGGCCGGCGAATGAAAAATCCCACCCGGTGCAGCCGTCGGTTTCCGTCAGGCGCCATCTGCGCCCCAGCTGGCGGGCGACCGAGCTGACCTGCTTGGCGGTGTCATATATGCGCCAGTATTCCGTCAAAAGGTCCATGCCCGGCGCCTGCATGTGCTCGTAAAAACGCATGGCGCTGCCGACGAAGCGCGTCTGCGAGCTCAAGGAATCCTCCGCCAGGACATGGCCGGTGAAGAGCAGCTTGTTTTTCCCGCACCATTCCCCTATCTGGCGCGAAAAAGACTCGGTGAAGAGCCAGGTAAGGCAATCAACATAGTGGTAACGCGTGCGCGAGAACTCAATCCCCTCCTTTTGAAAGAATATCTCCGGCAGGTGGTCAAGGAGGTCGTAGCCGTACCTTTTCCGGAACGCCTGCGGCAGCCGCTGGGTCCAAGGGAGAACATTGCCTTGCGGCAGGCCGGAGCAGAAATTGGGCTCGTCCGTGAAAATGCCTGGGATGGCCCTGCCGAACTCGCCCCTGAATTTGTCGCGGTAGGCCTCGTGGGTGACTCTGATGAATTCTTGCACCGCTTCAGGGTTCAGGACATCGAGATAGGTTTGTCCATTGTACCATGAGTTTTCCGGCTGGGTTTTCCAGGCGAAGGCGAGGCGCCTGGAGGACTTTCCGGGCGGCGGGCGGCTGCCGCGGACGCGCTCCATGGAAACCAGTTTTCCGGAATGTAATTTAACGTCAAATACGGCGACCGGGTTGCCGTCGCCGGCCGCCTTTGAGCCGTGGCCAAGGACTTTCATTTCCAGGTATTTCATGCGGTACTCCGGGCGGCGGGTAACGAAGCCGCCGCCGGCGCCGGAGGGCCAGCGGTCCTCGTCGTATAGCCAGGCTTCCATCTTATTCTTCTTGGCCTCGCCGACACAGGCGCGAACCAGGTCGAACCATTCCTTTGAAAGGTATGGCGTGGCAAGCCCGACGCGCGAATGCATGAAAAACCCGCCGAAGCCCATTTTGCCCAGCAGCCGCACCTGGCGCCTGAGCTCGGTTTCCTCAAGCTTTCCGTTCCAGGCCCAAAAAGGCTTGGCGCGATAACGGCAGGAAGGGCACTTGAATTCGCTGATCCATGATAATTTCATCGCGAACCTCCATGTTAGTTTAAAAATTCTCAACATGATACAACCGGCCCGAAAACCACGCCTTGATTTTCCATCCAAAAACAAGCACAATTCTGCCAGGTTAAAGATGAGGCATAAAAGAAAAATTGCGAAGAAACCGTCGGGGGGCCGCAACCCCGGCCCGGCGGAGGATGCGCCAGGGGCCGGGGCGATTCACGCAAGCCGGTGGCATTACGGTTCTTTCCCCCTGGCGGTGCGGAAAGAGGATCCCCAGCTTGCGCTTGAATTTCATTCCCATGAGTTCATGGAGCTGGTGGTGATCGAAAACGGGTTCGGAATACATTTTACGGAGCAGGAATCATATCCCATTGCCGCCGGCGACGTGTTCGTAATCCGCCCGCGCGGTGCGCACGGGTATTCAAACGCGCGCAACCTTGTCCTTACCAACATACTCTTCAATCCGGAGCGCCTTGGCCTGCCCCTCGGCGAAATCGAAGGTTTGCG
>JBAYWJ010000281.1:0-5156 GCA_041674125.1 Kiritimatiellia bacterium
CCATGGCGCTGACCGCGTGCTGGCGAATCGACTCGTTCTGCGTCGCTGTCAGCCACTTTCTTTGCGCCAGTTCGCGCGCCATGCGCGCCAACGGATCCCTGGCCTTCCAGTTGACCTCTTCCTCCTTTTCGCGATAGCCAAAGGCGCTGCCCTGAAGCGAGCCGCCGTGGTGAAAGAAGCGATAAACCAGCGCCTCGATGATGGCCGGGCCACCACCGGTGCGCATGTGCGCCAGCGCCATGTTCGAGGCCAGCCGGACCGCGACCGGGTCCATGCCGTCGACGCGATAGGCCGGAATGGCGAAGGCACCGCCGCGCGAGGAGAGACGCGTTTCCCGAGTCTGCTCGCTGAGTCTGGTCGCCACGGCGTAGCCGTTGTTCTCGATGAAAAAACAGATTGGCAGGTTCCAGAGCGCGGCTAGGTTCATCGACTCCGGCACGGCGCCAATGTAGGCGCCGCCATCGCCAAAGAAGGTGTAGGCGACGTGTCCCTGGCCCTGACGCTTCTTGGCCCAGGCCAGGCCATTGGCGATCGGCACGCCACCGCCGACGATGGCGTTGGCTCCGAGGTGGTTCATGGTGAAATCGGCTATGTGCATGCCGCCCCCGCGCCCCTTGCAGTAGCCGCTTTCCTTGCCGAAGAGCTCGGCGATGGTGCGGAAAATGTGGTCTTCGATGGCCGCTTCGACAAGCGCTTCGCGCGAAGCGCCCTTGAAGCCGGGCACGCGTTTTTTGAGAGCTTCGTCCGGCATGAAGCGCAGCGCGACGCATCCCTTGGCGATGCTGTCCCCGTGCCCGCGGTGGGTGGAGGTGATGTAGTCGGTCCACTGCAGCGCGTGGCAGGTCCCGGCCGAGGCGGCTTCCTGGCCGATGGAAAGATGGGTCGGGCCGCGGTAATTGTAATCGGGCAGGGGCTGGTAGGCCCCCGAGCGGAGCTTGACGATCATCTCCTCGAACTCGCGGATGGTAAGCATGTCTTCGAGGAGCTGCACGGCCGTTTTATGGTCAAGGCGGCCGGAGGCGATTTCCTTCCGGAGGTCGCTTTTGAACTCGTAGCACTTGATTGCGCCGCAGTCTATTTCGCAGGGAGAGAAATCGGGACGGCTGTCGCTGAAATAATTGGGCACGGTGTGTTCCTCAAAGTTAAATTTAGGCCAGGGCGCTCACGGGCGGTCCATCCGAAAATGCGGCCGCATGCGCGGCCGGACTATTGCTGGCCGGCGAGGTCAATTTCGGCCATGATCTTTCCGGCAACGATTTCCTGGAGGGCGATATCTTCCAAGTCGACCTGCTGGCTGTCCACCTTGATCAAGGGGCGTTCCCCGGCGATCAGTTGCCTGGTCCTTTTGGAAACCATATTGACCAACACGGAAGTGTTCGGCACCCGGTGCCTGGCCTGCTCTAGTAATTCTGTTTTCATAGGGTTCATAAAAAAAAGAAACGGGGCATAATATATATGCCCCGTTCTTTTATTGCAAGCGTATATTTTGAGTTTTGCGATATTTTAATACATGTCCATATCGCCGCCGCCCATACCGCCGCCGCCGTGGGGCATCGGGGCCGGCTTTTCCTTCTCGGGAATTTCCGTCACCATGCACTCGGTCGTCAGGAGAAGCGCCGCGATGCTCGAGGCGTTCTGGATGGCCGTGCGCGCGACCTTGGTCGGGTCGATGACGCCGTCCTTGAAGAGGTCGACGTATTCGCGCGTGGCGACGTTGTAGCCGAGGTTGCCCTTGCTTTTCTTCACTTCCGCCACGACGATTGAAGCGTCGATGCCGGCGTTGTTGACCAGTTGCCGGATGGGGGCTTCCAGGCAGCGGCGGATGATATCCATGCCGATGGCCTCGTCGCCCTTGGCGGTGATCTTTTCAAGCGTGGACTGGCAGCGCAGCAGCGCGACGCCGCCGCCCGCAACCACGCCTTCCTCGACCGCTGCGCGCGTGGCGTGCAGGGCGTCCTCGACGCGGGCCTTCTTTTCCTTCATTTCGGTCTCGGTGGCCGCGCCGACGTTGATGACCGCCACTCCTCCGGCCAGCTTAGCCAGGCGTTCCTGGAGTTTTTCGCGGTCGTAATCGGAGGTGGTTTCCTCGATCTGCTTGCGTATCTGGCCGACCCGCCCCTGGATGGCGGAGGTCTTGCCGGCGCCCTCGATGATCGTGGTGTTTTCCTTGTCCACCGTTATGCGCTTCGCCCGGCCCAGGTCGTCAATCTTGATGTTCTCGAGCTTGATGCCAAGGTCCTCGGTGATGCACTTGCCGCCGGTAAGCACGGCGATGTCTTCCAGCATGGCCTTGCGGCGGTCGCCGAATCCGGGCGCCTTGACCGCGCAGCACTGCAGGGTGCCGCGGAGACGGTTGACCACAAGGGTGGCCAGGGCTTCCCCTTCGACTTCCTCTGCGATGATCATGAACGGCTTGCCGGCCTTGGCGACGTTCTGCAGCAGCGGCAGGAAATCCTGCAGGCTGGAGATCTTCTTCTCGTAGATGAGGATGTAGGGGTCCTCAAGCACGGCTTCCATGTTTTCGGCGCTGGTTACGAAATAGGGCGAGAGATAGCCCTTGTCGAACTGCATGCCTTCGACCACGTCCAGGGTGGTCTCGATCGTCTTGGCTTCCTCGACCGTCACGGTGCCGTCTTTGCCGACCTTGTCCATGGCGTCGGCAATGATTTCGCCGATCTGCTTGTCGCCGTTGGCGGAGATTGTGGCAACCTGGCATATCTCGGTGTGCTCCTTGACCTTTTTGCTCTGCTTGGCGAGGCTGTCGACAACCTCGGCCACGGCCTTGTCAATGCCGCGCTTGAGGGCCATCGGATCGGCGCCGGCGGTGACGTTCTTGAGGCCTTCGCGGTAGATGGACTCGCTGAGCAATGTGGCGGTGGTGGTGCCGTCGCCGGCCACGTCGCTGGTCTTGCTGGCCACTTCGCGCACCATCTGGGCGCCCATGTTTTCAAATGGGTCGCAGAGCTCGATTTCCTTGGCCACGGTCACGCCGTCCTTGGTGATCAGCGGCGAGCCGAATTTCTTGTCAAGGATGACGTTGCGTCCGCAGGGGCCGAGTGTTACCTTGACCGCCCGGCTGAGTTTTTCGACGCCGCGCAGGATCGCCTGACGCGCGTCGGCATCGTATTTAAGCTGCTTGCCTTTGTCTGCCATGTTCATTCCTTTCTTTGTTTATTTGCTAGCAATGCTGTCGGTCTTCAGCTTTCAATGACGCCCAAGATGTCGTCCTCGCGGACGATCTGGTATTCCTGGTCGTTGATTTTTACTTCTGTGCCGCCGTACTTGGGCAGCAGGACCAAATCACCCTTTTTCACGTTCATGGGTATGATTTTGCCGTTGTCATCAGCCTTGCCCGGGCCGACCGCGATGACCTTGCCCTGCATGGGTTTTTCCTTGGCGGAATCCGGTATGATTATCCCGCCTTTTTTAGTCTCCTCGTCCTTCTGGGGTTCAACCAAGACCCTGTCTCCCAACGGTTGAATTTTCATGTACTCCTTCCCTCCTTTTTTTGTTTTTTCTGCTTAAACGCCGACGGGAAACGGTCACTTTTTATCGTCCACCATTTCAAAATCGGCATCAATGACATTGCCGTCGTTCTTGGAAGATTTGCCTCCGCCCGGCGCCTGTTCTTCGCCGCCCTTGGGCGCTTCCTGCCCGGCGCCGCCGGCTTCAGCCGCCCCGCCCGCCTGGCGGGAAGACTTGGCCTGCGCGTAAAGGTCGGTTGAAACGGCCTGCATTTCAGTGTTCAGCGCCTCCATGGCAGCCTGTATGGCGGCGGTATCGCCGTCCTTCAAAAGCGACTTGACTTTTTCAAGGGCCGACTCTACGCGCGCCTTCTTGGCCGGATCAATCTTGGCGCCGTGCTCCTTGAGGAGTTTTTCGGTCTCGTAAGCGAGAGCATCGGCCTTGTTGCGGGTTTCAACCTGCTCGCGTTTGGACTTGTCGTCATCGGCATGCTGTTCGGCATCCTTCACCATTTTTTCGATTTCCGACTTGTCCAGCCCGCTCGAGGCCGTGATGGTTATCTTCTGTTCCTTGCCGGTGCCCAGGTCCTTGGCGCTGACGTGCAGTATGCCGTTGGCGTCAATGTCGAAGCCCACCTCGATCTGCGGCACGCCGCGCGGGGCGGGGGGGATACCGTCGAGGTGGAAGCGGCCGATGGATTTGTTATCGCCGGCCATTTTTCTCTCGCCCTGCAGAACGTGTATTTCAACCGAGGGCTGGCTGTCCGAGGCGGTGCTGAATATTTCGCTCTTGCGGGTCGGGATGGTGGTGTTGCGCTCGATGAGGGTCGTGAAAACGCCGCCCAGGGTTTCAATGCCCAGGCTGAGGGGCGTAACATCCAGGAGGAGCACGTCGCGGACTTCGCCTTTTAGAACCCCGGCCTGTATGGCCGCTCCCACCGCCACTACCTCGTCCGGGTTGACGCCCTTGTGCGGCTCCTTGTTGAAAAGCGTGCGCGCCATATCCTGCACCTTGGGCATGCGGGTCATGCCGCCCACCAGGACCGCCTCGTTGATATGCGATACGTCCAGCCCGGAGTCGCGCAGGCAGGCCCGGACCGGCCCGGTGGTGCGCTCGACCAGCTGGTCTACCAGCTGCTCCAGCTTGGACCTGGTCAGGGTGATGTTCAGGTGCTTCGGACCTGAAGAGACGGCCGTGATGAAGGGCAGGTTAATATCGGTCTGCTGGGACGAAGAAAGCTCGCACTTGGCCTTTTCGGACGCTTCCTTGAGGCGCTGGATCGCCATTATGTCCTTGGAAAGATCTATGCCGTTGTCCTTTTTGAACTCGGACACGAGCCAGTTCATGATCATCTGGTCAAAGTCGTCGCCGCCGAGATGGGTGTCGCCGTTGGTGGCCTTGACTTCGAAGACGCCCTCGCCGATTTCCAGGATGGAAATATCAAACGTTCCCCCGCCCAGGTCGTAGACGGCTATTTTCTCGTCCTTTTTCTTCTCAAGACCGTAGGCGAGCGAGGCGGCCGTGGGCTCGTTGATTATGCGCAGGACTTCAAGTCCGGCAATTTTGCCGGCATCTTTGGTGGCCTGGCGCTGGCTGTCGTTGAAATAGGCCGGGGTGGTTATAACGGCCTGCGTGATCTTTTCGCCCAGATATGCCTCGGCGTCGAGCTTCATTTTCTGGAGAATCATGGA
>JBAYWJ010000282.1:0-5122 GCA_041674125.1 Kiritimatiellia bacterium
CGCAAAGCCATGCCCGGAAGTGGCATACATGGAATCGAGCTGTGCGCGCTGTCGACGAATCCAGTCGCCGTTTCCTGTTCCAGGCGCACCGCCCAGTTTGAAAATGGTAGAAGTCGCGAACAGGCTGTGCCGCATCCGGATCTTTGGATGATAGCGGGCCTCGAACGGCATGAAGGCGATCCTGGCCTGCCTGGGGACAACTTCCCCGTCATTTCCCGGCCAGAGCCAGCGCACTCCGAGATTGTCCTGGAGGAACGTGTAGACCGCGTTCACGGTCCCGTATTCCAACTGAAAGCCTTCTACGTCCCGGTTTGCAAACTGGAATCCCGCCAGATAACTGAATCTTTCTGCCTGTGTCTTCCCTGCCTTTATCACCGCCTGTTTCGGATCCCGGACGTCCCTCCCGGCGATTACTAGATTCTTTCCGTCTGATTTTATCAGGATCTCTTCCGGATGCTTGAAGTCAAAATCTGCGCCGGGGAACAGCTCCTTGAGCTTCGGCTGGAATCCAACCCAGATCGCATGCTCCGGAACTGGATCCGGAAGTCCTTCGATAATCTCCGGTTTGGCCCCGCTGATTTTGCCGATGTATTCCGCCAGGTCTGCGGCCGCCATTCGCGTAAATAGCGATGGATCCCCGGGCAGGATTATCGGCACAAGGCTCGCACCCCCGTCTGCCAGGATCATTTTTGAAACATCTCCGGCGGAGTGTTTTGCCTCCGCGCGTGAATTAACAGCCTGTCCAACCAGCGACAAGGCGATCAGGCATGCGCCCGACAACAAGAATACAGGACTCTTCATTTATTGCTCCCTAGTGCATGTCTCCATGCGTGTGCTCGCAAGCCGGATGCGATACACGGCGAGGTCGCAGCGGCTGGCGAATGATTGCGCTCGATCCGGCCACAAAGGGGGATATTTTTTTGTTTCATGTCGTGTCGGCTCCCCGGTGTCACTTGTTCAGAAAGAGGGATTCCGGTTGAACTCACGCAGCGCCTCAATCATGGCAACCATGTTCGCCAGGGGTGTTTTGGCCTGCAAATTGTGAATCGCGTTGAAGACAAAACCTCCGTCCCGCCCAAAGATGCGGCAGCGCTCCAGGACCTGTTCCCTCACCTGGGAGGCCGTGCCAAACGGCAGGATCTTCTGCGTGTCCACGCCACCGCCCCAAAACGTCAGCCTGGACCCGTACTTCCGCTTGAGGGTTGCGGCATTCATGCCGGCGGCCGAGCACTGCACCGGATTGATGATGTCAAAGCCGGCTTCTATGAAGGCATCCATGAAGCTTGAGACAGCGCCGCATGAGTGCTTGAAGGTCTTCCAGCCCGTGTGCCGGTGGATCCAGTCGTTTATCCTGCGGTAGTATGGCAGGTAAAGCTCGCGGAATGTGTCGATAGAACAAAACGTGCCGCACTGCGTGCCAAAATCGGTGCCGCAGACAAACACTGCGTCCACATTGTTCCCGACGGCTCCATGGAGCTTTTCCAGGTTGCCGGCGGCAATCTCTGTTTGCCGCCTGAAGATGGCGTGGACATAGTCCTTGCGCGCCGCAGTAGAGATATACCATTCGGCTATGTCGCGGATGCCCCGCGGGTTCTTGAGGAAGGGGGCCGGCACCAGGGCTATGTCTCCAAGCGCCGTTCCGCCAAAGGTCGCAATGACCGCCCTCCCCGTGCCGGCAGCTCTCGTCGTCTCGGCCTTGAAGTACTCCAAGTCCTTCCTGGCGATAGGTCCGAACTCTTCGAGATTGTCCTCCGGATCAAGATTGTCTTCGTCGATCGGCGCTTGTCGGACAATCGTATCGAAGAAGTAACCGTCCTGGGGCATCCTTCCGCTTGGCGGGACGCGCCGGTCGCCCTCCGGGTAGATGAACGTATTGCCGTCAAGGTCGGTGGTTGTGTTGAAGCAACCCGGCACCAGCAGTTCCTGTCCCCAGGGGGCGCGCCATTCCTTCCAATCTGTAAGCTGGAATCCGAAAAGAGTGGCGGGAGTCACAACGCCTTCCACATCCACGCCCAGGGCCTGCTTCAGATCCTCATCCATGTACCCCAGCATCTGATATGGCTCGTGAATCTTGACCGGACGCCGTTCAAGGCCATAGTGATCCCTCAGTGCCGCCACGCAACTGGCATGGATCCCGGTGACCGCTGTCCCGCCAAAATCACAGGGAATCGCCGCTGTCCCCATGTGATTCAGCGCCTTCAGAACCAGTTCCCGTGAATTCATGGCTTTCCTCCGTTTCCCGACGGGGCCGAGCTGATGCCGGGACTCATCTGGCATCCCCATCCTTGCCTATAGGCATAAAGCAGGAGGTCCGCCTGTCCGGGAGCTATTGGACAGGTTCCCCAGAGGTTCCCGGTGCTGGATCCGATCTGTTCCGGGATCAGCCCCTGCGGGCAGATGTTCCTATCCAGGGAGGAGAGTATCTCCCGCTCAGCCTTCCGGTTCCCGATGGCGGCAACTCCAAGCAGCAGGATGGCCGTGTAATACATCCAGAAGGCCTCATAGGGTGTGCCGATGCCGCCGATGACTCCGCCCGTTTCAGGCCGCCACCGGATCTTATGCGCGGCCATTACGCTTTTCCTGGTGATCTCCGAAGAAGGGTCAAGGGCCTTGAAGATGGATGCGCCCCACCATACGGCGACATCCGGCTTCTCGTTGAGGGGTTTGATCGAAGTGATCAAACGGTCCTCCTTGTCGCTCCAGAGGTGCTTCGCGATCGCCTCCCTGATCTCACCTGCCCGCTTCTCGTATTTCTTCGAACGGACGCCTTCCTTAAGCTTCCTCGCGATCTTCGCAGCCGCCGCAAGGCCGCCGATGGCGCTGACGGCAAGGCTGATCGATTCGGCCGCCTCCATTTCCTTGTGGTCAGATTCAGGAAGGGGCAGGAGCGTTGCCGGATCCTTGTCCCTGACGAGGTGATCGGCGATGAAGAACAGCTTCTTCCTTATGGATTGCGCCCATTTACCGTCCCATTTCTGATCCAGGGTGAGACCCGCGGCCCAAAGCAGGAATCCGGCGCTATCGCCCTGCCGCGCACGATTGTCAAGCCGGACGGGCGAACCGTCAGCCCAGTACCGGGCGTCATGCACGCCGGACTTCGGCGTGATGTCCAGGTTCCACTTGATCATCCCCTGTGCAATATCAAGGTATCCCGCGGCGGCAAACGCGGCCGCCTGCTGACTCGCGTCGCGCGGCCATGCGTAGGTCCAGAAGGGCCGGACCCCGCACACCGAGACACCCTCCCTGGAGATCATCAGCCTGTTCGACAGAAGCCAGCGCCTGTAATTTTTCAGGACAAATGGATGTTTTGACACAGGCTTCTTCGCGCGGGAGATCCATGCGCGGTCATCGGCAGCCGTCTCGTCCCTCAATTTTTTGAAGCCCTTCGCCAGGCTCTCCGCGCCAATATTGATCGCCGACGCCCTGTCCTTCGCCATGCACATGTAAAGTGTGATTGTCAGTCCGCCTTGGACCGGGAGCTCCACCCTCTGCCGTTTCTGCTCCACCTCAATGTCGCTTACGATCACATAGGTTCCCCGCGGCTCGGCGTCGAAGATGCCGCTGAACTTGACGTGCCCCAGATGGCCCATGGCGTGCCCCCGGACCGCTTTCTCAAAGAACTCACCCTGCAGGACCAGGGTCCCATTGCCGTTGGCTTCAAAACGCCTCACCCACACGTCCGACCGCGAATTCACGAAGCTTGTCATTTCAACCGCCGCCCCCCTTGAAAGCCTATAGGCCCCGCGAAGGATGTTGGTGTCGTCAAGATAGGACGATTCCACAACAGAAGCCTCATGCAGGTATTCGCGTGAACCATCGGCATGCCTGAAGTACGGCGCCCTGACCCTTATCAGTTCCTCGTCCATCTCCTCCCAGTACGGCCATTCGTCGGCAAAATCCCTCCATGCAAGCCGGTCGGCGGCGCCGGGGCAGGGCCACTGCAGCGAATGGGCCATGCCATACACATCCAGCGTGATCAGCGTGCTCCCGTTGCCAATCGCCAGATAGGGACAAAGCGGCATGCGATATCTTCTGTCTTTGATCTTCATGGACCACCTCCGTTAGTGCCAAGACTGGACAGCAACATAAATCCCGGATTAAAGCAGGCGTACAATTTAATTTTTCTCCATCATTCAGGTCAAATATCGACCGTAATTGCTTGAACTTGGGTATTTTATTAACGCACAACAAGGTTCTATTTTTTATGCAAATGTCCGGCAGGGCGGCCCGGGGCTGATCATTTTCCCAGCAAAAACTGGTAGAGGGCGCGGTTCAGGTTGTCGCGTTCCGTTTCCCGGGCCTTGCGTTCGGTTTCCTGGCGGCGCATCTCGTCTTCGTGCCGGCGCTCATCAACCGTATCATTGTTCAGCAGCGGGTCCATGATCGTGATGGCCCCGGCGCCATTGTCGCCAGCGGATCCGTTTTGCGCGCGATTCTCGCCCACGGGCGGCAGGGATAAAGCCCTGTTCGCGGGTTGAGCGTTTGCGGCCGGATCATCCGGCGCTCGCGGCGGCGTGATGCTGGCTGCGCCTGCCGGGGACGACGTTAAAGGCCCCCACAAGCCGATCGCAATGGTATTGCCTGCGCCTGCGCCGGTGCTTTCCGCGGCCGGCAAAATTGACCCGTTCGGGAAAGTAACGGCGGCGGGACTTGGTTTTGTCAAAGCGGCTCCGGACAATTTTTGTGGATCAAGCGCCACCGGCGCCTGTACGGCGGCGGTTGTGGCCGCGGCAGGCGCGGCTTGCTGCTCGCCGGATGGCTCTGAGTCAGCAGGCTGTGGCCCGGGCGTGGCCGTGGCAGGCACGGCTTGCTGCCGGACCGGCGGTGTTTTATCAGCCGGCAACATCTTGGCATCACCTGAAGCCTGGACTGGCCCGGTTAAAGCTCCGGCCCTGGAGGGACCGGAAGATGACCTTGCATCATGGATGGAGGCCGGCGTTACCGGCGGCAGCGGCGCTGCTGAATGAGAGGCTGACGGCGCTTTTGGTGACCGGCAACTCATCGCGGCGAAGCAGGCGACAAGCAGCGACAATAGCATAAGCCGGCGCATCAGGTAATATATCCCTCATTTATTGCCGGGGCGCATATCGGCCGCGTCAGCCGGTCCGCTGCCGTAGGCCAG
>JBAYWJ010000283.1:0-5065 GCA_041674125.1 Kiritimatiellia bacterium
AATGCCGGATACTCAGCCCAACATCGAGATAAGGATCAACGACGAGCGGAAGTTTTTTTACCCGCGCGAAGGCTCGCTCCTGCAGGCATTGAAAAAGGAGAACATCTTCGTGCCCTCGGCCTGCGGCGGGCGCGGCATCTGCGGCCTTTGCCGGGTGCGCGTCACCGCCGGGGCGCCGCGGGACCTGACCGAGCAGGAGCGCACCCACCTCGGCGAAGATGAAATCCGCAACAGCTTCCGCCTGGCATGCCAGGTGGCGCTGGGCGCTTCCGGCGGCGCGGAAGGCAGCCTGCGGGCGGAAATCCCGCGCTCCTATTTTGAGGCGCGCGAATTCAGGGCAACTGTCGCCGATATCCGCGCCTTGACTTCCGACATAAGGGAAGTGCGCCTGGAGCTGGTGAACCCGAATAACATATCATTCAAGTGCGGGCAGTACATCCAGTTCCGCATCCCGCCCTACGCAGGCCACAAAAAAATCTTATACCGCGCCTACTCCATCGCCTCGCCGCCCTCGCAGGATTCTTCCATCGAGCTCGAAATAAGGCGCGTGCGGGTGGGCCTGGGCACGACCTACATATTCGACCACCTGAAAAAGGGCGACGCGGTCGTGTTCAACGGCCCGCACGGCGAATTTTTCCTGCACGAAACCGGCAAGCCGCTCGTGATGATCGCCGGCGGCTCCGGGATGGCCCCCATGAAGTCCATGCTCTGCCACATGCGCGACTGCAACCTCGCGCGCCCCGTGCGCTATTTCTTCGGCGCGCGCTCGCGCGCCGACCTGTTCTACCTGGACCTCATGCGCGAGTTTGAGCGGTGCCTCCCGGATTTCAAATTCATCCCCGCCGTGGCCGCGCTCCAGCCCGGCGAGCAGTGGGAAGGCGAATCCGGCCGGATTGACGGGGTGGTCGCGCGCAGGCTGGAGGCAAACTTCCCGGGCGAGGCCTACCTCTGCGGCAGCCCGGCCATGATTGATGCGTGCCGGAAGGTCCTGGCGCAGAAAGGCGTAACCGACGACAGGATTTTTTACGATAAATTCGCCTGACAGTTGATTCTGGAGACGGTTTTCTTGATCGTCATTCCCATGAAAATGGGAATCCAGACATTTGGATTTTTGCCTTCGCCTGCCCGCCAGTCGCTATGCGGCAGCTTTGCGGGAAGGGGCGGAAATGACAGATTGAATGGTGAAATTAATGAAAAACAAAACAAAAAAACATGATCTTTTGAAAGAAGGCGGGAATCTTGACTTGTCCGAGTTCCTGGGAACCGACCGCAGGCCGCTGCCGGAAATTATCCGGGCCGACGCGGCAGCGCTCAAAAAGCTGAAGCTGGACGGGAAAACCATCGCCAAACGCATGGCATATTTCCGCCAGGCCGCCGAAAAGGGCCTGGGGGAGTTCGTCTCCGTAGCTCCGCATTTTGAGGCCGCCTGCGACGTCGCGCGCGGGTTCCTGGCCTGCCCTTTCGGCGATGCCGGCAAAATACGCAAGACGGCCGTTGCCGTGCGCAACCTGCGCCTGAAAAAAGAAATTGCCTTTTCGGACCTGAACATCCACCTCATCGCCGCGCACGGATTTTTCGAAGGCCGGGGCGCGCCCTTGCGCCTCGAGCCGGATGACCTGGCAAATATCCTGGAAATCGGCATTTAGCGCCTCAAACCTGAAGAACTGCAAAAATATTTTTACATAAGCGAACGAAGGAAACAAAGTTTTCGCAAAGGAAAAAACTTGTTTCTTCGTTGGCTTTTTTGACTTATGTAAATTATATAGGAAAGTAAATACATGCCGAACAACGTTGAATGGCTGCAGAGGGCGCGCGCCGTAATTCCCTGGGGATCCAGCACCTGCTCCAAGGCGGCAAAATGGATGCCGGAAGAGCCGGCCGTCATCGTAAAAGGCAAGGGCTGCCGCGTCTGGGACGCCGAGGGGCGCGAGTTCATTGATTTCCGCAACGGGCTAGGTCCGGTCACGCTCGGTTACCGGTTCCCGGCGGTGAATGACGCCATTGCCCGCCAGCTTGAATCGGGCATCGTGTTCGGCCATCCCCACCCGCTCGAGATCGAGGTGGCCGAAATTCTCTCAAAATACATTCCCTGCGCCGAACGGGTCCGCTTTCTCAAGACCGGCGGCGAGGCGCTCTCGGCCTGCATCCGCCTGGCGCGCTGCCATACCGGGCGCGACCACGTCATCCAGATCGGCTACAACGGCTGGCTTAACAGTTTAGCCTGCGGCGGGCGCACCCTCCCGGGCGCAAAGGCCGCCAACGTGCCCCCGGGCGTTCCGGAGGCCCTGAGCATGCTGCACCACGCCTGCGACTGGAACGATTGCGACCGCCTGGAAAGCCTGTTCAAGGAACACGGCGGCCAGGTAGCAGCCCTCGTGATTGCCGCCGATTACGCCCGCATGGCGGAGGGCGTGGATTTCTATCCCTTCGCCCGCCGGCTGGCCGACCGCCACGGCGCGGTGCTCATTTACGACGAAATCGTAACCGGGTTCCGCGTTGCACTGGCCGGGGTCCAGGAATATTTCAAGGTGGTTCCTGACCTGGCCGTATTTGCCAAGGGATTTGCGAACGGCATGCCGCTCTCCGCCTACTGCGGAAAGGCCGACATCATGAACAAGCTCGAAAAGGCGGTTGTGTCCTCAACCTACGCCGGCGAGGCGCTCTCCCTGGCCGCGGCCAAGGCCACCCTGAAAACCTACCGGGAGAAAAACGTGGTCGCACATTTGTGGCGCATGGGGAAAATGATGGGCCGCGGCCTGGCAGCCTTGTTCGAAAAGCACAACCTCCCGGTTTGCGTCAGGGGCCTTTGGCCATGCCCGGCCATAATCTTCAAACAGGACGCACCGCAAGGCTTGATGGAAAAATTTTTCCGCGCTGCCTACCGGAACGGTGTCTCACTATACCATGTCTATTACGTGAATTTCAGCCACCGGGAAAAAGATATCCGCGAAGCGTTGGATCGCCTTGAAAAGGCTTTTCAGACGCTCTAAGCTCTGGTCATGAAAAAAACCTCAATCATTGATGTTCATATTCACTCAACCTCCGGTTCCATCCGTGAAAACCTTTCCATGCTGCGGGGAGAGTTCACCCGTAACGGCGTGGCGCTGGGCTTCCTGAACTCGCTCGGCGTAAATGGCTGGCCCCAGTTCCCGAACGAGAAGGAAGTGCGCGCCGCCAACAATGAGGCGTGCGCTCTCTCTGATCATTCGCGCGGCATCCTCAAGTGGCTGGCCTACATCAACCCGCAGAACGCCAACTGGCGCGCTGAAATGGACCGGTGCCGGGCCGCCGGCGCCGCCGGACTCAAGCTCTGGGTGGCGCTTAAGGATAAATGCGGGAATACGGGAAATACTGAATGCGTGATGGAGTATGCCGGCCAATGCGGGTTGCCGATATTGATCCATACCTTCAACCGGACCGACCCCGCCCTGCCGGGGGAAGTGAACGTGGCCGAAGTAATGGAGCTGGCCGGACGCC
Source organism: Kiritimatiellia bacterium (assembly GCA_041674125.1). Taxonomy (GTDB): domain Bacteria; phylum Verrucomicrobiota; class Kiritimatiellia; order JAAZAB01; family JAAZAB01; genus JAQUQV01. The sequence continues at coordinate 3,478 of JBAYWJ010000283.1, forward strand.
ATCCGCGGACCAACATCATCGTGGCCCACGCCGGCATTCACTGGCCGTCGGAGCTGGAGCTTTTCCGCCCCCTGCCAAACGTCTGGGTGGAATGCGGCGGCGGCTACCCCATCAAGGGCCAGGTGGAGGCGCTCGTGCGCATGATGGGGCCGGACAGGGTCCTTTTCGGCAGCGACCTCTTCTGCCGCTCTCAGGCTTCGCAGCTTGTGAAAGTTGCCCTGGCCGAATTGCCCGCGGCGCACAAAAAAATGATCCTCTTTGAAAACGCCATGAAACTTTTCAACCTGCGCGGGCAGTTTCCGCCAGCCAGGCAGGAAAAGCCGGCACCCTGCCCCGTGGATGCATCCGAAGACCATTTCTGTTTCTGCGGCCGCTGGCCGTTCTTCAACACCGAATGCCCCGCGCCCGCAAGCATGGAAATACTCCTCGCAAAAAACAAAATCAGGTGCGCATATGCAGCCGACCTGGGCTCCGTCTACCGCCAGGATCTTTTGCCGGCCAATGAAACATTCCTGTCTGCCTGCCGCGGGTTAAGGCGCACCAGGCCGCTGGCGGTCATCAATCCTCGCATTGCGGACTGGAAGGAGACCCTGGAAAAATTATCCGGCCGATTCGCCGGCGCGATTGTTTTCCCGCACCTGCACAACTGGAGCCTTTCCGACCCGCGCTTTGCCATGCTCATGCGCGCATGCCGCAGGCGCAGGATGTCTCTCTGGGTGAACTGCCGCCTGGATGATTTCCGGTTCCGGCACCCGGGCATGGCCTACCACGGCGTCACGACCGAGGAGCTTCTGGCGGCCGGCGTGGCGGCCGATGCACCGCGGATCGTCTTCCAGGGAGTGATGGAGGGATCAATTGATGAATTTTTGAAGCGTTACGGCAGGTACGACCGCTTCAGGTTCACAATAACCCACCTGACCGATTACCCCGGCGCTTTGCGCCGGATCCTGGCCAGGCATGGCGCCAAACGGCTTGTCATGGGCAGCGAGTTCCCGTTCCGGGATATCCGGCAGGTCGGATGGACATGCAGGAGAGTATAGAATAGTCTCAAAGGCACACAGGCACAAAGTTGGAAATTATTAAGGGTATTTGCTCATGTATAGGTAGGGCGGGACAGCCGTGCCCCGCCGTTTCTTCGCATTGCGCGGCCGGACTGGCAGTCCGGCCCTACCCGTTGCACATGGTTAGATCGTTCCATGCAGATATGATACAATTTTGCGGAGATCTTTTTGAACACCTCCATTTCAGCCCATAATGACGGGTTTCAGATGGGCATTTTGAAAAAAGACTTTAGTTCAGCAAAAGGTAAATAAATTCTTATTCCGTCCAATCCGTCAGCTGACGGATTGGACGGCATGGTCGCAGGGCGAATTTCGCTTCCCGAGCTTGTCGAGGGATTGGGAAAAAAAAGGCAAGACCGGTTTACCCCGCCTTGCGGGGCAGGGATGCCGGTGCGTCGCGCGATGCATCAGACTCGATTCTATGCAAGCGCGGCAAGCCGGCTCGTGCTAAGTAGCGAAGCTACTTCGCAGAGTAGCACAGATAAGCCGGTATCGCCGCTGTCTTTTCCCAACGAAATTCGCACTGC
>JBAYWJ010000284.1:0-5051 GCA_041674125.1 Kiritimatiellia bacterium
CGGCGCTTCGGGACCGCGTGCGTCGTCAAGGGCGGACACCTCAAGGGGCGCCGGGCGGTAGACGTGCTTTTCCATTCCGGTCGCCTCCATGAATTCAGGCTGGAGCGCCTGGGTCCCAAGCTGCACGGCACCGGCTGCGTTTTCTCGGCGGCCCTGGCCGCCCGGCTCGCGCTCGGACACGAACTTCCACGCGCGGTCGGCCTGGCCAAGCAATACGTATTCAGGCTGATCCAGGCCTGTAACGATGGAGTTTAGGCAATGGACATCCCCGGCGCCACCTGCTAAATTAATATGCCATCGGGGCGGAAAGGGATTTCAAATATGCGCGATAAAATTTCAGTTTGCCTCACGGTCGGCAACGAGGAGAACAACATCCGGCGCTGCATGAACAGCATCCGCTGGGCCGATGAAATCGTCGTGGTGGACAGCTTCAGCAAGGACCGGACCTTTGAAATCTGCAAGGAGTACACCGGCCGCGTCTACCAGCACGAATGGCTCGGCTACGTGGGGCAGAAGGAGCTGATCAAGAAAATGGCCGGGCATCCATGGATACTGTTCATAGACGCCGACGAGGAAGTCTCGGACGAGCTGCGGGAGCAGATCCTGAAGGAGTTCGAATCGGGCGAAAACCGCAAATACGAGGGGTACGAGTTCCCGCGCAAGGTTTTCTTCCTCGGCCGATGGGTCACCCACGGCGAATGGTGGCCCGATATCAAGATGCGGCTTTTCCTCAAGGACAAAGGCGTCTGCACCGGCCAGGAGCCCCACGACCACGTCATCGTCCAGGGCCGCGTCAAGCGCCTCTCCGGTTGCCTCCACCACTATACCTATGACGATATCTCCGACCAGATTTACACCCTGAACCGCTTTTCCACCATCGCCGCCACCAGCCTTAAAAACGAGGGCCGCAGGTTTTCGACCGTGGACCTGCTCTTCCGTCCCTTCTTCCGCTTCATCAAGGGCTACATTTTCAAGCGCGGATTCCTGGATGGACACCGCGGCCTGGTCATCGCCCTCATGAGCTCGATCGGAGTGTTTTACAAGTACGCAAAACTGTGGGAGCTTTCCCTTAAAAAAGACGCGAAATGACCGCATCCACCAAGCCCCGATCGCCGGGCAGGCATTCCGTTAGCCCTAACAACCCCGCCCGTGTTCTTTCCGGGTCGAAATTATCATGGAAAAATCTAAACTGATAAGGTCGGCGGGCACGGTCGGGTTTCTCATCCTGCTCAGCCGCGCCCTCGGCATGGCGCGCGACATGGCCATGGCGGCTTTTTTCGGCAGCACGAGGGCCATGGACGCCTTCGTAGTCGCCTTCACGATCCCCAACCTCTTCCGCAGCCTGTTCGGCGAAGGCGCGCTTTCGGCGGCTTTCGTGCCGGTATTCACCGGGGAGCTGGAAAAGCAGGACCGCGCCAGGGTATGGGATTTCGCCAACAACATGCTTTCGCTACTGAGCGTGATCCTGGCCGCGATCGTCATCGCCGGCATACTGTTCGTTAGCCTACTCCGGGAAGCCTGGCCGGCCTCGGAGCGGATTGCGCTCATCCTCGACTTCACAGTGATCATGCTGCCCTACATGTTCTTCATCTGTCTGGCTGCCTTTTTCGCGGCCATGCTCAACTCGCTCCGTCGCTTTTTCATGCCGGCAGCAACCTACGCGGCGCTGAACGTGGTGATGCTCGCCGCCCTCTTCCTCGTCTGCCCGCGCCTCGACCCGGAAGGCAACGCCCGTATCATGGCGATCGCCTGGAGCGTCGTCCTGGCGGGTGTGGTCCAGTGGCTGATGCAGCTGCCGCTGCTGTGGCGCTGCGGCTTCCGGCCGCGCCTGAAAACCGACTGGGGCGACGAGCGCGTGCGCCGCGTATGGCGCCTCATGGGCGCGGCGGCGCTCGGCATGGGCGTTACGCAAATAAACGTCCTCCTGGACCGGCTCATCGCCACCTTCATCGGCGAGGGCAGCCCTTCCTATCTCTACTACGCCGAGCGCCTCGTCTATTTTCCCCTGGGCATTTTCGGGACCGCCCTGGGCACCGTGCTCCTGCCGGCCTTTTCCGCCCAGGCGGCGCAAAAGCGCGACGACCTCGTCCGCCAGACCCTGAACCACTCTTTCCGCCAGCTCTCTTTCATGGCCATCCCGGCCGCCCTGGGCATGTTTGTCCTGGCCCGCCCGATCATCCAGGTTATTTACGAGCACGGCGGATTCCTGCCGCACGCAACCGACATGACCGCGCTCGCGCTCTGCGTCTATGCGCCGGGCCTGGTGGCCTTCAGCTTCCTGAAGATACTCATCCCGGTCTTCTACTCCCGCCAGGACATGAAAACCCCCGTGCGCATCGGAATCGCCTGCACCATTCTCAGCGTGGCGCTAAAGCTGGCGCTTATGTGGCCACTGAAGCACGCCGGCATTGCCCTCGCGACCGTCATCGCCGCCTTCGTCCAGGCGGGCGTGATGCTCGTCCTCGTGCACCGTATTTTCGGATCCCCCGGATGGGGCGGCATCGCCCGCGCCGCGCTCAAGATGCTGGCGGCCGGCGGCGCCATGTGCCTTGCGGCGTACTTTGTCAACGCATCCGCCCTCGATTTCCTGTCCGCTCAAAACATTCCGCTTAAGATGGTCCGCCTGGGGGCACTCACGGCCGCGATCGGCTCCGCGATCGCGGTATATTTCGCGGCCGCCGCGGCAATGCGCTGCGAGGAAGCAGGCGATTTTATCGCGGCCCTCAAGCGCAGGCGCCCGGCGCCAAAAGCTTCCGAAGAAAAAGGGTGAGATCCATGCAAACTCCCGCGGCGGTAAAGTCAAAGCTGCGCACCCTGCCCGACCGGCCCGGCTGCTACCTGATGCGCGACAAGACCGGCAAGATCATCTACGTCGGCAAGGCCGCATCGCTGCGCAAGCGCGTTCGCTCTTACTTCCGCGCCGCAACGTTTCGCAGTGCCCCGCCCAGGTTGCGCAGCCTTGTCCACAGCATTGCCGATTTCGACATCATCGTAGCCCGGAGCGAGCCTGACGCGCTGCTCACCGAAAACAAGCTCATCAAGGATTACCAGCCGCGCTTCAACGTGCTCTTGCGCGACGACAAGCGCTTCCCGCTCCTGCGCCTGGACGCCCTCGCCCCCTGGCCGCGCCTCACCCTCTGCCGCATAAAGCGCAACGATGCCGCCCTGTATTTCGGGCCGTATGTTTCATCCGCCGCAGCTCGCGCGGCGATGGAATTCACGGAAAACAAATTCGGGCTGCGCAAGTGCGCTGACCCCGCCCCGGGCCCGGAAACCCACCGGCACTGCCTCAACGACGTCATCCGCTTCTGCTCCGCGCCGTGCCTCGGAAAAATCTCACGGTCCGAATACTCGGCGCGGGTGGATGAGGCCGCCGCCTTTTTGCGCGGCGAAAGGCCGGCGCTCCTGGAGGAGGTGCGCGCGCGCATGGACCAGGCCGCCGCACAGATGGATTTCGAAAAGGCAGCCGCCCTGCGCGACACCCTCCTCCTTCTCCATGCGGCCCTCAGGCGCAAGGCGCACCTCGCCCGCACCGGCGGCGTATCCCCCGCGCGCGCCCTTGAAGGCCTCGCGGCCCTGCGCCGGGAGTTGGGGCTTGAGCACGCCCCGCGCCTGATCCACGCCTTCGACATATCCAACATTTCCGGAAAGCACGCGGTCGGGAGCATGGTGGCGGCGGTGGACGGCATTTGCCGCCCGGCGCTCTACCGGCGCTTCCGCATAACCACTGTCGAGGCTGCCGATGACCCGGCCATGATGGCGGAGGTTGTCCGGCGCCATTTCAAACGCCTGAGGGACGAAAACAGAACAATGCCGGGCCTGCTGCTGGTTGACGGCGGCATAACGCAGCTGCGCGCGGCCCGGGCGGCGCTAAGAGAGCTTGGGATAACCGGCGTCCCGGCGGCGGGATTGGCCAAGAAGCTGGAGGAAATTTACCTTCATGAGGAGCGCGGGTGCCGGAAAATCATGCTTCCGCCACAATCCCCTGCGCTGCAGGTGCTCCAGCGCCTGAGGGACGAGGCCCACCGCTTTGCCGTGGCCTATCACCGCCGCGTCAGGGCCGGGCTGATCCGATCATCCGCCCTTGACGAAGTGCGCGGCATGGGCGAGGAGCGCAAGAAGAAACTCTTCCGGCATTTCGGATCGCTGAAGGCCATGGCAGCGGCGCATGAAAAAGATATTGCCGCCGTGCCCGGCATCGGCCCGGCTCTTGCCAGGCAACTGAAGGTTTTTCTGAAAAGCCTGTGACCGCCCATTCATCCAGGGAATCCCTCCCCATCCGGCCAGTTTCAGGGCTCAGGTCAATCTTATGAGCTTGTCATTTGGCGCGGATATGGCTTGATTAGCGCATATGAACGCCACGGCCGGATATGCCGCCGCAGCAATCGCCCTCCTGGCATGGGGTATGGGCATTGTTTTCGTCAAGCGCGTTCGCTCGAAGCCGCAATTCGGGATAGCGGTGAGCATGACCTCCGGCCTGCTCGGCCTGGCGGCGGCCGCTGCTCTCACGGCAACAGCCTGGCCAGGCAGGGAAACGCTGCTTTCGCCGACGGGGCTGATCCTAATCCTGGCCGGAATTTTCCAGTTCCCGCTGGCCACGATCGCCTACTACGCGAGTATCCAGCGCTGCGAGATATCCCTGGCCGCCCCCCTGACGCGGATCAAGGTGGCTTTCCTGGCCCTGGCGGTAATAGCCCTAGGGCTGGAGCCGATAGGCTGGAAGCTGGCCGTTTCGGCCCTGCTGGGGGTGGCCGGGGCGATGATGCTTTCGCTTTCGCTGCGCCACTCCACTGCATCGCGGCAGATGCTTACAGGAGTGATGATGGCCATGCTTGCCTCGGTCTTCTGGGTGGCGGGCGACGTGCTTACCATGGAAGTTCTCAAAACCATCCCGCCCCTGCCAACGACCGTGCTATCCCTCGCCGCGGGCCTGGCGGTTTACACGGCCTGGCTCCTGCTGACCGGCAAGATGGGCGAAGTCATGAGCATCCCGGCCGGGGACAAGCTCATGTACGCCCTGCACGGCATATTCAACTTTGCACTCGGCTACG
>JBAYWJ010000285.1:0-5043 GCA_041674125.1 Kiritimatiellia bacterium
CGGACCAGATCAACGCGGCCTTCAAGAAGGCCGCCGAAGGCCCCCTGAAAGGCATCCTCGCCTATTGCGACGAGGATATCGTCCTGGCGGACATCGTCGGCGACAACCACAGCTGCATTTTCGACAGCAAGCTCACCATGGCCATCGGCGACAACATGGTCAAGGTAGTCGGCTGGTATGACAACGAATGGGGCTACTCCTGCCGCTGCGTGGACCTGATCAAAAAGCTGGCGGTGACGCTTAAATAAGTGAAAGGCAGGCTCAAGGGAACTACGGCAGAAGCAGCCGGGCCGCGAGCCAGGGCGCCCGGCCAAGCGCCCGTGTAATTTTGCCGCTTTGCGCCTGATAAAGACATGAACAAGAAATCTGTCCGCGACGCTGACTTTAAAAACAAGCGCGTCCTGATGCGCGTTGATTTCAATGTGCCGATCGAGGACGGCCGCGTAGATGACGACACCCGCATCCGCGCCGCGCTCCCGACCATCCGGCACATCCTCGGCCACGGCGCGGCCAGCCTTGTGCTCATGAGCCACCTCGGGCGCCCCGACGGCAAGCCGAACCCGGAATTCAGCCTCAAGCCGGCAGCGCAAAGGCTCTCCGAGCTGATCGGGAAGCCGGTCAGGTTCGCCCCGGACTGCGTCGGCCAGGAAACGCTTGCCATGGCGCGCGGGCTGAAGATGGGCGAGATTCTCCTTCTCGAAAACCTGAGGTTCCACCCCGAGGAAGAATGTAAAATCGACCTGCCCAAGACCGCGCCCGAGGACGAGCGCAAGGCGGCCAAGGCGGCCATGAAGGCCCGGCAGAAAACATTCGCCGCGCAGATCGCGCAAATGGGCGATGTTTACGTCAACGACGCCTTCGGCACCGCCCACCGCGCGCACGCCTCGATGGTGGCTGTGGCCGGGTGTTTCCAGGAGCGCCTCTGCGGGTTCCTGATGGAAAAGGAAATTGAATACCTGGACAAGGTCACCGCCAGCCCGGCCAAACCCTTCGTGGCCATCATCGGCGGGGCCAAGATCAGCGACAAGATCAACGTCCTGATGAACCTGCTCGGCAAGGTGGACGCGCTGCTCAGCGGCGGCGGCATGGCTTACACCTTCTACAAGGCCAGGGGACTTCCGGTGGGAAAATCGCTGGTCGAGCTCGAAAAGGTGGACCTCGCCAAATCGGTGCTGGAGGCGGCCGCTAAAAACAACGTCAAGCTGCTCCTGCCCGTGGACAACGTCATCGCCAGCGAATTCAGCGCCGAGGCCAACACCAGGGTGGTCGCTGAAAACGGAATCGACGAAGGCTGGATGGCGCTCGATATCGGGCCCAAAACCGCCCGGTTGTTCGCCGCGGAGATTGAAGCCGCCCGGACCATCGTCTGGAACGGGCCCATGGGCTGCTTCGAAATGGCCCCCTTTGAAAACGGCACCATGGCCGTCGCCAAGGCCATAGCCGCCAACGGCAACTGCGTCAGCGTCATCGGCGGGGGCGACAGCGTCAGCGCCGTCAACAAGAGCGGCCTGGCCGGCAAGATGAGCCACATCAGCACCGGCGGCGGCGCCAGCCTGGAATTCCTGGAAGGCAAGGAGCTGCCAGGCATCGCAATTTTAAGCGACAAATGACACAATGACCGACCGTTTTCCCGGGACCCGCAGGCCCGGACGGGCGGAAGAAACAATCCAAGCATGAATGAAAAAATGACAACGTCGAAACGCAAACCCCTCGTGGCCGGCAACTGGAAAATGAACAACACCGCCGCGGAAGCGGCGGCGCTCTGCAAGGACCTGACCCGTCTCCTGGCAAACGTCAAGGGCGTCGACATTGTCGTCTGCCCGCCCTTCACGGCGCTGGCCACGGCGGGTTCCATCATTTCCGGCACCAACATCGTGCTCGGCGCCCAGAACATGCACTGGGAAAAATCGGGCGCATTCACCGGTGAAATCTCCGCCGCGATGCTCAGGGACCTCTATTGCCACTACGTCATCCTGGGCCACAGCGAGCGCAGGACGTTTTTCGGAGAAACCGACGAGGTCGTCAACCGCAAGGCCAGGGCCGCCCTCGCCAGCCACCTCCACCCCATCGTTTGCGTTGGCGAAACCCTCGCCCAGCGCAAGGCCGGCCAAACCGAGGAAGTTATCAGCCGGCAGTGCCGGGAGAGCCTGAAGGATATTGACGCCGCCGGCTTCGGCAGCATGATCCTCGCCTACGAGCCGGTCTGGGCGATCGGCACCGGCATGACCGCCACTCCCCAGCAGGCCCAGGAAGTGCACCAGCTGATCCGCCGGCTCGTCCTGGACCAGTCCGACGAAAAGACCGCCGCCGCCATCCGCATCCTTTACGGCGGAAGCGTCAAGCCCCAGAACGCCGCCGAGCTTTTCCGCCAGAGCGACATTGACGGCGGCCTGATCGGCGGGGCCGCGCTGGACGCCGACGCGTTCCTGGCCATTGTTCAATCCGCCGTGTCATAAAATCCAAACCACCGGGCAAATATGCTAATCGTTAAAATACTTCTGATCGCCGTTGAAATCATCTGCAGCATCCTGCTGGTCATAGTGGTCCTTCTCCAGAGGGCAAAGGGCGAGGGCCTTGGCCTGGCCTTCGGGGCCGAGATGGGCGAGTCGCTCTTCGGGGCCCGCGCCAGCAATGTGCTCGTGAGGGCCACCATGTGGCTCGGAAGCATTTTCATCATCACCACGGTGCTGCTTGCCATGATTTATTCAAATGCCGTGCCCAAATCAATTCTCGAGAATAGCCCGCGGCCGGCAGCGGAGCAGCCCGCCAGCCAGGTCCCGGCTCCCATGCCCGCGGCACCGTCCCTGCCCGCCCCGGACGCCCAGCCCCTGGCGCCGGCCCCGCAAGCGCCGGCGGCCCCGTGAATCCAGCGAAATCCCTGAAGTGAATTTCGTGTTTCGCAAGGCATATAAAAAAAACGTCTCCGCGGCTCTTTGCGGCCGTTCCCGTCCGCGTGTTATGCAAAGATCTCTCCTCCAGGCAACAAGGCGTTGCATCCCAAGCTGACCGCACGGCAAAATGGACAAAACACCAATAGCCAAAAGGCACCGCCTGTTAGTTGGCCTTGCAGCTTCCCTTGCGTTCATGACTGTTCATTCCCCGGCCGCCGACATCAGCCGCGCCGAAAGCCCGAATGCGCTTTACGGGGTTGCCGAGCGCATCCGGGGCTTCGACCCCGCCCTGGCCGGTGACGTGGCTTCGGCCCTGGCCATAAGCAGGATTTACGAAGGTCTTTTGCAATATTCCTACCTCGACCGCCCCTACCGGGTTGAGCCGTGCCTGTGCGAATCAATGCCTGAAATATCAGAAGACGGGCTCACATATACCTTCAAGATCAGGCGCGGCGTACTTTTCCAGGCTGACCCCTGCTTCGCGGCAACCGCGGGCGCCGGCCGCGAGCTCACGGCCGAGGACTTCGTCTACTCCATCAAGCGCATCGCCGACATGAAGACCGGCTCGACCGGCTACTGGGCCTTCAACGGGCGCATCGCCGGCCTGGATGAATTCAGGGCCGCATCTTCCGGCGAGCAACCAACCGACTACGGCGCTGAAGTTTCAGGCCTGGACGCCCCCGGCCGCTACACCCTGCGCATCCGCCTGAAGGCCCCCTACCCGCAGCTGCTCTGGATCCTGACCATGCATTACAGCTTTGCAGTCCCGCGCGAGGCGGTGGAATATTACGGCCCGGACTTCGTCAACCACCCGGTCGGCACCGGCCCTTTCCGCCTCAAGGCCTGGAAAAGGAATTACCGCATCGAATACGGGCGCAACCCGGCGTGGAGACGGGAAACATACCCCGCCGCAGGCGCTGCCGGGGATGCACAGTCCGGGCTTCTTGCCGAATCCGGGCAACCGATCCCGTTTCTCGACCGGATTGCGCAATACGTCGTCAGCGATTCAACCACCCTCTGGTTCATGTTCCTTAAGGGCGAAGTGGATTCATCGGGCATTTCGCGCGACAACTGGGATGCGGTGATCACCTCCGAAAAGACTCTTAAAAACGAGCTCGCCGGCATGGGGATCAGGATGTTCAGCACGCCCGTCATGGAGACTTATTACATAGGCTTCAACATGGATGATCCGGTCGTGGGCGGCAATCTCCCGCTGCGCCAGGCGATTGCCTGCGCCTTTGACACCGGGCATTACGTCCGCTTTTACAATAACCGCGTCATCCGCGCCTCCGGCCCGATCCCGCCCGGCATCGCCGGCTTTGAGGATCAGACCCAGCCTTATCCTTTCGACCTTGAGCGCGCCAGGGCCCTCCTCGCCCAGGCCGGCTATCCCGGCGGCAAGGACCCCAAGACCGGGCGGCGGCTGAAGCTGAACCTCGACATCGGCAACCCGAACGACCCCGAAGTTCGGGCTTCGGTGGAGCTGTTTTCATCTTTCATGGACAGGATCGGCATCCAGATCGTACCGATTTACAACAACTGGCCGACCTTTCTCTCGCGCATGGAGCGCCGCCAGGCGCAGATGTTCCGCCTCGGGTGGGTGGCGGATTACCCGGACGCCGAAAATTTTCTGCAGCTTTTCTTCGGCCCGAACAGCTCGCCCGGCCCGAACCACTGCAACTACGCCAACAAGTCATTTGACGCGCTTTATGAAAAGGCACGGATCATGGCGGACTCGCCCGAGCGCACCGCCCTTTACCGGCAAATGGCCGGGATCGTCGTCGAGGATTGCCCCTGGATATTCGAGCAGCACCCGCTCTCGTACGGCCTGCACCACCAGTGGCTGAAAAACTACAAGCCCCACGATTTCCCGTACGGCATGAACAAGTATCACGCCGTTGACTATATCCAGCGCGAGCAGTGGAAAAAAGAGCGCGGAATAAAATGAAAGTGAAGCACCCCGCGGTCCCGACTCGAAGAGGTCGGGACGGGGCAGCCTACTCCGCCGTAGCAAAGCCTCTGGCTGCGAAGGCTGGATCTTTGCGGAACCCTGCGACTTGTCCGCCATAGCCCAAAGGGCGACGGCGGAAGCCAAGGCCTGTGGCAACCTACTTCGCCCAAGGGGCTACGACCTTCCTTCGCCCACCGAAGC
>JBAYWJ010000286.1:0-5034 GCA_041674125.1 Kiritimatiellia bacterium
CGTTACTTCATGACCTTCACCCAGGCGGAGTCCTGCGGCAAGTGCGCGCCATGCCGGGTCGGCACAAGGCTCATGCTCGAGATCCTGGAGCGGCTGTGCTCCGGGCGCGGCGTGCGCGGCGACATAGAGCGGCTTGATGAGCTCGCTCGCTCGGTCCAGGCGCTCAGCCTGTGCGGCCTGGGGCGTACCGCGCCCAACCCCGTGCTTTCCACTCTCAGGTACTTCAGGGATGAATACGAGGCCCACGCCGAAGGCCGCTGCCCGGCCGGGAAATGCAGGGCGCTGATTTCCTATACCATCTCCGACGACTGCATCGGCTGCACCCGCTGCGCCCAGGCCTGCCCGGCCAGCGCGATAGACCTCGTCCCTTATCAGAAACACGAAATAAAGCAGGACCTCTGCACGCGCTGCGACACCTGCCGGCGGGTGTGTCCGTCGCATGCCATTAAAATCGGGCCGCTGATTGGCCCGGCCAGGGTGGACTTGAATCATGCCGCAACTTAAAATAGATGGAAAAAACGTGACCGTGCCCGGGGGGACGACAATCCTCCAGGCGGCGAAGAGCCTCGGCATCGAGGTGCCGACCCTGTGCCACCTGGAAGGCTACGACCGCTTCACCTCTTGCATGGTTTGCTCGGTCAGGGACGCAACCTCGGGCCGCATCGTGCCCGCCTGCAGCGCCGCTGCCCGGGACGGGATGGTTATTGAAACCGTCGGGGAGGAGGTGCAACAAGCGCGCCGCTCCGCGCTGGAGCTCATCCTGGGCGAGCACGTCGGCGAGTGCGATGCCCTCTGCCGGCTCGCCTGCCCGGCTCATATGGATGTTCCCCTCATGATCCGCCAGGTCGCCGCCGGCGATTTCCGCGCCGCGGCCGCCGCCGCCAGGGAAGCGCTCGTTCTGCCCGCGACGCTGGGCCGGATCTGCCCGGGCCCGTGCGAGAAGTCGTGCCGGCGCGGCCGCCTCGACCAGCCGCTCGGGATTTGCATGCTCCACCGGTTCGCGGCGGACTTGGACCTGTCCCGGAAAGACCCGTATCTGCCGGCCTGCGCGCCCGCCACAGGCAAAAAAGTGGCCATTATCGGCGCGGGCCCGGCGGGGCTGGCCGCGGCCTGGAGTCTAGCCCTGCGCGGGCACGCCTGCACCGTCTTCGACGAGGAAGCGCGGGCCGGCGGGCACTTGCGCAGCGGATGGCCCGCGGATCAGCTCCCGCCGGATGTGCTCGACCGCGAAGTAGAATTGATCCGCAGCCTCGGGGTGGGTTTCAGGCTGAATATCCCCATCGGGTTTTATGTCGGCATCGCACGGCTGAAGGGGGAGTTCAATGCAATCGTGCTCGCGGTCGGCAACCTGGATGCCGGCTTGGCGGCGGTTTGGGGCGTGGCCTCGGATGGGAGCGGAATCGCCGTCGAACCGGGAAGTTTCAGGACTTCGGACAGCAGGATATTTGCCGTTGGCGAGGCGGTGGCCCATGGCCACCTGGTGGTGAAGTCCATCGCCCAGGGCAAGGCCGCCGCGCTGGCCATCGATAGTTTTCTCGGCGGCCGGGTCGCCGCGCCGCCGCCGCGTTTCCAGTCGCGCGTCGGCGCGATGGAAAAGTCCGAGCTCGAAGAACTCATGAAGCTTGCCGAAAGGTCGGCCCGGATAGAGCCGGCCGGCGGGAAAAGCGGCGGGTTCACGGCCGGCGAAGCCCGGGCCGAGGCGCGCCGGTGCATGCATTGCGACTGCCACAGGCTGGAGGACTGCAAGCTGCGCCGCCTGGCGGAGGAATACGGGGCCGACCAGCACCGCTGCAGGGTGCAGGGGCGCAGGCGCTTTGAGAGGAATATCACCCACCCGGATATAATTTTCGAGCCGGGCAAGTGCATCAAGTGCGGGATATGCGTGCGCATCGCCGTCCGGGCCGGGGAAAGCCCGGGGCTGGCATTTACCGGCCGCGGCTTCGGCTCCGAAGTGGCCGTGCCGTTCGGGGAGACGCTTGGCGCGGCCTTGAAAAAATCGGCCGCGGAGTGCGTGCAGAACTGCCCGACCGGCGCGCTCGCTTCCAGGTAATTGGTTGAATGCGTTGCCGGCCCAATGGACTTGATCGTAATCTTAATTGAGGGGAGCACATGAAAATCGTCCACATCGTTCCCGGCTCGGGCGACACTTTTTACTGCCAGAACTGCATGCGCGACCGCGACCTTATCCGGGCCCTGCGCGCGCTCGGCCACGACGTGATCCTGGCGCCCATGTACCTGCCGATGTTCCTGGATGGAGATGACATCAGCTCCGGCGCTCCCGTTTTCTACGGGGCGGTGGGCGTTTATCTCGCTCAAAAGCTGCCCTGGCTCGGAAGCGCGCCGCCGTGGATGAGGCGCCTCATGGATTCGCGCAGCTTCCTGGGCTGGATCGCCAAAAAGGCCGGCACAACCCGGGCCAGCGGCCTGGAGGACATGACGCTCTCGGTCCTGAAGGGCGAAAGCGGCGGGCAAAGCGGGGAGCTGGACCGCCTCGTGGCATGGCTGAAGAACGAGATCAAGCCGGATGTGGTTCACCTTTCCAACGCGCTCCTGCTGGGCCTGGCCAAACGCATCCGGCTGGAGCTGGGCGTGCCGGTGGTCTGCACTCTCCAGGACGAGGATACCTGGGTCAACACTATGGAGAGCGGCGCGGCCGCGGAGGCCTGGCGGATCATGGCCGGGCGCTCGGACGACGTCGCCGCCTTCGTGTCCGTCAGCCGCTATTACAAGGGCATCATCCGCGCGCGCATGCAAATTGCGGATGAAAAGGTGCACGTCATCCCGATCGGGATAAACCACGCGGGCTGTGAAGAGACTCCCCTCGATGAGAACCGCCCCGCGATCGGCTACCTTTCCCGGATGAGCGAGGCGCTCGGGCTTGGAGTTCTCGCGGAGGCCTTCGCGGCCATCAAGGCAAATGGCCGGATCGCAAACCTTAAGTTGAAAATCATGGGCGGGTATACGCCGGATGACCGCCCCTTCCTTGCGCGCCTTCGGCACACGCTCGCGCAAAAAGGCATTGCCCCGGACGTTGAATTCTGTTCAAGTTTTGACAAAGCAAGCCGGCTTGAGTTTCTCCGGTCGCTTTCGGTGCTTTCCGTGCCTGTGCGGCGGCCGGAGGCTTTCGGGCTGTTTATCCTGGAGGCTCTGGCCAGCGGCGTGCCGGTGGTTCAGCCCGCCATAGGGGCCGCCCCGGAGCTTGTGGAAGCAACCGGGGGCGGCGTGTGCTACGAGCCCAACGATGCAGAAGCCCTGGCCCGCGAGCTCGAGGGCCTGCTGCTCGACCCGGCCCGCGCGCGCCGCCTGGGCCGCGCCGGGCGCGATGTGGTGCTGCGGGACTTTACGGTCCAGAAAATGGCGGATCGCATGCAGGAGGTTTACCAGAAGTGCCTTGGAAAATGACATTTGTCGTGCCGGCGGTGTTGCTGGGACTGGCGGCCGCGGTTTACGGCGGCGCGGAGAAGGGGACTGGCGGGGCGGGGCCGGGCTATCACGGCGACGCCGCCCTAAGGGGCGTGGCGGCAATCTCCCTCCCCGAAAAGCCCGTTGAGCTCTGGCGGCTCAAGGCCCCTGCGCCTGTCTCGCTGCCGCCGGTGGTCGGCGGGGGAAAAATTTACTTTGTCACCGATGATGGCCAGGCTCACGCCGCCACCCTGCAGGGCGAAAAGGTATGGTCGGCCCGGATCCCGCCGGAGGAGGGGAACGCCCCCGGCCCGGGAGAAGAGTCCGAAAAATTAACCACGCCCCCCCTCTACGCGCGGGGCCTGCTCCTGGCCGGCTCAAGCCGCGGCAACCTGTTCGCGTTCGATGCGGCCTCCGGGAAAATAAAATGGAAATACACTGTCGGCGGCAGCCTGGTTGGTTCGCCCAACTGGATGGAGCCGGAAGGCGCGCGGGGCGCCCGGATCCTGGCAATCTCGCAGGCCTCCGGCTCCGTGCACTGCATAGAGCTTTCCGGCGGAAAGCCCGCCTGGGTCTCGAAGCCCACCGATCGCTGCGACGGCTCGCCCGGGGTCGGAAGTAATTTTGTGGTCTTCGGAAACTGTGCCTCCGAGCTGCAGGTCCTCGATTCCGGCAGCGGGGCAAAAGTGGCGCAAATCAGGTTCCCGGAGCGCGGGCCGGTGGCCGGCGGCGTGGCGGTGGAAGGCTCCCTCGCCTTTGCCGGAACGCGCGACGGCACCCTCGTCTGCGCCGACACCGCGAAGGGCCGCATCGTCTGGACCAACAATTTCGGCAACGGCGAGGCGTTTGCCACCCCGGCCGTCGCGGGGGGAAAAATCGTGTGCGCCTCGAATGACGGCCTGGTGGCGTGCCTGGATAAGGCGGCTGGCGTAAAATTATGGAGCTTCACCTGCGGCGATGAGCCGCTCTCGCCCGCGGTCGCAGGCGACAGGGTGGTTGTCTCTGCCGGCGGCGCGCTTTACATCCTCAATCTTTCCGATGGCGCCAAAATCTGGTCCGGCAAGCCCGGCGACCGCATATCATCACCGGCCGTGGCCGGCGGCAGGATTTACATCGGCACCGACGAGGGGTTCATCGTCTGCTACGGCCAGGCAAAGGAATAAAAATGAACGCTTCACAGCCCATGCTTGCGCTTGAGCATGTCTCCAAAACTTATCCCGCTCCCGCCGGCCAGAGCCTGCAGGTGCTCAAGGATGTGAACCTTGCCGTCATGCCGGGCCAGTCGGTCGCGATCGTCGGCCCTTCCGGGTCCGGAAAAAGCACGCTCCTCAACATCATCGGCGCCCTCGATAGCCCCGCCGGCGGAAAAGTCCTGCTGGAGGGGCGGGACCTTGCCGCCCTGGATGAAAAGGCCCGGTCTGAAATAAGGAACAGGAAAATCGGCTTCGTCTTCCAGCAACACCACCTGCTGCCGCAGTGCAGCGTTTTGGAAAACGTACTCGTGCCGGCCCTGGTTGCGCCGGGGGCGCGCGGGGCGGAAAGGCGCGCACGGGAGCTCCTGGCCGAGGTGGATCTTTCCGGGCGCCTCGACTACAGGCCCTGGCAGCTCTCGGGCGGCGAGCGGCAGCGGGC
>JBAYWJ010000287.1:0-5033 GCA_041674125.1 Kiritimatiellia bacterium
CACCAAGAAACGGCCGTTGAGAAAGCGTAACCGGTTGAAAACCGTGGACGCCGGCGATGTGATTTTTGTCCAGGATGATCCATCCGCGGAACGCCAGATGTCACCGTTGCCAAAGCCGGAAATGGCCACGAAGGCATTGGCGCCAAATGCGACGCCGCGCAAGTTGAGGTCGGTGAAGGATGTCAGCTGTGACCAGCTGGCTCCGTCCGGCGATTGCACAACCGCTCCACCCGACCCGACCGCCAGATAGCGTCCATTTCCATATGTCACCCCGTAAAGCGCCTTTGACTGGCCGGTAGAATATTCCCGCCAATCGAGGGCCGGGGCCGAGCAGAGTACGCCGGATAATAAAACTGCGGAGAGTAATGAAATTACTGAAGCGGATGAATGCATTTGTGTCTCCTCCTGTTAGCAACCAAAATCCATGACCCCAATGATGTGCTTACAGCCTAACAATACGATCGCGCTTGTAAATAAAAAATGAACAGATTTTCAGCTGCATCCCGCATAATACGGGCAGCCAGTTTCCTCAGGGCATGGGTATTTTTTTACCGGCGACCCACATTTCTCCGGAGCCGTCAAACCGGCAGAGGGCCCGGGTGTGTTCGTCCGACTCAAAAGGCGCTTCAGGGCGGCGGAAGTTATTTTCGTAACGCACGCTGCCGGAAACGCGCAGGTTGCTGACAAACAGGCCGGCCGGAACGATGAGCTTGTCGCCCGCCCATTCCGCCGGGACTTTGTCCCGGGGCACCAGGGAGGCGCTGATGCCGGTGCTGCCGATCTCAATCCCGTCGGCAAACAGCTTGATTTCGAGCCCGCCGTTTCCTTCATCGGCCGGCCGCCAGGTGAACGCCAGGTGAGTCCAGCGGTTGTTTGGCAAAATGAAAAAGCGCTGCATGCGGTATTCGCCGAGCGTGACATAAGTGCCGAGATTGATGCGGCGGAAAAGCGAAAATTTACCGCATCTCAACAGCCCCTTGTCTGCCAGCGCGCTGCCGCTGTCGGCCGTCTTCAACCACATTTCCACCGTGCCTTGCTTTTCGTCGAATATTTTACCGCCGCCGGGAAGCGCCAGTGCGACTTCCTTAGACAGGTAAGCGGCCTGCCCGCCTGAATGCCCGGCTTTCGACGCGGCCTGCCCGCCCCATGGCAGGCCGGCTTCGGCATACCTCGCGGAACCCTCCCCGGGCGGGATTTCCACCGGCGGCATTTCCCGGCGCGCGGCAGGGCCGGGGATGAAAAGCTCTTCCGGCGATGAAGCCACGCAGTTGGGCACGCCAGTAAAGCGCAGATATGTTTCGCAGGCTTCGTTCAGGGTGACGCACCATACCTCATTCTTTCCCGGTTTGCCGGCGTCCAGTTTGAAAGTTTCCCAGTCGTTTCGCGGCTGGGTGCCGATTTCCCGCTCGCTTTCGGCCAGCATTTTTCCTTCCGCGTTGGCGACACCGAAGTGAGCGCGGCCGCGCAGGATCATGGCTTTGACGCCGACCTCGAATTCGCCCGTCCCGGCCGGCACGGTAAAGTAATAGCTGCGCTGCTGGAGGAGCCGGTTGACCTTGCCGGAAATCCAGTTTTCGCCGACATGCGCCACGCGCTTTTCAAGCGTGCATTTGGCAAGGTGCAAACTGACTGGCGCCGGCGTGCCGGAAGACACAAGCGTGTAGGTGCCGGTCTTGCCATCCGGGGGGAAATCCAGCTTGAGAGGCTTTTTAATACTGTCGGGAGTAAGCTCGACGCGCTTGATTTCCGCGCCGGCGGGATCAATCACCAGCAGGGCCGGCTTTTCCGCGCCTGAGAGCTGTTCCACCCATTCGCGCCAGTTGGGAAAGCTGTCCTTGTTGTCCCGGTACAAATCTACGTTAACCGTCAGGCTGAAAGGGACGTCGTTGGTTTCCTGCATATAAAAGGCCCAGTTGCTCTTGAGTGCGAGCGGGTTCGCCGCGGCTTCGGGCAGGGCCGGGCCGAGCGGCTCGGGCAGCTTTTTGACCTGCGAAAGCACGGCCATGGCCTCCGGCAGCTGGCTGCCGTAGGTAGCGGCGATGGCGACCCACAGCCCGGGGATGTTTGTAACTCCCCGTTCGAGCGGGATATCGAGCTGCCAGCGGAAAAACGGCAGGAATTTTTCGTCGCCGGTGAACCACCAGGCGTGGGCGAGCCCGGAGAGGGTCGCGGCGCGCGTATCGGCGATCACGTGCACATCGCGCTGTTTGCTCAGGGCCGTCATGTCGTTGAGGAACAGGTCCCGCATTCGCTCTTCCCCGGTGATCTGGTAATAGAGGATTTTGCCCGGGTTCATGTAGACGTCATCGCGCCGGGTAACGCCGAGCTCTTCCCGCGCCTTGTAAAGTATGTCCGCCAGCTGGCGCATGATGCTGAGATACTCCGGGTCCCACGTGGCCAGGTAGGCCTCGCAGAAGAGGCGCAGGGCGCCGCCGGTGCTGCGGTGTGAATAGGTGAGCATGGCCGCGTCCTTGTCGCGCGCCGCGGCGTGCGCGCGCAGGTATTCGTTGGCAACTTCCCAGGTGCGCAGGTTGCCGTTGAGGTAATAGTCCATCAGCATGAAGTCGAGGTGGGTATCGGGGCCGGTTTTATAAAGGTCGGCCGCATAGTGGCAGATGCAGCCGTCGCCGCCGTAGCGGCGCCCTTTTTCTTTCCGGAAACCAGGATTATCCAGGTGGCATATGTCGATGTCGGTCACGTGGCGGGTGTTCACGCGGTGGAAATCCCAGGCGTCCCGCCTGCCCGAACGCAGGTAGAGCCGCGGCATCAGGTTGGGAAACCCGTAAAACATCGAGGCCCAGCGCCGCCAGAGCCGGCCGGTGTTGTAAACATCGCCGAAATTGATCCAACCGTATTGGGACTTTTCTTCCCGCACCCGGTAGTAAGAGTCGACAATGGAGTCTATCTGGGCCTCGATTTCCGGGAAATTCCCGGGATCATAAGGATGCACTCGCCCGAAAAGCACGTCCTGATCGCACACCCATTTCGGGTCGGGCGCAGCGATTACCGGCCGGCAAACCTGCGCTCGCTCGCGCCGCCAAGCATCCTCCCTCATGGCGGCTGCAAAAAAGTTAACATATATATTGTGGGTTTTTCCCAGGCCGTAGGCCTGGGTCATTTCGTCCAGGCCGTCCTTGTACCACTGCCCGGAAAGGACGTGATTGCCGGGGTAATCAGCTCCCATCTGCGCCGAGGGCCGGAAATCGAGGAGGGCAGGGTGGCGCGCCGGCCAGAGGTGCAGGCGCAGAACGTTTCCGGAGGTCTCCAACTCGGACGGATACTGCTGCCAGAAATCGGATATCCCCGCAAAGGCGCCCCGGCGCCCGTCTGAGAGGCCGAACCAGCCGCCGGCGCGGGCGCCGGACTTGATCACGCCGGATTTGCCGGAAAGCTCCCAGGCGTCTAGCTTGCCCTGGACAAGGCTGTAGGGCCCGCCGGAAGCCGGCAGCTCGACGGGAGTGTTGGAGTTAGTATTGTCCACGGCAAAAATTGACTGCGCGCCCTTGTCGAGATTGAGCGGGATCGGAAGCATGATGTCGCGGATTTTTTGCTTGTTGGAATCGAAGGCCACCACCAGAGTGTGATCGTGCCGCATCCCGGCCTGCCCGGCGTAAAAATAGGTATAAGTGATAAACCGGCAGAACTTGTTGCCGGCTTTGTCCACATACCACCCCTCGCGGCGCACGGCCGCCCGCTGCGGTCCGCGCTCCACAACCTCCATTTTGAATCCGTTTGCAGAATCGCCCGCAAAAAAAGAAACGCCGGCATCGTCAACCACCGCCGGCAATTCCGCCCGGCTTTTTTCCGCGCCAACCAGTTCCTCCCCGGCGCTGAATTTCCGGTCGCCGTCCAGGTCGAGCGCCGCGGATTCAACTATTGAAGCAGTTTCGCGGCTTAGCGTGACGCGCATCGGGCCGGTGTTGATTTCGATGGTTTTATCCGATTCCTTGATCTCAATTCCCGCCGGTGGATCCGCCTTCACATCCGGCCCGTATTCCAGGAAATAATCCTGGCCCTTGCACAGGCGAGCGTGCGCCAGCGCCCAGCGCACTGGGCCGTTGGTTCCATCCCAGGTGGCCACGACGCGAAACTCAGCCGGCACGGCCTGCCCGCCTGAATGCCTGGCTTTCGGCGATGCTTCGCCGCTATCGGCTACAATCCGGACTTTGCTGGCGTCCTTCAGGGCACCGCGGGCAAACGGTACGCCGAAGGTCACCATGCTTTCCGTGAGTTCGTTGTCGGCCCAGTCCACCTTGAGCGGCACGCGCCCGCCCCGGGCAGCGTCCCTGCGGAATTCTGGCGCCCAGCCCGGGGTCGGGCGCAAATCTTCCGCACGCGGCGGGTAGCGCTCGGCCATGGAGGGAGGGCTGTTTGTTTCGGAAAGGCCCGGCATGGCAGCCATGGCCAGGAACGCCAAGACAAAGGAATGTATAGTTTTCATGCTGTAATGATTGAACATTGCGCCTCGCAAGGCAAGCGATTAATGCGCCTTGCGCCGGGCGCGGCGCGGCGCGGGTTTCATCTTTGCCTTGCCGGTTGCTCCTTCCCGCTCCGAAATCGCCAGGAGAAGCCCGAAGCTGAGGAAAGTGGTCAGCAGGCTGCTGCCGCCGTGGCTGATTAAGGGCAGGGTTATTCCAGTGAGGGGCAGCGCCTTCATGACGCCGCCGATGTTCAGCAGGACCTGGAAGGCCAGGGTTGTCACGATGCCGGCGGCCAGCAGCCGCCCGAATGGAACCGGCAGGCCCCCGGCCACCCGGTAGCCGCGGAATATAAGCACCAGGAAAAAGGCGAGTACAATCCCGCAGCCGGCATAACCCAGCTCCTCGCCGATGACCGCGTAGATGAAATCGGAGGAAGCTATGGGTATGAACTGGGGCGAACCGCCGCCCAGGCCGACGCCCCATATCCCGCCGGCATACATCGCCGAAAGGGCCTGCAGGACCTGCCAGCTTGTGCCGGTGGGATCGGCAAATGGCGCGAGCCATGCCGCGAGGCGAACACGGGCATGCGCGGAAAAGAAATACACAGCGGCG
>JBAYWJ010000288.1:0-4998 GCA_041674125.1 Kiritimatiellia bacterium
ACGGCGTAGAGCGAGCCGCGCTCGTCGTAGTCCCACACTCCGACCGCCGGGCTGTAGGACTTGAAGACCGGCCCTGCGGGTAATCCCCATTTTTCGCCGGTGCGCTCGTCCCATTCTTTCATCACCCTCGCCCAGTCATTGTGGCCTGCAGGGGAGAATAGCGGCGGGGTAAAATCCCTGTCATGGCCCAGTAAAACGAGGTGGTTTTCCCCGGACACCATCTTGAACGCGCCGTATTTCAGCCCGTCAGCGGTGATGTTGAGCTTGTCGGTGTAAGGGCTTTTGCCCACGTAAATGTGGTTGGGAACATTTGTGCCCGGGGCGGTTGCGATCGCAAGCCGCGCGCCGCTTATTTTTTCAAGATGGCTTTGCAGCTCGATGGCCGCCAGCTTGACTGCCCGGGGCGGCTTTTCGGCAATCACGATGTCGGCGAATGGCTTGCCGTTTTTAACAATGGCCAGATTGCCGGTATCCAGAAAGCTGCAACCCGAAAAAACACAAGCCGACAAAAGAACAACAAATATACCAGCTCGCTTTTTTTGTCTCATCGGGCTCCTTTAGTCAATTAATGGAACATATAAATCGTTGCATCATGAATATATTCATAGGCGCCGATATCCACCATCCCGTAACGCACGCGTTTCATTCCGTCCAGGTCAACCGCATCCGTCATCCAGTCCAGGTTGGATCCGGTGTTGAGGCAGGGCGAAGTATTCTTCAGGCGGAAGTTTTGTCCGTCGAAATCCGCAAAGTCCGGGGGATAGCTGGTGATATTGCCGGTGCCGAAAACGTCGCCTGATATTTTGTAGTAGCAGGAATTAAAAGACTGGTTGGTGTAATTATAGACCGGTGGCGGCATGTATATGTCGTTTGCGTTGGAATAGATTATGCAGTTGTACATGAGCAAAGCGGGATTAAAAGTTTGAGCCTCGGCCCATGAGCGCATGGAAAGGCCGTATCCTGACATATTGCTGACAATGGTGCAGTTGTAGAGTTGAAAGACAGTGTTGCTCCACCGTCCTTCATAGTTAATTGCCGAACCGCGGCCATTAACCGTGTTGTTGCCATACATCAGGCAATTCTTAAAAATCGCGTGACCAGTCAGGTAAAAACCGCCTCCGAATGACTGGCCGCCGGGTCCAGCCACCCTGCAGTCACTGATTTCGCTGTTCTCAATCCACGCGGTTCCCCCGCCCAGGTGCGCGCCGCCTCCTTTGTACGCCGCATTGTTTTGGATCAGACAGCTTATCACCAGGATCATTCCGGCATAGGTGCCCTGATAAATACCCCCGCCCACGCCTTCGGTTTCGTAACTTGGCGCTAATTCGTTGGTAGCCGTGTTGGAACGTAGCACACAGTTGGAGACAACGAGCCCGGTGGCACTGCGCGTAAATATTCCTATGCCCCCGCCATCGGCACCCCAGCCTTTGTACCCGAAGTTCGTTCCGGATGTTACCCTGTTGTTGACAATGTGGCAATTCTGCACCCAATTGGTCCACCCGAGAGCGTAGTAACTGCGCAGGGTATCGGTGATGAGAATACCCCCGCCCATGGAAACGCCATGGCAGTTGGTGATGGTGAATCCCTTTACAACGTTTTCGCCTACCTGGCTGTAAATTATCCCAATGCCCCGGTGGATGTTTTGCCCGTCAATAATTGTATTTTCCGGCACGCCGTTGGAACTGCGCAGGGTCAAGGGCATGTTGATGAACACCACGTTGGTGCCGGCGAAATTGGTGGGATTGGGCGGCACGGTGTAACGCCCGGCCCCGACCCAGACCGTGTCATCGGCGGAAGCCGCATCGATGGCTGCCTGGATGCTATTGGCCGCCGAAGCCCAGCTAGTGTAAGGCGAAGCCGGTGTCTGGCCGTTCTGCGCCGCGTAATGGTCATCGGCCTGCGCGCTTATGGCGCCGCAGGCCAAAAGGATGATCATGCTTCCGTAAATGCTTTTCATGTTACAAACACACCGGCAATCAAGATAGCAAATATTAGCAAAGAACGAGGTAAGTGCAAATTTAAATCCAGTGCTTTCGTAACTCAGTTATTGTGGGTAAATTGTAGCCCGGCGAAAGCTTCCTTCGCTACGTAGCACGTGCTGCCGCCTTGTCAGCAGACCATAAACACGCCCCGGCAGATCCGCCGTCGCCAAGGCAGCTATGGCGGACGCGGGCGGGTCGGTTACAGTTATTATTAAGCCGCCCTATGATAACTGACCCATTACGTGCTTTCTTGTCATGAGTCAACGGGCCTCAATTAAATGCACCTGGTTTACGGCCGATAAAACTATCATACCGTGCTTCCTTCTGTTTATTTTTCTTCAGCCACCTTTAATTGAACGGTAGCGGAGCCGTTCTCCTTGACTAAGTTGATCCTGAACGCAATGTCATTTACGCGGATGGTTGCGCCGTCGGCATGGCCGAAGACTGATTCCGCGGAAACGCCCCGGATGGTGTCCGTGGCGGAAATCAGGATAAATGTCGTCCCGCGCTTTGGTATGTAATCCTTGGCGAGTGAAATCTCAAAAGAAGCGTTGGCCAGGTCGGAGGTTTTAACCCTGACCAGTGCTTGGTTCTCGTCCGCCGCAGCCAGGGTCACTTTCCATGTTTGTCCGGCTGATTCAAGGGCATCGGCCTCAACGCGTCCGCCGGCCAGCTCAAAGCTGCCGTTCGATAGAGAGAGGTTGTTCATGACCTTGATCGTGCCTGCCTCCGCGCGCAGAAGGC
Source organism: Kiritimatiellia bacterium (assembly GCA_041674125.1). Classification (GTDB taxonomy): domain Bacteria; phylum Verrucomicrobiota; class Kiritimatiellia; order JAAZAB01; family JAAZAB01; genus JAQUQV01. Next base: position 2,727 of record JBAYWJ010000288.1, read on the forward strand.
GGTCCGTTGCGTTTGTATATCCGCGCGCCATCGTTAAAATTCCCGGGCCGGTTTTAATGACAGCCCCCGCGCCGGTAACATGCCCGCTGAACTCCGAGGGAACGGAGGAGGCGACGGTCAGGCGGCCTCCGTTAAGTTTAACTTCTCCGCCAAGGCCGCTAAAACCGCTCAGGCCGCTTACATTTTGATCAAGGCCGTTCAGGTCGAAAACCCCTCCGGTGGCGATGTGTAAAGGCCCTGGCCCGAGGCAACCCGAAAAACTCACATTCACTGTTTTCGCGAGGTTGTCCGCGGGAATGTTGGTGGCGGCCAGCTGCAGTGCGCCCTTGAGGATATAAGTTCCGCCGGTATAAGTGTTCCGGTCGCCAATGATGGATATTTTCCTGGCGCGCGGAGAAGGTTTATCCGGCACATCCTTTACCAGGCTGCCGGCGCCGTGGATGCCGGCCGCAAGGTCGCGGCGCGTAGGCAGTTGCTGGTCGCCGTCGAGCAGGACGGCTGTTTGCCGGTCAATGGTAAAAGAGGTGGCGCTGATATTGCCGGCCGAGGAGCAGATATCGGCGACACGGAACCTGAGAGAGCCGCTTGAGCCGTCTTGCGGCGCCTGCAGGTTGATCCGCCCGGCGCGGGTTATGCTGCCCATGGTCAGGGTCACGTCATTGGTTCCCGCCCCTTGGATCCTGAAAGCAAGCGTGCCGTTGAAAAGGAGGGCTTCGCCCAAAACGGCGTCGCGCTGGACCAGGATCGTGCCCGTGTTTACCCTGATGGAAGGAATTGCATGGCCCCCGCTGTAATTCAGCAGCAGGTTGCCGCCGTCATATACTGCCAGGGAAGGAGTGCTGGCGCTTTCGCGTAATTCAAGCATCCCCCTGGTTCCCGGGCCGGCGCCCTTGACTGCCAGGCCCTTGGCTGCTTTCAGGGGCCGCTCCAGGATGATTGCGGCGGCATTGGTGCCGGAGATCTGGGCCGTTCCCACATCATTGCTTATGAGTTGCAGGGGCACCTGCAGGCTTAGGCGGCCCGCGGCGTTGGCAGTCTGTTCCAGCGGGCATGGATCGGATAAATACAGCGTATAAAGCATGCCGCTGTAGGAATCGAGGTTGTCTTTGGGATCCTGCGCGCGGTTGCAGATGGCGTAGTCGCGCCCGGCGGCTTCCATTATCAGCCGCCCGATCCGGACTTCGCGGTCAAGAAAAATGCTTTCTGCCGCGTTGGTGCCGGCATGGTCTTCCAGGCGGACGTAGTCGCCTTCCTGCGGGCAGGAGGTGGCGGCCGCCCAGACCTTCCCGGATTTAACCTCCCAGTTGCCGGCCAGCGACCAGTCGGCAGTCCCGGCCTTGCCGGTCCAGCGGTATTGCTTGAAAATGCCGGCTGATTCCAGGAACTTCCTCGCGGGCGGGCCCAGGAAATCCTCCAACTCCCTTCCCTTGATCCAGGTGGTGTTGATCGTGTTGCCGTTGACGGCGAGGGCGGCGGTCTGCTTAAAGAATAGATCCCTGGCCTTGCACAGCTCAATGGCCTTGTTAACCGCTTCCGCATCCTTGCCCTGGCTGGCGCGGACCGCGTTCATGGCGGAGAGGATGCCGGTCTGAAGCCTGGCAAAATCAAGCCCGACGCGGACAAATTCCACCCTCTTGCGGTAAATTTCGGGCTTATCCTTTAATTTTTCATCGGCCTTGTCAAGGAGGGCCTTGGCCCTGCCGAGCAGGTCCGCGTTGTAGGCTTCCGGGGCGGCCCTGGACATGAAATCCCTGGTGGAGCGCATGCCGGGGAACCAGTCGGGCCGGTTAAGCATGGCTGCATGGGCGCCTTCCATCAGCAGGAAATACTGCTTTAACTCGTCCGCCGCCGCGCCGAACCCGCGCCGGCAGTAGTCGTCGAGCAGGGCCTGCAGGTCCTGGTTGGGATCCCATATGCATTGCGCCAGGAAGTAATTCTGGATTCCGATCGGGGCCCAGTGGGTAACAATGCCGTCAAATATCACGCCGATGCACTTGTTGGCGGCCAGGAAGCGCATGTCCTCCACCGTGTTGCTCAAGGCCAGCGTCGGCAGGCCGTGGTGGCCGCCGGAATAGTAAAACACGTTGGGCCGGTATACAAGGTGCGGGGCCTTTTCCGCCCATTGCCCGAATGCTTCCTTTTCCAGCGATCGCCTTTCATTGCTTGCGCTGGGGAAGTGGCCGACGTATCCGATGATGATGTTGTCGGCCGGCGCCGCCCTGACAGGAGGCGACATGGCGGGGCCGTAGGCAAAGCCGCTGACGTAGAGGCC
>JBAYWJ010000289.1:0-4971 GCA_041674125.1 Kiritimatiellia bacterium
AAAAGCCCGGCATCTACCTGGGCGATACGGCCGCTGCGCGCGCGGCCGGCATTGACGCCCCCGGGCTGCCGGTGTGGACATATACCTGGAAATCGGACGGCAAGAACGTGGTTATCGCCGGGCGCGACTGGGCGGCGTCAAAAATAAAGGATACTGATTACACGCCATGTTCGCACGGCACGGTCAAGGGCCTAACTGATTTCATGCGCGAATTCTGCGGCACGCGTTTTCTGTCGCCGGGCGGGATGCCTGGCATTGAGTTCCTGCCCACGGAAAAAATCGCCGTGCCGGACAACCTCAACTTGCGCAAGGAGCCCATGGTCAGCTACAACTACGGCGGGCGGCCGGTGACGGACATCGCGCTCATATCCCTGAATTTTTTCGACAACGTAAACACTGAATTTTTCGGGCACACCCACGAGCTTGCCGTACCCGCCGGCAAATACGCCGAAACCCACCCCGAATACTTTGCGCTGGTGGGCGGCAAGCGCATCCGCGAATACAAGCACGGCTGGCTGGGAATGGTCAAGGAGCCGCACCTGTGCTACTCCAACAAGGAGGTCCAGGAGCTGATCTACCGGGACATGCTCCGCTCGTTCGATGCCGGTTACCTGGACTATGTTTCACTCCAGGCCGACGGCTTCCAGCCCTGCCAGTGCGACGAATGCAAAAAAATGTTCGATACCGATGACTGGGGCGAAAAGTTCTGGCTTCTGAATAAAAAATGGGCTGAGCGGCTTCTCAAGGACCGTCCCGGCAAAACTTTGACCGTGATTGCCTATGGCCCAACCGGCAAGCCGCCGGCCTCTTTTAAAAAGTTCCCGAAAAACATGCGCGTCAGCACCTCCTCAACCACCGAGGCCGCGTTCAGGCAATGGGAAGGATATACGATCCCCTGCGGCTTTGTCGGGGGCCTGCACGGCTGGGGCAACTACCATCTCTGCGGTTACCTGCCGGTCCGGACCCCTCTATTCTCGGAAAAAACGGTTAAAATGCACGATGTTTACAACGTCAAAGGCATCGGCCAGGACTCGGCCCCGGCCGTCATGTGGGCGCTGGAGGGCCCGACGGTTTATGTCTACGGGCGGATGTATGATGACGTCAAGACCAACTCCGCCCTGAAACTGGTGGATGAATACATCCGGGCGGCCTACGGCAAGGCGGCATCCCCGATGGGCAGGTTTTTTGACGAGCTGCACCACACCCTTGAGATTTACGCAGATGTTTTTGGCGTGGACAACGGCACTTTTCAAACCTACAAGCGCGCCGACGGCCGCTCGGTACGGTACCTGACCTCGGACACCAAGCTGCGCCTGATCGGCTTCCTCTACCCGCCCGAAACCCTGGACCTGCTTGAAAGCCACCTGGCCCAGGCCGAGAAAACTTCCGGCCTTTCCGAAAAGCACCGGCTGCGCCTGGCGCTGGCGCGACGGGAGTTTGACTACCTTAAAAGCACGGCGCGGGTTGTCCATCTGTACAACGCCTACCTGGCCCGCAAGGACAAGCCCGCTTTCGACCAGCTCCTGTCGGAGATGGAAAAGCGCGAAAAGACGATATGGCAGTGGTACAACACGAACAATCCTCCCTACAAGCCCGGCATATATTTCCAGGAGCCTATTGCAACCAACTGGCCCATGTATATCGGCGGAAGGGGATATTACAACGACCATCTCTTGCGCAACGGCGGCAGCTACCTCTCGACGCCGGTGCAGCCCTTCACCTGGAATATCTCCGAAATGCGCAGGGCGCCCATGTTCGAACCGAAAAAGCTGGCGGTGAAAAAGACGGGCAAACCGATAGGCATTGAGCCCGCCCCGTGGAATGACATTCCATCCTGGAAGCTGGGCCCCCTTTCGCTCGGAGCCGCCGCGCCCAAATATGAAACCGCTTTCAAGATCGCCTGCGATGCCAGCGCCTTGTACATCCGCTTTGAGGGCAACCTGCCGGATGGCTGGATCAAGCCCGAGGAAGCCAGGCGGGATGACGAGCAGATCGTAAACCGGGAATCTTTCAGCGCGGTGTTTGCGCCCGATAACAACCCGGCCCGCTACTACCGCTTTGCGGGCGGGCCGGCCGGCACGGCCCGATATGAAGGCCGCCATGGCTTTATCGAGGATTCGATCGACCCGCGCTTTGACCTGGATGATCTCTCCTGGAATCCCGAATGGAAATACGAATGCGCGGTCACAGCCGACAACAAGAGCTGGAGCGCGGTCATGGTCATCCCCTTCCAATCCCTGGGCGTTGCAGCGCCCGCCGCGGGCACGGAGTGGAAAGCCAACTTCGGACGGCTGCAACAGCCCCGGCCCGGCTGGCCGCGCGAAGAATCGCTCTGGTCCTCGAACCCTGGCACGAAATCAATCAATGACCGGAAAGTGTTTGGAACCCTTATATTTGAATAATATGATTACCATAGAAAACCTGATCGTCATCGACGACCGCTGCGCCTGGCCCAACCTGACCCTGATGCCAAACGGCGACATTGTCGCCACGATTTTCAACCAGCCCTGCCACGGCAAATGGGAGGGCGACGCAGAGTGCTGGGGCAGCGCGGACGGCGGAAAAATCTGGGTCTACCGCGGCACTCCGGCAAAACACGAGCCGGGCCAGAACAGGATGAACGTCGGCGGGGGGCTAGCCAAAAACGGCGATTTGCTCATTATGTGCTCGGGCTGGTCCGACCGCCCCAAGCTCGGCATGGGCCCGCCAAAGCCTTTCCATGAATGCAAAGTCCTGCCGGCGCTCTTAAGCCGCTCAAAGGACGGCGGCCGCACCTGGGAAGTCAAAGAGAACATCCTGCCGCCCAGGCCTTATACGGACGATTGCGAGCTGGTGCCGTTCGGCAACATTGCCATCGCCGCGGATGGCGCCCTCTGCCAGGGCGTTTACACCGGCCGGAGCGTCCACATCGCGCGCAGTTATGACGACGGCCACACCTGGCCGGAGCTGGCGCTGATCGCCGAGAACCGCTTCTGCGAGTGCGACATCCTCCACCTTGGCAACGGAAAATGGCTGGCCGTCACCCGCAACCGCAAGGGATTGACAAACGATCTCTTTGCCTCGGAAGACGACGGCCGCACGTGGAAATTCAGCGAAACGCTCACCCTGCCCTGCACCTCGGCCGCGCATATCATGCGCCTCAAGGACGGAAGGATAATTTTCAGCTTTGGCGACCGCTGCTTCAACCGCAAGGGGATTGACATCCGCCTGAGCGAGGATGAGGGGCGCACCTGGAGCCCGCCCTACCGGCTGAAAAATATTTCCGCCGACGACTGCGGCTACCCGAGCACGGTTGAGCTGCCGGGAGGCCGCATGCTAACCGCCTATTACGCCAGCGAGGACGGCGCCTACAAGCGCTACCACATGGGCGTGGTGCTGTGGGATTTGAAGGAAATGTTCGGTTAAGAGCCTCTTGTGGACAGCCCTTAAGGGCGTGATGCCCAAATACAGATAATGACAAAAACCGGGGTCAACGACCCCGGCTACAGTAATAAATGCCCAATATTTCTTCTGTAGCCGGCTCCCGCATTGCGGGACAAGCTCGGTGCTTGCCACGCCTTTGGCGTGGAGGCCGGATTTGATTTGGGCAACAGGCCCTTGAATATTAAATATTAAAGACGCTGCCCAGCGCCGCAAGGAGATCCAGTTCCCGGAAATCGAGCCCCGTGGCCGGGTCATGGATGGGCACGCCGGTCTTCTGAAAAATTGCCATCATAGCCTCGGCCATATTTTTACTGTCACTTTGCCAGCAGTAACCCGTTTTTTCGATCGCCTCGCGCAGGACCTGGGAGCAGGCGGCGGCATAGGCGTTGGAAGATGAGGTGGCCACCGCGGCGACCAGGAGGTCTATATTCGACCAGCGGTCGAGGTGAATTTCATGTTTGCCGGGTATTGTCCCGCCGATGCTGAAGCAGTCATCCTGGCAGGCCGGCCAGCCGATGCCGTCGGTATAATGGTGGTTGCCGGCCGGCGCGCTGACCCAGATCCCAAGCCGGCGCAGCTCGGCCAGCTTACTATCAATCACGGTCGGCACCGGCTCCTTGTGCCGCTGGTCGTCCAGCGGAGAGAGGTTTACGGCGGTAATATTGAGGCGCTTGCGGTTGTCAATTACCCAGCGCAGGGCAGCGGCCATGGTTTTTGACTCATCCTGCTTGAGGTGCACCACGCTCACGCAGCGCACCTGGGCCACGAAATTGTTGTAGGCCACCCCGCGCACTCCGTTGAGGTTCTGGGAGGAAGGATACCCTACCGAGGTGCCGTGGTATCCCGGCGGCACAGGGCGGCAGTCTTCGTTGCCGTCTATGCTGTTCCAGGTGGCGATGACTTTTTTGCCCCAGGGCATTTTGACCTGCCAGGCGGGATCATCGAGCTTGCAGCCGTCGTCGAGGATGGCCAGGCACTGCCCCTTGCCCCAGGAAAGGATGCCGTCATATTTCTTCCAGGCATCGGTCACGCGCATTTGCGCGAAGCTGACGGCGTTGTAGGGCGCGCCTGATGACAAAGAAACTGTCGTCTGGGGATCAATGCCTTCCGGATATTTTTCTGATGTCATTGGGATTATTTTATTAATGAGAAAAGATGGCCACGATCAAACGTGGCCCTCCACCACCTTGGGAAATCGCCTGTTTTCAACAGTGGAGGGACGCGCGTTGTCGCGTCCGAATGAGTTTTATATTCAGCTAATCATAATATCACATTGTACCGGACCAACCCCGGAAATCCTTGTACGGGCAGAAGACCTGCCTGCGGTCAAAGTTAGAATGCCTTTCTTCTCCACGCTGGCGTTCAGCACCCAGGCCGAGCGGATGCCGGGTTTAAGCTCAATTCGGGCGGGTATGTTCTGGCCCGAAAGGAGCACAAAGGCCTCTTTATATTCCATGTTCTGCAACGAAGTCACGCTGTAGGAGCTGTCGGCGGAATGGACGGTCAATTTTGCCCGGGCGAGGGAATCGATGTGGCTGCGGTAGAACT
>JBAYWJ010000290.1:0-4971 GCA_041674125.1 Kiritimatiellia bacterium
ATCAGATCGACCCCAACACGCGCATCCGCCTTTAATTTCCGAGCATCCGCATCAGCACACACAATTTCGACATACAGATTGTCCCGGTCATACCCTGACCTTAAGCCTGTTTCCGCAATGGCAGGCCGGTTGACGCCGGGCACGGTCACAAAACCAGTTGAATACGGAACAGGCATTGATTTTCCTATGTTCCGCTTAACGGGTATTGCCTTCAATACGCGATCCGCCGCAGCAACACCCGTCTCAGCCTGTATCATTTTCGGCAATCGCGCATAGCCTCTTTGAATAAGCTCCATATATTGTTTCCAGGTGTGCGCGAAAGCCGACTCGGTCAACGCAAGGTATGCCTCATAGCGGTTTCCACTTGCGATATGCTTCTTTACCTCGGCAACCGTCCTTCCTGCGTACTCGCGCTCGTCCTGGGGCAACAATGCCCTGACGCGCCGGTCGGCCAGCAGCGTCTCGACCCGCCGCAGAACGGCTTTCGGATCCTTAAATGCGTCAAGGAAACCAAGCCCGTCCTGCAATGTCCGTTCAAACGCGGCGAAACTGGGCGGCGCGCCAACATAGTTGAACAGGATGTGATCGGCCGTTAGACGTTCCTTGGCCAGCTGTAACAGCCTATGGGCTGGAATTTTCTGGTAATACTCCAGGCCAAGCGAACGTAAGATGCTCAGCGTCACCACTCCCCCCATGGCGTTGATTTTGTCGGCCGGTTTCATATTCAGGGGATTTATGCGGCACAACCCGCTCCCTTCCATATCGTAACCGCCGCAGGGCGGACAGACCATGCAATGGTCTGGCACCAACATCACGGGGATTTCCGGATTACGGCGCATGGCCTCGGCCGGTTCCCATAAATTGTCATGATGGATCGGCACCGCCCGGCGGCACTCGTATTGAAATGCCGTATTGACTATATACGCCAGATGAGAGGGAAAGATACGGATAAGATTCGAATCGAGAATCTTCTGGGCCGTGTTCTTCTTGATGGCATCGAGTTCAGCCTGACTTTTTCCGGCGTTAAATGCCGGTAATATTTCCGCCGAAATTGTTTTGATCCGTTTTCGTCCGAGTTCGTAATACCCCTTGTCAGCCAGCGGGCATCCGCGCCAGGCCGGGGCGGCTTTGCGATCGAACCAGCATATATTTTTTATAGTGGCGATGAATTCGGCAATATCGAGCAACCTGCCCAGGCCGGCCTGGGCCCGGTCAAGATATTTCGGATTTTTTACGCTGCCCCGGATGGCTTCATCCTGGTACATGTGAAACAGCACACCACGGGGTGAATCGCCGTCCTTGCCGGTGTATTTATCGCCTTCATAGGACCTTAAGTCTAAGGTAACGCGCGGATCCTTGCGAATAGACTGGAAAATATCGTCTAGATTGCCATCCCGCAGGCGGTTGACAGGGTCGCCCGCGCCCAGTCGGCACAAAACGCACATTAGCTGGTACGGCCGGGCTGATATCTGCGGCTTGCAGCAAAGATTTTTTTTCATAATAATGATAGCTCCTTCATTTTTTCAATTTGCGGTTCGGATCTTTCATGTCGCAGCGCATGGATTGCGCGTTAATAAAATAGGCGCCTTTTTTGATTGAATGGATGAATTCGTCATTCACGATGAGAGGCTTGGCATCGTTCTGCACGTAATCAAACAATCCCTCGCCCCTCATGTTGCGCTTGATGAATCTGACCAGGCGCTTTTCATTCTGCGCGATGCGGCGCATCAGTCTTTGCGTCGCGGCAATTTTGCTCTCCGGCATATATTTGCGAAGTATCTCAAGCAGGTCGTCCCGGATGGAAGCCATTGATGACGCGTAATGGAAAGAACACCAAACCGAGCGCACATTCCCTTTGAAACGCCGCGTGCCGGCCATTTTCAATGCCTTTTTCAAAAGAGATCGACCGTATTTAATCAGGCCCGGGAAGAATATCTGGATCTGGTCATTAGGGGTGGCAAACAGATGCAGTCTTTGGGAAGCCTTGTCCAGGATTGAGTGGTACTCAATCATCGGTTTTGCGGCCGGGCCATAATGATAACGGCAATACTCTTTCAGAATATCCGGAGCGCTTGTGGAAACATCATAACCCGCTCGCGCTGCCAGGTAATAATTCAAACCGTAAACCCCGAAATTACCCTCTATCTTTTCCGGGTAATCATGCCTGTATCTCGGCCATGTTGGATACTGGGCGTAAAACCCATCAAGTCCCAGCCGGCGGAATAATTTCAGGTCTTCGACAATGGTCGTATGGATCGGCCAGGGAAGACAGCAACTGCCGTTTTTCGCCATATAATATTTATGGAAATAAATACGCCCCTGCACAATCCGGCGCCAGCGGCGGAGTATTTCCGGATATAAGGTATAGCGCGTCGGCAGGAAATCAAAATGCATCGTGCGCCAGTCAGCCGGTTCAAGCCCCTTGCCGAGCGGCCGGTCATAGGCCCGCTCATAAAGGGCTATGATCAGGTCCAGGTTGGGGTGCAGGCGGAAGCCGGGAATATCCGGCGGTTCGAGGGTATGGCTGTAGGCCATGGCGGCAAAACGCTTGTTCGGGAAAACTTTTACAACCCTTTCAACAATCTTATTGATCAGGAAGAGGTTGCTCCTTGTTTTCACCGGCACTATCGGGGAAAAACGCCGGCCGACCAGCGGTTCGAGGCACGCGCACCGCGGGCATTCGCACCAGTTGTTTCCATCATTCTGGCTCAATCCTAGAATGTCAACTTCAGGATTCTGCGAGAGGAACATAATCACGTTTTCCTCCATGATTCTTGGCACGTCCGGATGGGTCAGGCAAACCATGGCCCCGCCCGATCCGGGCGTCATGGGATTCAGGCGTTTGCCCCGGACGAGGGCATAATATTCAGGATGTTTTTTAAAATATTGGTTTGGATTTAAAAAATGCGTCCAAGTATGGCATCCGACCATCAAGGTCATGCCGCGTTTTTCCTTAATCTCCCGCACGGCATGCTCCCTGTATTCCGGCCAGTAATCTATTTCACCCATGGCGCAGAAATTCATCTTGTTGCGCGCCATCCAGTCCAATTGCTCGATGTCCCGGCCGCCCTTCCATAATCGCCCCCCGAGGTTCATGCCGCGCAAGGGCAGGCCGGGAGACGCCATATAATCCGGTGATTCAATAGAAATCGAGTTTCGACGCGGCACGGTTTCATTGGCATCGCCCGGCGCAGTCCAATGGCACCCGCAGCACTTTTCCAGGAATGAATAAACACCGTGAAGGGTGGCCAGTTTATCCGTCCCGATAATAAAAGCAGAATTACCCCTGACCCCGATGCGAAATCCATTTTCCGGCAGTTTGCCCGGGCGCAAACTTTTTGCATCGGCAAGACGTTCATCGCCGACAAAAAGACACGGTCCGGCTGGTTCCTTTCCGGCCGGCATCATCGGTAACGCTGCTCCGGTAATCAGTTCAAGATAACGGCAACATTCCGCCGCCGTGAAACTGCTTTCCTGCGAGTAAACCACCCTGCACGCTGACCGGCCGTTATTGACTACATGCATCTTTGATTCCTCCATTCCGTCGATTGATGTCCAAGACTCCTGCCAATATAAGACATCCTAGCGGGCGGGAATGGAAAGTGAAAGATTAGCCGTTTGAACAAAAACAACTTTTACTTGATTAATTTTCGGCAAAGAAACACCCTGATCCGGGATCCATGCCGATTTTACCAGCGGCATTAGTGTTGCCGGCGCGGCAGGATACTTTAGCCCATCGGGCCGGGGATACTCCGTTAAACTTGCAGAAAAAGCGTGTGAAATGCTCCTGCGACTTGAACCCCAGTCTGGCGGCAACTTCCTTGCAAAGGAGCCCCCTTGCCTGCAGCATTTCCTTCGCCTTTTCGTTTTTCACGCGCATTAAAAAATGTTTTGGATTAAAACCCGTAGCTTCGTGGAAGGATCGCGCAAAGACATCCTCCTGGATCCCGGCATATTGCGCCATTTCCTTGACCGACATGTTCGCTGACCCCGATTTCCAGGCGTATTGCAGAACGGAATCGAGCCAGATCGGCGAGGCTGCCTTGTCGCCGTTCTCCTTTTCAAGACTTTTCCGGTAACGGATGTCCTCAGCCATTTCCGCCAGGAGCAACGATAATTCAAGGTTTGATTTTGCCCGTGCCATGTCATTACCAGATATCCAAAGCTCCGCAATCCGCCTGAGCTGACCGGAATGGTGGAATTTCTGGACCGGCCTCCACGTCATCCATGCCGCCCAATCGGCGCAGGCATTGAATTTGATTTGAATCATTTCAATCAATTTCAGCGGCCGATCTACATCCCCGTGACTGACAAACGGCCTGATGAAGTACATCGCCGGCGCACGCAGATGATATTCATTATTTTCGATTATTACCGTCAAGAAGCCTCGCGTGAGGGCAATAAACTGGAAGAACGGGTGTTCATGCATGGGCGCGTAATAGTCGAGTTTTCTTCGGCAGGTGTATATGCCGGCATACAGTATATGCGCCGGGGAAGGAACATCGGCGTTAGAAAACTTATTTCCCCCGGAAATATTGCTGTCTTTCCATCCAGTCATTTCAGTTTATGACTCCTTTGGATATGACTGATTTGAAACAATAAACCCCGCTGCCAGCCGAATATACAGCCCGCCCATTTTCGCGGCGCAGGAAACAAGCGCCCTGGCCATCCGGCTGACGCACGGCATCCGGCCTTGCGGCCGGAATGTGAATTTCGGCCGTTGTGTTCGCCGGGATTTCCGCCTGAATCACAAGCCGCGAGCCGGATATTTTCCAGGATGAGCGAATAAGTCCATAAACGCTCCGGTAGGACATATCGGCAAAGCCGACGCGCCTGTCAACCAGGGGGCGGATAATTATTATTTTGAATCCCGGCCCGCCGGCGCTGATGCCGCCGATATTTTCGTATATCCACCTGCCGACCGCCCCCAAGGCCGGGTGGTTGCCGGAATTCATGGCCGGGGATATTTGC
>JBAYWJ010000291.1:0-4961 GCA_041674125.1 Kiritimatiellia bacterium
GTCCGGCTCGTAGATTTCCGCGCCCCGCGCGGCGCGCTGCCGGGCGCAATCCTCGAATCTCTTCCTCTGTTCGGAAGAGTCGGTCAGCTCGCTGAAGGCGTTGGCGATCTCGATGCCGCCCAGGTAAAGCTCCCAGCGCTCGGCCAGTCGCGGGTCTGTTTTTTTCAGCCGCGCCAGGGCGGCCGCCCCGGCCGGGTAATCTTTCATGACGGCGGGAACATCGCGCGGCAGGCGCGGCTCGACCAGGGCGACGAGGTCTGCGTCGAAGCGCTCGGCGTCGTAACGGAGCGCCGGGTTCCAGCCGGCGTGCTTTTCAAAAAGCCCGCTTACCGGCAGTATTTGCCAGTTGTCCGCGATGTTTATTTTCACGCCGTTTTTTTCAATCCAGGTTCTTCCCAGGCATTTTTGCGCACAGTCAATTAGCAGGTCTCTGGTTTCGGCGAGGATGTCCATGTAATCGGCTTTTGCCCGGTACCATTCGAGCATGGTGAACTCCGGGTTGTGGAGGTTGCCGCGTTCGCCGGCGCGGAAGCAGGGCCCGACCTGGAATATGCGCCCGTAGCCGGCGCAGAGGAGGCGCTTCATGTGGAGTTCGGGAGAGGTTCTCAGGAATTTATTGCCGGCGCGGACGGCGTCGATGTGCAGTTCAAGGGCGGGGGTGGTCACGGCGACCGGTGTTTCCACTTCCAGATAGTCCCGGAGGTGGAAAAAGACGCGGATGGCCGCGAGCAGGGCCGATTTGAGCGCGAGGGCAGGGCCGAGCGCCTTAAGTTGCCTGAGCCCTCCTGCCGGCGGCGGCGCGAGCTTCTTCCGGTTGGGCGCGCCCGTGGCCATGCGGCTCAGGAGCCCTTGGCCACGCTCACGCGGTCGGCATATTCGCCGGTGCGCGTGTCGATTTTGACCACATCGCCCTGGTTGATGAAGAGAGGAACCTGCAGCTCGTAGCCGCCCTCGATCTTGGCGCTCTTGGTGACGTTGGTGGCGGTGTTCCCGCGGTACCCGGGCTCGGTTTCCTTGATTTCCTTCTCGATGAAGGTCGGCAGCTCCACGCCGATCGGCCGGTCGTTGTGGATCAGGATGTCAACCTCAATATCCTCGACCAGGAAGAAGCGGGCGACGCCGAGCACCTCGGCGCTCACGTTCACCTGCTCGAAGTTCTTGTCGATAAAGACGTAGGCTTCGCCATCAACGTATGAAAAGCGCATGGTGCGCTCTTCAAGCTTGGGCTCGTCGAGCTTGTCGTTGGAGCGGTAGCTCCGGTTGAGCGTGTTGCCGGTGATGAGGTTTTTCATCTTGCAGTTGTAGATGGAAGCGCCCTTGCCCGGCTTTACAAAGTTGAAGTCGGTGATGATGTAGGGGGCGCCGTCAATTTCCACGCGCAGGCCCTTGCGCAGGTCAGAAGCGGAATACATTTTTCTTTTCCTCCCGGAGGTTCATGTTTTATGCGGGTTGCAGGCGTCTTAATATAAAAAAAACATCAGGAAGACAAGCCCATTTTATGCGCGCGGCGCTGCGCAAAAACCGGCGCGCCTTCAGGGGTCGGTGTTTTTAAGGGCGAGCGTGTCCGGATCTATGCGCCTGTAGAAGCAGTTGCGCGGAACGTTGGCCCGGTTGCGGGTGTGGCAGATGCCGCCGCGGCGCGGGCGCACCTTGTAGAGCAGGGAGTTCTGCTCGCAGTTGACGAAGGCCTCCACGATTTCGAAGGTCTCGCCGGAAGTTTTCCCCTTCTCCCAGAGCTCGTTGCGCGATGTGCTCCAGAGCACGAGCCTCCTTTCCTTCATGGAAAGCTCGAAGGCCTGCTGGTTGGTGTAGGCCAGCAGAATCACCTCGCCGGTGCCGGCGTGCTGGACTGCCACCGGCAGGATGCCGCGGGAGCTCGCAACGGCCTTGGCAAGCTTGTTGAAATCCAGCTGTAGCTCTTTGCCTTCTTCAAGCGGGTTCATAAAGTTATTCCGGCGTCAGTATGCCCGGCATCAGGCGGTCAAGGTCCGCCGATATGTCCGGGCTGGCCTTATAGGCGGAGAGGGCATAGGCCTCGGCGGTCTTGAACACGCCGCTTTCGTAGCAGAACAGGGCGGACTGCTTGTATATGATCGCCTTCTGCGGATCGGGCAGGTTTAGGGATTCCGCGTAATAAGTTACGATTTTAAGAAGCTGGGCGGTGGTGATGGCATCCCAGGCGACCTTGGTCGAGCCCACCGCCCCCAGCGCGACGGTGATGCCGTTCTTGAGGTCGGCCTTGACCACGTCGAGCTTTTTGGCGCCCATCTGCCAGCAGCCCCTGGCCTGGGCGGCGTTGATGTTGTTGATGAGCCAGCTCTTCAGCTTTGCGATTTCCTCGTAGGTTTCTACGGCATTTTTAAAGGCGGCCCGGGTCTCGTCGAGCGAGAGGCGCCCCTCGACCGTGGCGAACGAGCGCGCGGCTTCGTCGAACCTGAATTCGAATTTTTTCTGGGTGACGCGCGCGGCGTTGGCGCCGCGTACCCTTTCGACCTCGTCGAGCTCCTGCTGCATGATGACGGGCTTGTTTTTCAGGAGCTCTTCCTCCTTTTTCTTCGCCAGCAGCTTCTCCGCCTCGGCCTTGCGGCGGGCGGCTTCGGCCTGGGTCTGCGCTGCCCGCGCCCGGTTGATGGCCTCGACGTTCTTGCGGAAGGAGGCATCCGCCTCGCGCGCGACCTCCTTGATGTTTTCCGAGGATTCGCCGAGGAAAGTGTTGATGGAAATAAGCCGGTTGAAGTTGTTTTCGAGATCGGTGTTCAGCCGGCTTGCTTCCTGGCCGTTGGTGGCGGTGCCCAGCTTCTGGAACACGAAGAGAGCTTCGGACTGGATGTCATCGAGCTCGTTGGCCCATTCCTTGACCTTGTCGGTTTCATCCATCAGCAGGGCGGTGGAGGTGTTGATGTTGCTGACCGTGGCGGCGATCTTGTCGGCCCGTTCGGCGTAGGGCAGGAGGTTGGTGGCGGCCGCGGTGACCACGGCCGAAAGGTTGACGATCCTGTCCCATGTGGCCTGGCCGGCCTCGCGCGACTGGGTTAAAAGCTGGCGGTCGGCCGCTTCCTGGCGGAGTCTTTCCTGCTTCTTGTTGTTGAAATGCCACCCGACAGCTCCCGCGGCTATGAGGAGCAGGCCGGCCGCGGCGGCCGCGACGACTTTCCAGTTGATTTTTTTTACCAGGGCTTTCAGCTTTGTTTCGGCGGCTACGATCGGGATCGGGCCGGTAGAAAGCTTGGGCTTCGGCAGTGGCCTCGCGGCGGCCTTCACGGCATTGCGCATGTCTATCAGCAGGGCCTGGTAGGAAGGATAGCGCATGGCCGGATCCTGCTCCAGCATCCGCGCCACCATCTGGGCGGTCTCGGGATGAATGTTGGAGTTGAAATCGGTCATCTTCGGCGCGGGCTGGCTGAGGCGCGCCATGACGACGTCGTTGGAAGTCGGTCCGTCGAAAGGCGGCTTGCCGGTCAGCACGTGGAAGAGCGTGGCGCCGAGGCTGTAAATGTCCGAGCGGAAATCCACCTTCTTGCCGCGGGCTTTTTCCGGGGCGATGTAATAGGGCGTGCCCCAGACGGTCCCGGCCTGCTGCTGGTCGCCGATGTAGCTGGCCAGGCCGAAGTCCACCACCTTGGCTTCCCCGCTTTTGCCGAAGAGTATGTTGGCCGGCTTGACGTCGCCGTGAACCAGGCCGACATCGCTGGCCGCCATCAGGCCCTCGGTGACTTCGACGTGTATTTCGAGCGCCCGCTGCTCTTCCAGCCCGCCCGACCCGGCGATCAGGTCGTCGAGCTTGCCGCCGGCCACGAGCTCCATGACGATGTAGGGCTGGCCGTTGTGCTGGCCGAAGGAATAGATTTGCACCACGTTTTTGTGGTTCAAGGCGGCGGCGGCCTGGGCTTCGTGCCTGAACTGCTGGAAGAATTCAGGGTTGTCGCCCAGCGATTTTTTCATTACTTTCAGGGCGACCTGCCGGCCGAGCTCGCGGTCCATGGCGCGGTAAATGACTCCCATGCCGCCGGCGCCGAGCTGCTTGATCAGCAGGAACGGGCCGAACTTGGCGGGCACGATCTGCTCTGTCCCGCACTCGGGGCACTTGATTTTGCTGAAGGAAGGCAGGTGCGCGACGTCCAGTATCTTCTGGCAGCCGACGCAGGCCAGCTGGGAAACCTGCTCGGCCTCGATGCTGACCGTCTTTTTTACGTTTTTTTCCATTTCCTTGCCGCTGCGTGCGCCTGGTAAGTTCCATAGCGCTAAATACAGTTCACGCAATAATAGTGGTTCCCGGGGTAAAACGCAACCCCCAAACACGGGATAAATGCATCCTCCCCTTGCCTGAGGCGGGCCATAGGATGAGGGGCCCGGCGCGCCGCCCGCAAGCCAGGGCAGAGATATACTTAAATTTTCTTGGTTTTCGGGCGGGCCCTGTGATAAATTGCAAATCAGACGTTTTCCATCTCCCGACAGGAACGCATATGACAAAAAAACTCACGACTTGTCCCGTCAAGGTAAAATACGACGTCACCGAAGGCCACATTGCCCGCAGCATTCAGCACCACGTTAAATACACCCGGTGCAAGAACTGGAATTCCGCCACCCTTTTTGACAAGTATGAAAGCGTTGCCCTGGCCATCCGGGACCTGGCCGTGGAGCGCATGATCGCCACCCAGGGCGCTTATCTGGACCATGACGTCAAGCGCGTTTATTACCTTTCGATGGAATTCCTGCTCGGCCGGCTCCTTCACAACAACATCGTCGCCCTCAAGACCGATGCGGTTGCGCGCAAGGCCATTGCGGACCTGGAAATAGATTTCGAGTCCCTCGGCCGGCTCGAGGCCGACGCCGGCCTGGGCAACGGCGGCCTGGGGAGGCTGGCCGCCTGCTTTTTGGATTCGATGGCCACGATGGAGCTGCCCGCCTACGGCTACGGCATCCGCTACGAGCACGGAATGTTCCGCCAGGAAATAGAAAAC
>JBAYWJ010000292.1:0-4950 GCA_041674125.1 Kiritimatiellia bacterium
TATGGCATACACAGGAAAAAAATATAAAGTCGCATAATTCGCGCCGCCCCCTAGGGGGCGGAAGGGATGGGATAAACCCATCAACAAAAGCATTGCACGAGTCCAGAAACATAACTATCTTTCACAAGACTTTGGTTTAAAAACCGGGTCCACCCCTTCTGGACGGATTGTTCGCAGCCTGTACACTTGACAGTTCGGCCAACCCCGACTTCATCCACAGTCAAAACTTGTCGGCAATGCTCACATTTGAAATATATATTTGACATCACTCTTGGCCAAAATAATTTTTAGAACTGATGGAAAAAGCTCTGGCTTGGATTAAAAAGATATTGAAAAAAACAGGTCGTGCGGCTTTAGCAAGCCATTTATACTTTCGTTAGAACCAACATAATTGACTTGACAATTCAGATTTGGACAGCATTGATTGCCATCCTCTTTTCTGAAATTTCTGCAGCTAAATCTTCCTGGAAATTGAGCCTGTCGAACCTGGCGGCTATGTTGCGGTTTAACCTGTTGAACTACCGCAACCTCTGAAATTGGCTCATGCACCATTTAATGTGCCTATCTTGTTGCCGCCTGACGATAGATATTAAAACAAACATGTTAACTAGCTTTTTCGTGAATAAATAAAACCCTAATTGATTGAATTTATTCAGTGGCGTCCCATAAGGGACGCCAAGGCTGTAGCATTATAGGCTGTAGGTTGTAGGTTAAAACTGGAAAAACAGATCGGCAAAAAACCGGAACTGCCGTTTTCAAAATATTTGCAACTCATGCTGTATTTCTGCGGTTTTCCTAACAGCCTATCAGCCTATAACCTATTAACCTGCATCCTACGGGATGCTAATGGAATCCATTTTTAACTTCCCCACGGCGGATGTCAATATCAATTTTGATAAACATTGGAAAAAATGCCCTGAATTGCCCGTAAACGGCCGGCCTTAAAATTACGTGGGTATCTAAGGGACACCCCTGACGGGTTTTGAGGGCAGAACAGCGGTGTTACGAAGTATTTTGGGGTATCCCAATCATTCTCTACATAATTCCGCAGTATTTGCATCAGGTTGGTCAGACGCTTCGTTCGCGGTTACCTGGTCAACATAGCCGTCCACGTAGCAAACCAAATATTGACACAGTGCCATTGCAAACGGGTCCCAAAAGTCAAACGGTTTAACGCCATAATCATCGGCACTGTCGTTGATGGTCTTAATGAGCGTAATAATGCCCTGCCAAGACTTCTTATTTTCTTCGAACTTCCCCGCGTGATATAATCTTTTCACCCGCTCATCCAGCTGTTCCGGAGTCAAGTTGCGCATTACCCGGCGCAGGTTGTAGACTTCGTTCAGCCGGCCCCAGAAATAATAGAAATCAGCAGGATATTTTTCTCCTGGTATGCCTAACACGAAGCCTGATGCCAGGGCGTAGCTGAAGCGCTGTTCAGGCGAGAAGTTCAGCTCCCTGACAATTTCCATGTCGAGGACAGAATGACTGAGCATCCGGTTGATCTGGAACTCGATGAAGTCGCAGGTGATCAGAATGTGCTCCACGAGCGAATCAGACTCTTCCAGCTTGCTCTCGAGTATTTCAACGGTGCAGGAATTTGAGGGCATGGCGTTTTACCTGATTAATTTATTATGCGATCCCTTTTATTGCCATTGTTCATTCTGACCTGCCCCCATTTACTAATCCAGACTAGAAGAGAGTTTCCCCACAGGTATAGATAGCATAACTTTTTGTTGTTCGTCTCAACCTCGACATATCCGGCTGATGAGATCTGTATCAACAAAGCAAAGTCTGATTATCGGCATACATTCGCAGGCGTAAAATCCTGTCCGCCAAACGTTGCGGTGGCCGGCGCATATTCGCTTCCGGATAAAAGCACTTGCCATTCACCCGTGGTTTCCCGATAGACCGCCGGGGATATTGTACCTGCGCCGTCATAATCACCCGGCACAGGATAATAACCAGGACCGCCAAGTATAAAGCTAAACTGACTGTACCCGCTGTTGGACATCAATATCGCCCACTGTCCACTTGAAGAATTATATATCGCGGGATCTGTCCTGCCATCACCGTCATAATCTGAAGGTGCCGGGGACCACCCGGGGCCACCATAGCCTAAAACGGCCGAAACATAACCACTACCTGACATCAAGATATTCCACAACCCGGATGCTTCCTGGTAGACGGCCAGGTCGGTCTTACCGTCACCATCATAATCACCGGGGATGGCTGAATATCCGGCCCCGCCAAATGTCGCCACAACGGTTTGATAACTGCTGCCTGATAATTGCGCGGCCCAGACGCCCGTTGCCTCCTGGTAAACCGCCGGGTCAGCCTTGCCGTCCCCGTCGTAATCCGAAGGCACGAACAGGCATCCCAGCCCGCCCAGGCTTGCCTCGCCGGGCGCATAGGCGCTGCCTGACAGGTAACCGAACCAATACCCGTTCTTGTCACGATACACCCCGGGATCGGTCTTCTGGTCCGCATCGTAGTCCGCTGGCACCGCCCGGAAGTCCGGACCTCCCAGGATTACCCGTGTCTCCCGGTAACCAGAGCCCGACAGCAGGATCCGCCACAGCCCGGTCGTAATCTGGTATATGGCCGGGTCTGCTTTCCGGTCGCCGTCAAAGTCGCCAAACATCGGCGTCTCGCGCACTCCCCCGAACAGGCCGAATTCCGTCAGGTGATAGACGGTCCCCTTGATGTATTTTTCATCTGGGTATATTTCCGTGTCCAGGCACCGCTTCCAGGTACCAGTTTCCGTGTCGTACCAGAACATCATCAGGGTGGAGACCTTCACCCGGGTGCCGTCCACCACACCGTCGTTGTCGTCATCCCGGTATGGGATAATGATCACGACCGCCTTCTGCAGCGCAGGATCTCCCTCAATATCCACCTGCCGGTTTTGATTGACGCACGTGCGGCCAAATGCCGCCCCGTTCACCGGGTTCGTGTTGAGCCCGGTCAGGATCACGCTGATCGTGATATTTGAATCAACCGTGCCCAACCCAACCAGCACCATTGTCCCGTCATAGACAACCATGCTCGCGGACTCATCCTGGCCGAAGGTATCGGTCTTCTTGTGCTTCCCATTTTCTTTACCTTCCTCAGTGTCGCCGGGATTTCTTCCAGATGTGGCCGCCACGGTCACCAGGATCACCTCAGAATACACGACTGTGCCCGCCGTATCAGTTACCGCCGCCCGCAGGTGATAGTCCATCCGCGGCAGGCCGGATACATCCCAGGTCAGGGCGTAAGAATGCGGCGGCGGATAAATCACGTCGCCAAGATTTATCCAGACATTTGAGGATACCGGCTTGTACTGGAACTGCGCCGAGGCAACCAGATTGGCCGGGGCGGCATGGGCTCTCAGCGACACATCAGTGCCGCTCACCGTGCTGTTGTCTTTCGGAGTGCTGATCCACGCCCGCAGGGTCGTGGCCTGGTTCACCTGCACCGTGACTACGCTTGATCCCGCCAGCCCGTTCGCGTCCATCGCCATGACTTTTGCTTCATACATCCCGGCTACCGTGTAGATGTTGCTTCCAAAGCCCGTTGATGTTCGCGCGTCGTATTGACCATCCCCGTCAAAATCCCAATAATAATTGGTGGAAGACTGACCTTCTCCCAGCTGCGCCGTGAATGATACCGCAAGGGGCAGGTAGCCGGCCTGCGGACTGGCAAAAAGCGTCACATCCGGCAAAGAGTAAGGCGAAGGCAGGACTGTCACCAGCGTTGACTTTTCCGCCTTTATACCGGTGTCGTCCGTCACCCGCAGGGTCGCAAGGTTCGTGCCTGCTTCGCGATAGGTCCAGGTCGAGCTGGCAGCTTGGGTAAGCCGGTCATAGACTCCGTCCCCTTCATAATCCCACTCGTAGGCCACTATCTGACGCCCGGCCGGCGCGGTCGAATTGGTGCCAATGAAGGTCACCGTCAGGGGCGCTGTCCCGTTTGCCGGATAGGGATCAATATCCGCCTCCGGGCTTGTCCCGTGAACCTGGATCGTGACCGATGTAGTACTGAATGCGTTGCAGTCATCGGTCACCCGCGCTACGGTCTGGTAAGTACCTGCCGATGCGTATTCTACGTAGAAGACTCCTGATTGCGTACTCTGCACCTCAAATATCCCGTCCCCGGTCCGGTCCACCTCGTATTTTGCGATAGAGCCGTCCGGGTCTGTGGAACCGGTAAAATCGAACAATACCCGTAGCGGTGCTACGCCGCTCTGCGGTGTTGCAGTCAATACAAGCTGTGGCGGACGGTTCGCCACGAACGAGGCAGATATGCTGTGGTTCGCACTCACATTTTCAAAGGTGTAGGTACTTGCCGCAGTTACTGCGACGCCATCTACGAGCAGAGACGAGATGTAGTATCCGGATGTGGGTAGGATGGTGAAGAGCTGGCTTGCGCCCTGCAACACCGGCACGGCGCCCGACGGGATGATGCTGCCGTTGGCGCCCGCCGTGGCCGTGATCGTGTACACAGCCCGCCGCCAACCGCTATCGGAAACGCTGAAACCGCTCGTGCCGAACGCATTTGTGGCCTTTACCCAGTAATAATAAACTGTGCCGGCTGCTGCGGTTGTGTCGTCGTATGTGGTTGAAGTGGCTGTCCCAAGTTGACTTGCTGACGATGAATCATTAACTGTATGCCGGAATATCTGGTATCCGGTTGCGCCCGCCGCCGTGTTCCAGCTCAACGCCACTTTATTTGTATAGTCTCCATCGCTGGCGATTAGGCCAGAAGGCGCAGCGGGAGGATCATTCACCGTCAGGCTGGCAACCAAACTGGTGACTGAACCGGCCATATTGGTTACTATGCAATAGTAATTTCCTTCGTTAGTTTCTGCTACCGATGCAATAGTATAATTTATGGAAGTAGCGCCAGAAATATTAGCGCTGTTCTTTTGCCACTGGTAAATCAACGGAGCAGTCCCCATTGCTGTCA
>JBAYWJ010000293.1:0-4944 GCA_041674125.1 Kiritimatiellia bacterium
CAGGACGGTTGAGTTTAATTGAATTGGATTAAAAAAGCGGGGATTGGCAGATATTTAATATCCCCATCAATCCTCGCACAATTACTTGAATGGTCATCCGTAAAATGACAAGATGTACGGTGCCGTGAAACCTTTCAAAGAAAAAGCTTTCCGTTTTTCAGCGTCAGTACCGATGGGAGCACTCTGGTCGAACAGGCTGACGATGGGGTTTCCGCTGCACTACCATCCCGAGCATGAAATTCACCTCATTAAAAAGGGCGAGGGGGTGTATTCCATAAACGGCGACCTGTATAAATTCGGGCCGCGCCAACTGGTGACGATACGGCCGAACCAGGTCCATTCCTTCATTTCATATTCCCAGAATGTGCCCATTGAAAAATATACAGTTCAGTTTACTGGCAAATGGCTCAAGAGCGCCGGCTTAAGGAAAATTGACAAAAACTTTCCGCACGTTGCCAGTCTCTCGGATTCACATTATCGCCAGGCCGGGAAAATAATCCATGACATCATAGCGGAAAACATGACCAGGCGGAAGCGCTGGAAGTCAAATGTCAGGGATTTGCTGTGTGAATTCATCGCAATGGCGGCCGATCTCAAGCACCGGACCGCGGCCCCGGGCGCAAAAAATGTCCTCTATCTTCAATTGGCCCATTACATCGAATCCTGCTCTGCCGACCCGCGCTGCAGCGCGACGGCCCTGGCAAAGCGGTTCGGCTATTCACTCAGCTACCTCTCCGCGCTTTTCAAGCATTCGGCTGGAATCGGCATGAAGCAGTTCATTATCCAGTGCAGGATCAACGCCGCGCGCAAGCTTCTCGCCGAGCATCAGAATTTCAAAATAGCGTCTGTTGCAGCACAGGTTGGGTTCAATTCCTACCGCCATTTCGTCCGCGCCTTCCTGCGACAAACTGGCGTTACGCCTGCCGCCTACCGTAAAAAATGTCATGCTCGCAGTAAAAAGTGACATGCCCTGAAGCTGTCTTTCACAGCGGCAATATATTACGATCAGCTTCATCAGGAATTTTACTGCTGCTAATCATAAACGTAGGTGCAAAGCCTTGATTTCCGGACTGCCATTTATCCCGGCCGGATTGATCTGCGTCATGTTTGTCAGCCTTGAGCATTGCGTGATCGCCGATGATCATTATGCCGCCCAAAACGGCCAAACGCCAGCGGGGAATTACTCGAGCTGGCTGACGGCGGCCAGCAACATCCAGGATGCGGTCAATGCCGCCTCTATCAACGACACGGTCTGGGTCGGATCAGGGCGCTATACCGTTCCTCCTGACGCCACCAATTACCTTGGAACCAACGTGGTGTTTATCAACCGCCCCCTCGTGCTGCGCAGCTCCAATGGCACACCGGAATCCGTGGTTATCGATGGCGGAGGCACCAACAGGGGGATAGCTTGGTATATCCGGGTCACCAGCACCAACATGTTTGTGCTGGATGGCCTTACAATCTCCAACTGCCTCGGTCTGAGCCTGGGCGGCGGAATATATTACGAACAGTTTCCTTATACCGGTGTTGTTCGAAACTGCATCATCTGCGATAACAGGGTGGTTTATTACAACGGTATGTCGCGCGGCGGCGGCATAGGCGAGTATAACAGTTCCGGGGGAAATTTTTCATTCGCTGCCTCGAATTGCGTGATCCGGAACAACCGGGCCATGCACGGGGGCGCCGGATCAGGCCTCAAGGGCGAAGGAGGCGGCATCATGTTCCGCTCTGGCGGCAGCATGCTCCTTTCAATGAGGGATTGCCTGATTGAAAGCAATTTGGCAACCGACGGGGGCGGGATAAACACCGTTGGCATGGATCAGTCTTTCCACAACTGCATTTTCCGGGGAAACCAGGCCGTGGTTTTGGATAGCGGTGTTGCTTCCTCTGGGATCGGCGGAGGCGCCTTAAAATCAAACGGCAAGGTAACCATGCGCAATTGTCTGCTTAACAACAACTTCACAGATGGCAGCGGCGGATGGGGCGGCGGCGGTGGCGGTATATTTGAAGATTGGGGCGCAACGCTCTATATGTATAATTGCACTGTTACCAGCAACCGGCCGACGGGCATGGCATTCAGGACCGGAGGGCCCCTGGTCGGCTGCAATTCGATTGTTTATTCCAATTATAATAACGGGGATATTGCCTATCACACGACAGTATCTTCGGCATACACGAACATATGTATTCGTTCCACGAACGCCCTGGTTGGGGCCGCGATTTCCGGTTACATCACCAACAATCCGCTTTTTGTTAATTATGCCGGGCAGAATTTTCGGGTGAGCTGTGATTCCCCCTGCGTGAATGCCGGGGTACACCAGTCATGGATGGATGGCGCGCCGGATTTGGACAACCATTCCCGGATAGACCGGTTTTCCGGAATGGTGGACATAGGAAGCTATGAATATCATCCTCGGGGAATGATGTTCAAGGTGAGATGAGAAACATTATCTTCCTGATAAAAAACGTTGGTTTCGACTGCGACTTAAGGAATAGCATTGAAATACCGACGTAAGGCCTCGTTTTCCGGTTTGATGGCAGTTATGCTCCTAAGCAATACGCTGGCAGTCGATCATTATGTGTCGCTTGCCGGCACAAATGACTTTGCCGGTAAGTTTACCACCTGGTCCGGTGCGGCCACGGATATCCAGTGGGCCGTCAATTTCGCCACGAACGGCGAAACCGTCTGGGTTTCCAACGGCACTTATTATCTCACTAACCAGGTCAGTATTACAAACGGCATCATCCTCAAGAGTTTCAGCGGCAGATGGACAGACACAGTAGTTGAAGGAAATTACCCGAACTCAACCAACCGCTGTTTATACATGAACCACTCCAATGCTCTAGTGGAAGGCTTTGCTTTTACGAATGGAATGGCGCCGTATGTCCTTGCGACAACAAACTCAGAAAACGGCGGAGGGGTTTACATAAACGCCGGAATGCTGCGCGGGTGCCTGGTTACCGGCAGCAGGGTGACCAATATCGGCTACGGCGCCGGCATATACGCGACCGGCGCTAAAAGCATTATTACTAACTGTCAAATTATTAAAAACGAGTTATACGGTCTGCAATGGGCCGGGGCACCCCGCTCCGGCGGAGGAGCCTACCTGCAGTCTTCTGCGCAAATGTGGAATTGTTTGATACTTTCAAATTATACTATTCTGGGAGGCGGAGCCGGAGCCGGTATTGTTTTGGCCACGGGATCATTGCTCTGCAACAGTATCATAGCCAGCAATACAACTGTGCCGTCGTATAATTCAAATAACGGCGGGGGAGTGCTGCTGAATAACGGTGGCACTGTCCGCAACTGTCTTATAATGGGAAACAGGGCCTGGACAGGCGGCGGCGTTGGGGCCGCCAACACGGCAAATTATATTGAAAACTGCACTATCGCTGGTAATTATTCCGGCTATGCCGGCGGAGGCATATACGCGGCTTATTCCGGCGGCTATACAGGCAAAGAAGTACAAGTCAACAACACAATTATCTATAGCAACAACAGCCATGTTGGAATGGCATATCCCGGTAACGCCATGTTCTCAAACTGCTGCATTAATGCCACCAACAACATTTATATATTTTATCCCAATAACAACATAACCAGCAATCCAGCCTTTAAAAATTACTCCGGCAGCGATTACCGCCTCACGCGCGAGTCTCTCTGCCTGAACTCGGGAATGCTGTTATCATGGTCGTTATTTTCAACTGATCTGGATGGCGGATCGAGGATAGATAAGTTTTCTGGAAAGATTGATATGGGCTGCTACGAAAGCCATCCACGGGGACTGATGTACAAAGCACGCTGAGTGGTCCGCAGAATAAGGATCATAGGACGAGCAAGTTTGCCCGCTAACAAAACGCGCGTGATTTAATAAGGATGAAAATTCAATCAAACAGGATAGCCGGAATTAATCCGGCTCTACAAATGATCACCAGAAATAAAACATGAAATATTATTCGTGGATCGTGCCCGCGTTAATATGCGGGATTATGACGGCAAACGCGTCCGAATATTTTGTCAGCAAGCAGGGCAATGACGCCAACAGCGGGCAGTCCAGGGACAAGGCGTTCCTGACAATCCAGAAAGGGCTTAACTCTATAAAGCCGGGCGACGCCTTGACCATTGCCTCTGGTGAATATTTTGAGAGTGTCGCGCTGACGAATTTCGGCAGTTTCGACAAGGAAACGCTTATCAGGGCGGAAATACCCGGCACGGTGCTCCTGCGCGGTGACGTGAATGCCCCCTCGTTCACCAAGGTGGAAGGGCGGCGTTTTGTTTATGTCGCCGATTTTGACCGGAAGGTCCTCTCGGTCCATGAAGTGGACACCATGATGAGGTTGCTCGGCGCGTCGGACATCGACGCACTGGAGTTCAGGCCGGGAAGCTGGTACCAGGACACGGAAGGTAAGAAACTATACATTTCCAGTTCCGATTTCCAGGCGCCGGATTTTCACCGTTACACGGTCGGGCTCCTCAGGGGAAGCGGATTCAAGCTGGCGGATTCCAGGCGCGTGATTATAGACGGGCTCGCTGCCTCGGGATTCATGACCCCAGCCAAAGACCCGGTTCTCTGGCTTCCGGAGGGCGGTTTTCTCCTGCATCACGCCACACGCTCAAATGTCCGGCGCTGTTCTTCGTTCCTTAATGCCAACGGCATCGGGATTCGTAATGAACCAACGAACGGAGCCGGCACGCTCGTTGAAGAATGCCGTGCGGGCGGCAACCCGGGCGACGGGATAGTCGCTTTCTGGCCGAGCAGCGACACTTTCAGCAACAGCTGTTCGTTTCTCAACGGCGGCTGCGGCATCCAGTTTTACGCCGACAGGACCGGCAACGTCCTTTTCTCGCGCTGCCTTTCCTGGGGCAACGGTTACGGCGATTTCCGGATGAAAGGCGGTGGCTTGTCGGGCGAAGCCAAGTTTGCCATGGCTGAGCAATGTATC
>JBAYWJ010000294.1:0-4933 GCA_041674125.1 Kiritimatiellia bacterium
GCAACCTACTTCGCCCAAGGGGCTACGACCTTCCTTCGCCCACCGAAGCGGGCTACGCGAAGGCGGGAGGTCAAGAGCCACAGGGCTTTCTGGCGAAGAAGGGCATGCTGAGACTGGGGCCGTATCGATGCCAAAAGGGAACATGCGTGATTATTACCATATTGGCTCTTTCCGGCTTGGCCGGCTTGGCGCCTGCCGCGGATTTGGTCATGGGCGGCAAGCCGCGCTCCGAGATAATCGTCGCGGAAAAGCCCGCGCGCATGACGAAGCTGGCGGCCTCGAACCTGCAAGAATACGTCTCTAAAATGACCGGCGCAACCCTGCCGATAACCAGCACGCCTTCGCAGGATGTCCCCGTAAAGATCTTTGTCGGCAAAAGCAAGTTCACCGATGAGCTGAAACTTTCCACCGAGGATCTGGCCCACGGCGCTTTCAGGATGGTTTCAGGAACAAAATTGCCCGGCGCCGCTGCCGAGGTCGCTGAAGCGGGCTGGCTCGCCCTGCTGGGCCCGGATAAGGATTTCGTGCCCATGGAGCCGTATGCGCATGGCGTTGAATGGAACAAGGACAAGCATCGGGCCTTGAAGGACTGGGACGCGGCTAATCCCGGCGAATATTACGGGTTCCCCTATTACCGGCTTGGTTATAATTCGTACAGCCCCGAGCTGGATATTTGGGAACAGGATGACGGCGGGACTTTGAACGCCGTCTGCGAGTTCCTGCGCTCCCTGGGCGTGCGCTGGTATTTCCCCGGGGAGCTGGGTGAAGTCGTGCCGAAGAAAAGCAGCATTGCGTTCGCGGCCATGGACAAGACCGTCACGCCCGATTTCCCGATGCGCAGGTTAGGCTACTGGAGCGATACCTGGGAGAACAAGCTCTGGAATTTGCGCATGGGGGTCAACTTCGGGCAAGAGATGATGGGCCTGGTCCAGAACTGCCACGGAAGCAAGTGGGTTTACATGCGAGATGAAATAAAAAAAGCCCACCCGGACTGGTATTCGCTACAGAACGGCAAGCGCCTGACCAACCACTCCTACAGCGGCGCGCCGTGCCTGTCCTCGGAGGGCCTCTTCAAAAAGCACCTGCAGTTCGCCCGCATGATTTTCGACGTGCGCAAGGAGCCGATGCTCAGCCTGGATGCCTGCGACGGCTACGGGTCCTGCATGTGCCAGTGCGACTTGTGCAAGGGCAAGGACACGCCCGAGCGGGGGCGGAGAGGGACTCTGTCGGATTACGTCTGGGGCTACGTCAACCGGGTTGCAAAGGAGCTGTACAAAAGCCATCCAAAACATATGGTGAGCGGGCTTTCCTACAGCTCCTACCGCCTGCCGCCGGAAAAGATCGACAAGCTCAGCCCGAACCTGGCCCTGGTCATGTGCCAGGGGCGCAGCAGCTATTTTGACCGGGACCTGCGCGCTTCGAACCTGGTCGCGCGCCAGGCCTGGCTGGACATCCTGCCATCTAAAGAAATATATATTTATGACTATTACGTGCAGAACTGCCCCGGCTCCGGGAGGTCTGATATCCCTGTCTACTTCCCGCGCCTGATTGCGGAGGACCTGCGCTCCTTGAAAGGATTTTCAAAAGGCGACATGATCGAGGTCTACCTGCACAGTGACCCGGAAAAATTCACCTGGCATCCGATGGCGATCATGCATCTCAATATCTACATAACCGCCCGCCTCTGGTGGGACGTCAACCAGGACCTGGATGCCATGCTAAATGAATACTACCGGCTCTTTTACGGCCCGGCCGAAAAGGAGATGAAGGCGTTCATTGAATATTCGGAGCAGAACTGGCCGAACATGATCTCCAAAATCGAGGCTATTGACAGGGCGATGGAACTGTTGGCCGCCGCCCGCGCCAAAGCCGGCGACACCGTTTACGGCAAGCGCATTGAGCAGGTGGTTGAAGTCTGCAAGCCGCTGAAGCAGCGCCGCGTGCGCCTTGGCCGGGTGAACGTGCCCGTCGCGCGCGCCTTGCCGCGCAGCAAGGCAGACCTCATGATGGACGGCAAGCTCGATGATAAAAAATTCTGGAACGTGCGCAGCTACAGTCTGCGCGATGTGGAAACCGGCCGCGCGCCAAAAAGCCCGACCTCATTCCTGGTGGCCTGGGGCTATGACGGCGCGCTTTACCTCGGAATAACCTGCCGGGACGTTTCTTCAAACCTGAACATCACCGCCACGCAAAACGGCGACACAAATATCTGGAGCGGAGATTTTGTCGAGATCCTGATCGAGACCCCGGTCCACTCATATTACCGGATCGCGGTCAGCCCGGCCGGGGCCATAGTGGATGCCGATATGAAGGATGGGACCAACCTGAACTGGTCTTCCGGCGCCACCGCCGCCGCTTTCGTAGGCGAAAAGGCATGGACGCTCGAGGTCTGCCTGCCGGCCGCCGGAGAGGACGCCCAGGAAATCGACCCGCTCAATGGTATTTCCGGGGCCAGGCCCAACCTGACTTTTCCCTGGAGCATCAACGTCTGCCGCCAGCGCGTCAGTAAAAATGAAATCGAAAGGTCGGCCTGGTCGCCGACCGGCTCGGGCAGCTTTGATGACGTGAGCAAATTCGGCACGGTATGGTGCAAATAAGAGAATAAGGATTGACCACAGGAGGCACGGAGGCCCAGAGTAACAGAGGTCGCTTGAAATCATCCCGAGGCGCTTACGCGCTCGGGGCTGATTTCAAGCAAGGCTTGTTATTGAAGGAAGACGGGAGTTTTATATCTCCCATCTTCTCCAGTACTAAAGCGCATTGGCAAATTTTGGAGCAACGTTTCGTTGTTCGCAAATTTGCCAAGCCTCATCTTTTTCCGGTCTCAGTGTCTCCAGCGAAGCGGGTGGTGAATCTCTTGGGTTGTGGGCGCAAGCCCGCATTGGTAAGCAGTTGAAACAAAAATGACAAGGGAAAAACAATGGCTGGATTCAAACGCTTCATATCAGTAGCGCTGGGCATTGCGGTAATAACGTTTTCACAATCAGTTTCCGGCGAATCTTTCCTGGTCAAGGACGGTAAACCCCGGGCGGAAATCATCATCGCCGAAAAGCCTGCCCGCATGACGAAACTGGCGGCCTCGAATCTGCAGGAGTATGTCAGCAAGATGACCGGGGCCATGCTGCCTGTCACGAACGCGCCGGATAAAAACATCCCCGTCAAAATCTACGTCGGCAAAAGCAAGTTCACCGACGAGCTGAAGCTCTCCGCCGATGGCCTTGCCCACGGCGCCTTCCGGATGGCCTCCGGCGAAAACTGGCTGGCCCTGCTGGGTCCGGACGGTGATTTCGTGCCGCTGGAGCCATATCCTCACGACAAGAAAGATCTCGCCCGGGTGAAGAAAGACTGGGATGCCATGAACCCAGACGATTATTACGCATATCCTTATTCGCAGCTGTATCAGAGTTACTATCCCGACCTGGATGTCTGGAGTTTGGATGATGCCGGCACCATGAACGCAGTCTGCGAGTTTTTGCGCGGCCTGGGCGTGCGCTGGTATTTCCCGGGGGAGCTCGGCGAAATTGTGCCGAAGCTGGGCGATATTGCGCTGCCGGCGGTTGACAGGACCGTCAAGCCGGATTTCCCGATACGTCGGTTCGGATACTATCGCAATGACACGACCAATATCCTCTGGAACCTGCGCCTGGGCGTGAACTATGGGCACGAAATGATCGGCCTGACCCAGAACTGCCACGGCAGCAAATGGATCTACATGCGCGACGAGGTCAAAAAATCTCACCCGGACTGGTATGCGCTCTGGGGCGGCCAGCGGGCGACCAACCACTCCTACAGCGGCGCGCCCTGCCTTTCCTCGGATGGGCTTCTCAGGCAGCAGCTCAAGTTCGCGCGGTTCATGTTCGACGTGCGCAAGGAGCCGATGCTCAGCCTGGACGTCTGCGACGGCTACGGCTCCGCGATGTGCGGGTGCGACCTGTGCAAGGGCAAGGACACGGTCGAGCGGGGCTGGTCGGGCAACATGTCTGATTACGTCTGGAGCTACGTCAACCGGGCGGCCGTTGAGCTCTACAAGACTCATCCGAAGCACAAGGTAAGCGGGCTCTCCTACAGCGCCTACACCCTGCCGCCGGAAAAGATAGACAAGCTCAGCCCCAACGTGGCCCTCATGTTCTGCCAGTCGAGAAGCACTTTCAACGACCGCGCGCATCGCGACAAGGTTGTCAAGCTCAGGCAGGAATGGCTCGAAAAGCTGACCTTGAAGGAAATGTACATCTATGAGTACTACACGCATAATAAACCCCCCGGCCGGGCCGACATCCCCGTCTATTTCCCGCGCCTGATCGCGGAGGACCTGCGCGCGCTGAAGGGCATTTCCCAAGGCGACATGATCGAGGTTTACCGGCACAGTGATCCGAAACAGTTCACTTGGGATCCCCTGGCGGTCATGCACCTTAACATATATGTCACCGCCAGTTTCTGGTGGGATGCCAACCAGGACCTGGATGCCCTGCTCGATGAATACTACAAACTTTTTTACGGCCCGGCTGAAAAGGAGATGAAGGAGTTTATCGAGTATTCCGAAGCCAACTGGCCGCTCATGAGCACCAGGGTGGAACCCATTGACAAGGCGCTCGCGCTTCTGGCCGCCGCCCGCAAGGCGGCCGGCGAAGGCATTTACGGCAAGCGGGTTGACCTGGTGGCGGAGTGCCTCAAGACTCTGCCGGAGCGCCGCGAGAAGCTCGCTTCGGCCCATAAAGGCGCCCCGCGGGCCTTTGCCGCCGGGCGCAAGATCGCCGACCTCAAGCTGGAAGGAAAGCTTGACGAGGCATTTTGGAAGGACGTGCCGGTGTATGAGCTCAAGGAGCTTATCAGCAGCAACGCGCCAAAATCAAAAACCGCCTTCCAGGTCGCCTGGGCGGACAAGGCGATCGTGTTCGGCATCCGCTGCGAGGACTCCGACATGAAAAACCTGGCC
>JBAYWJ010000295.1:0-4917 GCA_041674125.1 Kiritimatiellia bacterium
ATACGACATCGCGATCATCGAGGGATCCATTACCCGCCCGGGCGATGCCGAGCGCCTGAAAGCCATACGGGCAAAGGCTAAAATCCTCATTGCCCTCGGCGCCTGCGCGACGATAGGCGGAGTCAATCGCATCAAAAACTCTCTTCCCGATGGAAAAGCGGCCGCGTATGTTTATGGAAAGAATGCGGCCATGAGCCATTTGCAATCGTCGAAAACGATGGCGGTCCACGAGGTAGTGAAGGTTGACTGTAAAATACACGGGTGCCCGATTGACAACCGCGAGTTTGCCGCGGTGATTCGAAGCCTGCTGGCCGGCAGGAAGCCGTTCTTGCCGAACTTCCCGGTTTGCGTGGAATGCAAGCAGAAGGGAAATGTGTGCCGGTATGAGTACAAAGAGGTCTGCCTTGGGCCGGTCATCAGGGCCGGTTGCGGAGCGCGGTGCCCATCAAAGGGATTCTGGTGCTTCGGCTGCCGCGGCTATGTGGATGAGCCCAACGTCAACGCCGCCTATGATGTGATGGACCTCTACGGTAAAACTATGAAGGATTTCAAGGACCGGCTGGGATTGTTCGCCGGACAGGAAACGGGAAGAAATGACAAGCAAGATTGAAAAAAGCGGGGAGCGGCAGGTCATAGAAGTGCATCATGTCACCCGGCTCGAGGGACACGGCAATATATACCTCAGCCTCAGGCGCGGTAAAGTTGAGAAAGTGGAGTGGCAGGTGCCGGAGGCGCCGCGCTTTTTTGAGGCCATGGTGCTCGGCAGGAGCTGGGAAGATATCCAGACCATTGTCTCGCGCATATGCGGCATCTGCTCCGTCACCCACTCCCTGGCCGCGCTCAAGGCTATTGAAAACGCGATGGGTATAAGGGTGTCGCGCCAGACCGACCGCCTGCGGATGCTCACGCACTATGCCGAGCAGGTTGAAAGCCACGTTCTTCACGTCGGGTACCTTGTTGCGCCGGACCTGTTCGGCATGAAGTCGGTGGTGCCGCTGGCCGCAGCCAGCCCTGAGCTGGTGAAGCTTGTCATCCGCCTCCACCGCCTCGGAAACCGGTGGATGGAGCTGCTGGGCGGGCGCATGACGCATCCGGTGACCATGAAGCCGGGCGGTTTTTCCAAGCTGCCAACGGAAAAGGAACTTCTCGGCTTAAAGCGGCAATTACTGGACGCCATCCCCCTGTTCCAGAATGTGGCGGAGGCCGTGGCGGGCTTGAAGGATAAACTGCCCGCCTTCGAGCGCGAGACGGAATATGTGGCCCTGGTCCGGAAAGGCGAATATACATTTTACCACGGCGACATCGGCAGCAGCGACGCGCCCAAGCCCCATCCCGTGGCTGACTTCGAGTCTGCGGTGAACGAATACGTGTCGCCGCAGTCGACCGCCAAGTGGGCCCGGTGGCACAGGGAATCCTACGCGGTCGGGGCCCTGGCGCGCTACAACCTCAACAGCCGCCACCTGCTGCCGCTCGCGCGCAGTGCGGCCGGCATGTTCGGCCTGGGGTTGAAAAGCTGCAATCCCTTCCACAACAGCCTGGCCCAGCTGGTTGAATGCTTCCAGGTGGTGGAGCACTCGCTCGAACTGCTGGAGGCCCAGCTCCAGGCCGGAATCAGGAATGATAAAATCAGGATCAACCCCAGGGCGGGCGAGGGGGCCGGCGCGGTCGAGGCGCCGCGAGGAACCCTTTTCCATCGCTATGCCTTTGATAAAAAAGGCCGTTGCCGCCGGGCCAACCTCTGCATACCCACCAACCAGAACCACGCCAATATCCAGAAGGACTTTGAGGTACTCGCCCCGCAAATCGCCGGCCGGCCCCCGGAAGAAATAAGGCTGTTGCTTGAAATGCTGGTGCGGGCCTACGATCCGTGCATATCGTGCTCGACGCATTGAAGGCGCGGAAGGTCATTCCCACTCGATCGTTGCCGGGGGCTTGGAGCTGATGTCGTAAACCACGCGGTTGATGCCGCGCACTTCATTGATCACCCGCGCGGATATCCTGGCCAGGAGCGCGGCGGGCAGCCGCGCCCAGTCGGCCGTCATGCCGTCCGTGCTGGTCACGGCCCTCAGGACGCAGGCGTTGTCGTATGTCCTGAAGTCTCCCATGACCCCGACCGTCTTGACGGGCAGCAGGACGGCAAAGGACTGCCAGAGTCCGCCGGCCTTGCGGTAGCGCGCCATTTCCTCCTGGATGATGAAGTCGGCCTTCTGGAGCATGGCGACGCGCTCCGCGTTGACTTCGCCGAGGATGCGGACTGCAAGCCCCGGGCCGGGAAAAGGCTGGCGGCTGATGATGGCGCCGGGGAGGCCGAGCGCCCGGCCGACGGCGCGCACCTCGTCCTTAAAGAGCTCGCGCAGGGGCTCGACCAGTTGCCATTTGAGCTTTTCAGGAAGCCCGCCGACGTTGTGGTGGCTTTTGATCGTGGCGGAAGGCCCTCCGGCGGGGGGCGTGCTTTCAATGACGTCCGGATAGAGCGTGCCCTGGGCCAGGAAGCGGATCCGCCCGAACCTTTTGGCCTCGGCACTGAAAACATCAATGAACCTTTTGCCGATTAGCTTGCGCTTCCGCTCCGGATCGGTCACGCCCTTGAGGTCCTTTAGAAAGAGGCTTGCCGCGCGCACGACGTGCAAATCCAGCCCGAAAGTGCTGCGGAAAGTATCCTCGACCTGTTCAACTTCTCCGGAGCGCAGGAGGCCGTTGTCGACAAAGATGCAGAGTAATTTCCGCCCGATTGCGCGCTGCAGCAGGAGGGCCGCGACGGCGGAGTCCACGCCGCCGCTCAGCCCGCAGACAACGCGCTCGCGGCCGACCTTTTGACGGATGGCCCGGATGGCATCCTTGATGAAAACAGAAGTCCTCCAAGCGCCCCGGCACCTGCATGCGTCAAAGACGAACCGGCGCAGGATGTCCGGGCCCAGCGGGGTGTGGGCCACCTCGGGGTGGAATTGGATGCCGAAAATACGGCGCTTGAAATCGGCCATGGCGGCGTTCGGGCAGGTGACGGTCCTTGCCAGGCGCACGAATCCGGGGGGCAGCCTTTTGACCTGGTCGCCGTGGCTCATCCAGACCTTGATCGTCCTTGGCATTCCCTTGAAGATCAGGCGCCGGTCGGCGGGCGCAAGGCGGGCCGGACCGTATTCCCTTGATTTTCCCGGGCGGACTTCGCCGCCGCAGAGCTTCGCGATCAGCTGCATGCCGTAACAGATGCCCATGACGGGCACCCCGAGTTCGAGAAGCCCGGCCTGGCATGCCGGTGCGCCGGCGTCGAAAACGCTGGCCGGGCCACCGGAGAGAATTATCCCGGACGGCCTGCGGCTCTCCAGCGCCCGCGCGGCGGTGCTGAAGGAGATTATTTCCGAATAGACTTTCAACTCGCGGATGCGGCGCGCGATCAGCTGGGTGTATTGCGACCCGAAATCAACCACGGCGATCCATTCCTTGCGCCCGGCGGGGACGGCTTTATGTTTCCTGGTTTTCATGATTTTTCTATCAGGCGCCTGAACTCCCGGAAGAGGTAGGATGAGTCGTGCGGACCGGGCGATGCTTCCGGGTGATACTGGACGGCGAACATCGGCTCGCGCCTGTGTCGGAAGCCTTCCACGGTGTTGTCATTCAGGTTGACATGGGTTATTTCAACGGCGGTCGGATCGAGCGTGGAGGCGCCCACGGCGAAGTTATGGTTCTGGGATGTGATTTCCACCCGGCCGGTTGCGAGCTCCTTGACGGGATGGTTGCAGCCGTGGTGCCCGAACTTCAGGCGATAGGTTTTGCCGCCCGCCGCCAGCCCGAGGATCTGGTGCCCGAGGCATATGCCCATGAGCGGAACCTTTCCCGTAAGTTCGCGGGCGGCCCGGACGGCATAGGTCAGGGCGGCCGGGTCGGCGGGCCCGTTTGAGAGCAGCACGCCGTCCGGCTTCATGGCCAAAACATCGGCGGAGGGCGTTGTCGCCGGCACAACCGTGGCGTCCATGCCGTTCACGCGCATGCGGCGCAGGATGTTCCACTTTATGCCGAAATCGTAGGCGACGATTTTAAGGTCGGCCGGCGGCAGCTGCACGGCTATGCCCCATCCGGCGCTGATTTTGCCGGATTCGTCCCAGCGGTAGCTGGCCTTGCAGCTTACGATCCGGGCATAATCCTGGCCGTCCAGTCCGCACCATGCGCGGGCCATGGCCACGGCGGACGCATCATCCATGTTGCCTTCAACCGCGAGGTAGCCTTTCATGGTGCCATGTGAGCGCAGCCTTATGGTGAGGGCGCGGGTGTCAATGCCGGCAATGGCCGGGATGCCGGCCTTGCTCAAAGCCGTTCCCAGGGGTACTTCAGAGCGCCAGTTGCTCGGCTCGTGAATGTTGTGGACAATGAATCCGTTGGCGTAAAACTTGCCGGATTCCATGTCGTCCCTGTTAATGCCTGTGTTCCCGATCTCGGGATAGGTCATGGTTACAAACTGTCCGGCGTAGGAGGGGTCGGTCAGGATTTCCTGGTAACCGGTCATGCCGGTGTTGAAGACAACCTCCCCGGTGGCGTTCCTTGGCGCGCCGAATGAAAAGCCGCGGAATACCGTGCCGTCTTCAAGCGCCAGGATCGCTTGACCGGACTGTATTTTCATGTTGCTTTGCATGGCATTCATTTTGGCAAAAGCGCGAAGGCGCAAACAGGTTGTCAGCTGATGGCGCGCTTGGGCCGATAAAATATCAAGTGAAAGTCATCCAGACAAGCATTATCTTTTTGCAGGTTTTCAGTCCCGGCCGTGAAAGAAGGTTTTATTGCTTTAATGGATTGCTTATTGCGCGCGTTTTTAATAGAGTACCTGCCGGTCTTTGTCATGATATGAAAGGTGTTTCACATGATGTTTATTTCCAAGTTTAACAAACTGATACGCAACCGGCTCCTGTGGGGAATTTTTGCCTTCAT
>JBAYWJ010000296.1:0-4907 GCA_041674125.1 Kiritimatiellia bacterium
ACCCCGGATTTGGCAGAGTTTCTACTCCTGACTGGTCGTCACATCGACAGGAGATCATTAAATCAGGTGCAATTACCCAAGAGGTCGACCTACAAAAACTTGGCATTAATCCTGAAGAAGTTGGCCGCGCCTGGCGTGAATGGAATCATCTGACATCGAGCAAGCTTGAACGTTTTTATCCGGCTGGCGGTGAAGGTATAGCTTTCCACACACCCGATAAGCAGTTCGTATACAAACTTTTCGTTCCTACTTCCGAAGGTATAGGCGGCTACCTTCAATCTATACCATTGCCTGACGGCCGACTGCAGGTGTCAGCAGCCAGAGGCACAATCGTCAATCTTTTGCAGTGCATAGCGCTCATGGGTAAACTTGGTTCTGTTCCAATCGAAGTTGTTGGCATGACAAAGGACGGCATTGTTGTAACTAAAATGCCTTACGGAAATGCATCTGGTGAATCAATTGGCGCCGAGCTTGAACGTATTCGCGCATTTAATATTCCACGCAATATCGTTGTGCCGCCAAAAGAAGTAACCGAACAGATTGATTATTATGCGGTCATCATCGACAATAAACCGTATATCATAACAGATATTGGACCGCGAAATGTAGTGAATAATACTTTTGGAGAACCACGCTTGCTGGACTTTTTTATAGGCGAGATACCTGATATTGCCATGTCGTATAATCCTGATTTAAACGATTTGGTGAACAACCTGAAGGCCGGAGAACAATGGGCGGCAGGCAATCTGGCTAGGGTCCGCTTCTCAAAAACTCCCCGCGCAAATCCATTTGAAACCCCGGAAGGCCGGGCGCTCTTCTATCGCGTCGAACAGGCTTACAAACCCGGCCATGGTACAAGAAGCTTCTGGAAGCCGTGCGCCAGGCCCTTAACCTGATCTTGCCGCCGGAATGGGTAAGCCGCATGTTCTTGCAGGGCAGGCTGGACAGGGTGCTTGAAAGCGCCCGGGAATATGTTACGAAGGGGGAGGGGCTTGACAGGGGGGGTAGTATAGAGAGTAGGGGGACTCTATATGCAAAACGAAATCTCAAACAAAGCATTGACCCGATCACCGGCTTCAAGACGTGGATCACTAAGCGAACCTTCACTCCAGCAGAGGCAGAACAACTCGCTGCCAGTAACGCCGAAAGATATAGACGGTTGGCTCAACTTCATGAAAAACTTAGGCGACAAACCGGACATACAACACTTTCTGCTGCAGACTGGATGGCACATAGACGGGAACTTATTTCAGCGGGTGCGTTTGCCCAGGAAGTGGACCTACAAAAGCTTGGCATCAACTCTGAAAAAATTAGCCAGCATCCACGCGTTCCGCTGACATCTACGAAACTTGAGCGATTCAATATACCCAGCGGGGAAGGCATTGCGTTTTACACGCCAGACAAACAGTTTGTCTATAAACTTTTCATTCCCACCGAAGAAGGAATTGGAGGACGCGCTTAAATGTTGAGAAGGCTGGGACCGGCACGACCGACATGATCGCCGATTGTCTGGCGGCCGGCCTGGCGGAACCGCAATTTGAACAGCATGGACCGCATTTTGTCGCAACGCTTTGGCGCAGCAGGCCGCAAGAAAAGGGCGGCGGTTCAGAGGATAGTCACAGCATTCTATTCTGGCGCACGTATGCCTTCCTTCAACTTGTCTGCCTCAACATATCCTGCTCATAAGCCCGCGCGGGCGCGTGGATTGAAGACTGGAGCGGATGGATTGGTGATCCGTTCCTGAATGTCCCGCCCTGCCGTTGCGCGTGCTATTATTTCCTCCCAAATTGCCGCCGGGCGTGATATTTTCCCCGTATGTTTTGACAATTTCCGGCTTAAAATCTGGAAAATACAACGGGGGCAGTCATGTCAAGATCAGGTCGTTGTTTATCATGCATTCTTTCAGCGGCGCTCGCGGCCATGGCGGCGGTTTCCCAGGGCGCCGATTTCCTGAGTGAGGCCGCGGCGAAGCTCAACGAAGGCAAGTACGCCGAGGCGCGCGCTTCTTTTGAGAAGGCGCTTGCCGCGGAAAACATCACCCCCGAGCAGACCGCGGAGGCCCTGCTCGGGCTGGGCCGTGCCTGCATCGGCGAGAAGAAAGTCCAGGAGGGGATCGCCGCCCTGGACAAGGCGCGCGCCATGACCAATGCCCCGAGCCAGGTCCTGATAAAGGCAAACATCTTGTACGGCGAAACTTACCTGGCCTATCCCTGGGTTTTGCCGCAGGCCAAGGAAGCTTTTGAAAGAGTCTTGGCGCTGCCGGGGATCACATCCGACCAGAAACTCGCCGCCCGCCGGGGTCTCGTGAAGGCCCTCATGGGCTTGCGGCAGTTTGCCGCAGCGCGCGCCGCGATGGCTTCCCTGGCAGCCAGCGAAGGCTTGCCTTCGGTGGAAAAGGCAAAGCTGCAGATGGACACTGGCACGACCCTGATGCTGGAGGGCAACTTTGCCGAGGCGCGCACAGAGCTGGTCAAGGCCATGGCCATGGAGGGCGTCACCGATAATGACAAAGCCCACATCCAGTTCCAGATCGGCCTGAGCTGCTACGAAGCGGGCGATTTTGACCGCGCCAAAACGGAGCTTCAAAAGGTCCTTGATATGCCCGGCGCGAACGCCAACCAGGCCCGGAACAACAACTGGGATCCTTACATCCCCGCCCGCGAGGCCAGGCTGCGCCTGCGGCAGATGGCGCCGGAGGCCGGGGCGGAAAAAAACCTGAACACGCTCTTTATCGGCTCCAGCATGACCATCCGCGGCTGGATGCCCTTCGAGGTTGAGGCCATCTCCGCCTCGGCCCCGGCCGGCACGCCGCGGATCACGAGCGCCAATTACGTCCGCGGCGGCACCAAGATCGACGTATTCTGGAACGACGGCGATACGCGCGACACTGCAAAAGCGCGCATCGCTTCCTTCCCCTGGGATTTTGTGGTGCTGGAGACTTTTTACAACATGAAGCCGGAGGACCTGCTTAAATACGGGAAGCTCTTTTGCGATTTTGCCCGGAGCAAGAACGTCAAGCCTGTTTTCTACGAGAGCCAGCCGGCGAAGGCGGTGCCGTATCCCAATGGATATCGAAAGTACCACGAGGACAACATGCGACTGAAGGAGGCCGCGACCGCCCCGCTGGCGCCGGTGGCGCTGGCGCAGCTGCACTACCTTGGGCCAAATGCCACGCCGGAGCAGGTCGGTATCTTCTACGACGACTGGGTGCACTTCTCGGGCAGGGGCAAGCACCTGGCCGCCTGCTGCATCTATTCCGCCCTGACCGGCTTGAGCCCGGTTGGTCTGGAGCACCCAAAGGATATTCCGGATGAAGAGGCCGGAAAAATCCAGGAGGCGGCCTGGAAGGCGGTCCGGGAAGCAAATCCGGAAATCAAGCCCTAGAAGAAAGGCATCCTCCTTCGCCAAGGCTTCGGAGGACAAGGAAGGCAGAAAACAGACCACAGACGACGGAAGACAGAGGACGGACGACAGACGGCAGACAACGGACGACGGAGGGCGGAGGACTGAAGGAAGGAGACAGGAGACAGGAGACAGAAAGAAGGAAGACTGAAGAAAGAATGCATAATTTCAAAAATGTAGAGGCGGTTCGGGCCGGGAGAGAACCGCATTCTGTGCCGTTCTCACGAACGGCCGCTACAACTGAGACTGAACTTTAAATTGGATGAAATAACTGCAGGCTGTGACGGCCTACAGAAGACCATAAAACTGTAGGCCGCGATAGAATCGCGGCGGGGTTTGGAAATGCCTTCATATTATGAAGGCCTACAGCAGACCAGTGTTGTAGTCAGTGCCGACTCTTCGTGAGGTCGTGATATCGCGGCAGGAATTGAAAACATGAAAATCGTATCGGGCGGAAAGCTGCTGCGGAGCGTTCCGGACTGGAAAGAGCTGGATGTTTTCAACCGGCTGCCTGAAATCAATTCAATCGGCAAGATGATTTTCGACCCGGTCTGGGCGCGCAAGGCGCACAAGTCATCCGTAAACGAATTCCTGCACGTCATCCGCGGGAACGTTACCCTGCATATCGGCCGGAGCCTGATCAGGGCCTCCCCGGGCGACACGCTTCTCGTGCCCTCCGGCAGCATGCACCGCGATGACTTTGATCTTTCGGTGGGCCTGGAGGTGTTCCTGGTATTTTTCGAGTGGCAGCCATCGCGGGATTTTTTCCGGATCGTATCCTTTAAAAACGTGCCCCGGCTGTGCCAACCCATAGCCGGCGAAATAGGCAGGCTGTGCGACCGGATGCAGGCCGGCCTGGATGCCGGCACGGAGCCCGAGCGGCTCCTGATCGCTTCCTACGCCCACAACGCGCTGCTCCTTGTTCTGCGGGAGGCGCTGCGCGAGGATGAACGCCGGCGCGGGAACAATGAAGACCGATTGCGCCATGGGCGCGCCCTGCTGTGCAGGGCCAGGGAGTTTATAGACCTGCATTACCCGGAGCAGCTCTCGCTGGACCAGATCGCCGCCTCGCTGCGCATAAGCCCGTTTTATCTTTCGCACCTTTTCAGCCGCGAGAGCGGGTTTTCCTTCGTGGAATACATCACACAGGTGCGAATGCGCAAGGCCCGCGAGCTCCTGGCCGGCGGCGCAAAGAACGTTTCGGAGGCGGCCTATGCCGTGGGCTACCACGACGCCAGCTATTTTGCCAAGGTCTTCCACCGCTACTACGGTATTAGTCCGCACTCCGTTTTCGGCAACGCCTCGGCGAGCGCAGGGGCAGCAAAAAACTACCGGAAATAGCAATTTCCTCTGCTTGCGGAATAACGCGCCTTGCGCCACGATGTTGGGCAGAAACAAGGGAGCAGATGAATTAGAATGAAAACTCAAGCAACCAGGATAGCCGGAATTAATCCGGCTCTACCAAAGCGGGCTATGCCCGCAACCCAAATTCGAAATCCGAATAT
>JBAYWJ010000297.1:0-4862 GCA_041674125.1 Kiritimatiellia bacterium
CCGTCTGCCAGCCGAGCTTTGCGGCCTCGTCCAGGAGCAATCCGGCGGCGCAGCCGATATCCAGCAGCCGGCCACCGGCCTTGAAGCGCATGATACGGTTGAGCATTATGCGCGCGCTCTGCCGCCGGCCATTTTCCTCGGAGAGATAAGTCTCGTCTTCCATGCCGGCATACATGGCGTGCATTGTTCCAATGTTTATTGACGGGCTGGCATAGATCAGCCCGCAGTCCAGGCAGCGCACGATCCTTTCCGGCCGCAGCTGGCGGTTGTCGGTGATGGTGTAGACGAAGCCGGACATGTTTCCGGCGCCGGCATCCGCGGAGGCGTAAAGCACCTCGCTGCGATCCGACCTGCAAAGATTGCATTTGCCTTCGTCAGCCATCGGGGTTCCTTTTCATGAAATGGAGCGAGCGGTAAATGCCCATGTTCATGCCGGCGTGGACGCAGCTGTGGCATGCGCAGCGGCCGGCGATCGAGCGGTCGTTCCGGATATTGATGCTTTTGGCGCGGAATTCGGCATATTCTTTAGAATGCCATATTTCCCGCAGGGGGCGTTCGGCCGCGTTCCCGAGCCGGTAGTCATAGCAGCCGCAGCATGGCACGACGCTGCCGTCGCAGAGTATCCGCGTATAAATCCACCCGATGTAGCAAGGGATTTTGGCGTAAACATCCGAGGTATAATCGCCGCTGGCAAGGCCGGGCAGAGTGCCTTCCAGGAAGGATTCTATATTTTCGGCCACTCCGGCCGCCTTAGCCTTTGCCGCGGCGGCCTGCAATTTGAGGCCGAGCTCTCGCGCCTGGGCATCGTCGAGCAGCAGGTCGCGGGTGAAGGGCATGGCGGACATGCGCTTAAAGGCCACTTCGTTCGCGCCCGTTTCGGCTGCGAAATCGATCATCCGGTCGGCGCCGGAACAGTTCAGCCTGCTTATCACGTCAACCAGGGTGATGTAAGGCTTTTGTTTGTTTTCCTCCCGCTTCCACTTTGCAAGCAGGGCCAGGGAGCGTTTGATCTTTTCAAAAAGATCCTCGCCCCGGCCGGGATGCATGGCGGCATAGTCGCGCGGGGTGGCGGCCAGGATGCTGATGCTGAGTCGGTCAATGCCGGCCTCGAAAAGACGCCGGAGGCTGGCGTCATCAAAGAATATCCCGCAGGTTGCGGTGTCAACCTCCAGGCCAGCCTGCCTGGAATATTCAAGCATGTCTATAATGCGCGGGTGCGTAAAAGGATCTCCGTCGCCGCCCAGCATGATTTTCCGGACCTCGAGCGCCTTGAGCTCGTCTGCGATCCGGCGGAACAGGTCGAAACTCATCTGTCGCCTGGCCCAGTCGGCGGGGGGCTTGTCCTTGCGGAGGGGACTGTAAAACCAGCAGGTGATGCATCCCAGGCCGCAGCTGTTGCTGATGTCAACGGCGGCCTCCAGGGGACCGGTCAGGACGGTCCTCGTGAGTATGCCCAGGGCAATTTTGATTTTCTTGAACAATTTGTTATCCTCCCGGGGGCATATAAACACAGGTCAATCCGCCAGTTTGTATATGAACAGCCTCCGGCCGGAGCTGTCACGGAACTTTTGGACGATGCCCAGGTCCTGCGATGCATAATCTTCTTCCAGCAGCGGCAGGGCGTCTTTGCGCTCGGAGAGCTCGGTTTCATCCGCAACCAGATAGCCGGCGCCCTTGTAACGCGCATACTTGAGGATTCTATCGAGCGTCGCGAAGGGCAGCACAACCTGCCTCCTCCCGGAATAAAACGGCAGGTAAGGCCGCCGGCAGACAAGGGCAGCGTCCGGCGGGAGATTGGAACTGATCCAGGCGCCGGCTTCCTTGTAAATGCTTGTGCGCGTATCGCCTTTCAGGAATGCGCGGAAGGTGAAAGGCACAAAGCTCAGCAGCAGTGCAGCCACAAGAACAGCCTCA
Organism: Kiritimatiellia bacterium; assembly: GCA_041674125.1. Classification (GTDB taxonomy): domain Bacteria; phylum Verrucomicrobiota; class Kiritimatiellia; order JAAZAB01; family JAAZAB01; genus JAQUQV01. The sequence goes on from JBAYWJ010000297.1 coordinate 1,915, forward strand.
ACCAGAGCCGGTTTCAGGGGCGGTGCCGCAGTCCCGATGGGGACGGCCCCTGGCGCCGGCCCGGCGAACCAGGCTGCGGCCTCGACAAGGCCCCTTGCCGCCCAGATTATGATGATGGGCACCAGCGGCAGGAAATACCTGGGATCGACTATGAAAAGAGGGAAAGCCAGGTAGGGCAGGCAGGCCAGAAAGAGCACGGAGGCCCGCCTGGTCTTTGTTTTATCGCCGAGGAAAATGCCGGCCGCGAAGAGGACGAGAACGAGCGGGTAGGCCAGGCCGGGAAGAACATACTTGTTGATGAGATGGAGGTTGATGAAATATCTCTTTGCGATAGAGACGGGATTGGAGAGGACGTAAGCGACTATTCCCTGTTCTTTTTCCAGTATCATTTCCGTGCCCACCTTGGTGCCGTCATCTGAAAGGCCGAAATAACACTTTTCAAAAGCGGTGCCCCAGTCAAGGCTGCCGCCGACATTTTCGCCAAGGGCAAGGTTCAGGGGTGATTGTTTGCCGATCATCCAGCGGCCAGTGTCCTGCCTGAGGTGGACCAGGTAGGGCGCAGCCACCGCCAGGAATCCGGCCGCCAGCAGGAAGAGGGCGGCCACCCAGCGCCATTTTCGCTCCATGGCAAATTTTGCCGCGACGATCACGGCCATGAGCAGGAAATATCCGATGCCTTCGGGCCGGGTAAGGTAAGCCAGGCCCCAGATCGCTCCCGCGGGCAGAAAGAAGGCTGGCCCTTTGCGCGCAAGGGCCGCCCAGCTTATACCTGAGCCAAGCATGAAAAGGAACAGATAAGTGCTCTCGGAAAGTACGGCTGTAGAAAACTGGCAAAGGTTGGGGTAGGCGATGGCAAGCAGGCAGCTTGCGAGGGCGACCTTCTGCCCGAATGCCCAGCGCGCTATGAAGAATAGCGGAAAGACCAGGAGCGCGCCAAAAATGGCCGAAACGAGCCGGCCGCACAGTTCCAGGTCCGGGCACAGCAGCGAACAAAGGCCGGTCAGGAGCGGGTAGAAGGGAGCATAGATGCCGGAAAAACCCTGGCCGGCGACAAGTTTTGCGCCGGAGGTGACGTAACTCACGCCATCCGACTCGATGTGCGGCTCGGCCGGGATCAGCAGGAGGCGGATAGCGAGCGCCAGCGTGAACAATAAGAGGAGCATTGCCGCCGTGAACTTATTGCCGGTCTTCATTTGTCCTCCAGCATATTCCATGCCCGGGCCGGGTGATGTAAAACTCTTGCATAATCATCCGCCCCTGCGCAAATCCTTTTTTGCCAAAGCGATAATTTCGGCGCCCAGATTCATTTTGCCCGCCAGCCAGCCTAGCGGCGCGGCGGCGCGGCATATAAAACTTTTCCAGCCCCCCGGGCTCACTGCCATGCCGCGCCGGCCGGCCTGTTCCCGGCCGGATACAGTTTCCGGACCGAAATCCCAAGTCCCGGTTTCAGGGCGTTCGTTCGCGGTCCGGCGGTTTTTAAGGAAATACTTTGCGCCCCAGAGCAGATCGTGTGTATTCCACTGACACGTTTCCAGGCTGGTTGGGATAAAACCGGTTTTTTCAAGTAACAATCTCAATGTGCTGTTTGTGTAATGAAAAAGATGAGTTCTTTCGGAAAGATAGACCCAGTTTATTCCGGCCAAGCTTGCCATCAGGCTGCGGGCGTTGGGCACGGCTATTGCAAGCAAACCGTCATCTTTCAATTTGTCCCGCAAAGTCGTTAACATCTCCAATGGTTCCGGGATATGTTCCAGTGTGTGCTGAAGGCTTATCAGGTCAAAGGATTTTTCGGCCAGGCCTGCCTCGGCCAGGCTGCCGGCAAATACATTCAGCCCGAAATTTTCCCTGGCAAACCTGGCGGCGGCCGGCGAAAGTTCCACACCCGCCGCCTTCCAGCCGTATTTCCCGGCCTGATCCATGAAATATCCGTATCCGCAGCCTACATCCAGGAGTAAACCCGCCGGTTTTAACCTGTTAACCCGGCTTAATATCCGCCGGCCGCGCCTGAAGATCTGATCCCGGTAGCCCGGGATATAATCCGGATTGGAAGTCCGGTAATATTCCTCCAATCTTTCCTTCGCCGGTTGAGGTTCAACAAAAAGCAACCCGCATTGCGGGCACTTAAGAATGAAGTCATTGGTGCTTCGCCGGTAAAAAACGGTATTACCGCTGTTCCCGCATAACACGCACAATGCCTCCTTATGTTCTTTGTTACACATTTGATTGCTCTTGTTTAAACAGCGTATCGCAGTGCTGCGTCATGAATGGTTGTAAATTTATTATCAATATTGTGCGGCAGGAATCCTTGCGTTATGGTGCTTTTGCATTCTCAACGGCGGTCGCCCAATACCATTCCAGCGCATAGTTGTCAGTGTTATTCCGTTTCATGGCGTTCTGAACTTTGGGGCTATTCTCCATCTTCGTATAAGGAACCAGAGTAAGGCGGTGAACATCGCCTGGTTTGTACCTGGATGAGGAAAGCAATTTATAGCCCTTCATCACCCATTCCACGCAAATGATCAGCTTCTCCGGATAGGTGCCGTTCTCTACCTCCAACACCTCATAGAGCGTGAATGTTATCGCGTCCTTATAGGGCTCCCTGCGTGGAACGGGGGGATTGGAGGCGGTCACGATTCTGCCCAACAGTACGAGAGCATTTCCGGTATCGGATGGCTGCGTCTTCGTTCCCTTGTCGGCGTTATCGAGCGAGTTGGTTTGGCCCATGACCGGCATCGGTGTCTTTGAGTCCGTCCGCGCCCTGAGTTTTTTGTTCAATATCTCAATAGTCTTGAAGCAACCTTTGCGCAGGAAACGTCCAGAGTGAGTCCAGACAATGATTTTCTTGTTCAGTACATAATCCGGATCAATGTTTGCAAGTCGGGCCAGCTGCTCGCGGGGGGCGTTGATGCCATCCCCTGCCACGTTATTCAAATCGATCTTCATTCCAA
>JBAYWJ010000298.1:0-4861 GCA_041674125.1 Kiritimatiellia bacterium
AAGCGCCGGGCGGACTGCTGGTTCATGGCGAGGACCGTATCGAACCTCTCTGACAGCGGCGATGAAATCTCGGCGGTGGAAAGGATCACCTGGCATGATGAAGTGCCGCCCCGCACCTCGGCCCCGTAGGATGGGAAAAATGTGACAAAAGGGTATGCGTCTATCGCCGCCCGTGCGAGCAGCTTGCCGACCGTTACGATGCCCTGCCCGCCGGTGCCGCCGATGAGGATGCGCTCAAGCATTGAGGACGACTCCTTCCTTCCTGAATATCCGCGGCGGAAAGCGCCGGCTCAGGGTGTTCTTTACATAAAGCATTGATTCCCGCGGGGAGAGGCGGAAGTAAGTCGGGCAGGGAGAAAGGATTTCGACAAAGCTGTAGCCCTTGCCTTCCATCTGGGCCCGGAACGCGGTCGTGAGCGCTTTTTTTGTCCTCAGGATGCCCTGGACGCTGTCCAGCGCGACGCGTTCGATGTGGTAGGGCCTTTCAAGCGTGTTCAAAAGCTCGCAGACGCGTATCGGAGCGCCCATGGTCTGGGGCTCGCGGCCGGAGGGGCAGGTCGGGGTCTGCTGGCCGGGGAGAGTTGTGGGCGCCATCTGGCCGCCGGTCATACCGTAGACGGTGTTGTTCATGAAAATGACGGTTATGTTTTCGCCGCGGTTGGCGGTGTGGATGGTTTCCGCCATGCCGATCGCGGCGAGGTCGCCGTCGCCCTGGTAGGAAAAGACGATGCTTTCCGGCCGGGTGCGCTTGATGCCGGTTGCCACGGCGGGGGTGCGGCCGTGCGGCGCCTCGGATATGTCGCACTTGAGGTAATAATATGCGAAGACGGCGCAGCCGACCGGCGCAACCCCGATCGTTTTCTGGCGAATGCGCAGCTCATCCATGACTTCGGCCATGAGCTTGTGGACAAGGCTGTGGCCGCATCCCTCGCAGTAGTGCATCGGCCTCCGGATGAGCGAGGCCGGCCTGGCATATATGACCTGGCGCTTGTTCTTCATGGTTTCAGCGCCGCCTTATTTCGGCGGCTGTCCTGCAAATGGCTTTCAAAATATCCGTTTCAGACGGCACCCTTCCGCCGGGATAACCGCTGAAGAATATTTTGGCATTTCCCCCTGAGGCGATGCGCACGTCCTCAAGCATCTGGCCGCAGTTCATTTCGACCACCAGCGCGGCCCTGGCTCTGCGGAGGGCGCTCGCAAGCGGCGCGGAAGGAAAAGGCCAGAGCGTGACGGGGCGGAAGAGCCCCGCCTTGAGGCCGCGCGCGCGCGCCTTGAGCACCGCGCCCTTCGCGATGCGGGCGCAGGTTCCCCACGCGGCCACGAGCAGGTCGCAGTCTCTGGCCAGGGCGAGCTCATGCCGCTGCTCGCGGCGCGAAATGGCGCCGTAGCATTTCTGGAGCTTGTAGTTGTGTTTTTCGAGCTCGCCCTCGTTCACCAGCAGCGACCGGATACAGTTCGGCTTGCGGCCGTCGGCGCCGGTGAGGGCCCAGGTTTTGGCCGGGACGGGCGGCGGCGCGCCGCGGTGCAGGCTGATCGGCTCCATCATCTGGCCCAGGCGGCCGTCGGCCAGTATCATGACCGGCACGCGGTACCGGTCGGCCAGCAGAAAAGCTTCGATGGTTAGGTCATGCATTTCCTGGACCGACATGGGCGCGAGGACGATGATGCGGTAATCGCCGTGCCCGCCGCCCTTGACAGCCTGGAAATAATCGCCCTGCGACGGGTCTATGCTCCCGAGGCCCGGGCCGCCGCGCTGGATGTTTGCGATGACCGCCGGCAGCTGGCAGCCGGCCATGTAGGATATGCCTTCCTGCTTCAGGCTTATGCCCGGCGAGGAAGAGCTGGTCATGGCGCGCGCGCCCGCGGCTGAGGCGCCGAGGACCATGTTGATGGCGGCCAGCTCGCTCTCAGCCTGGATGAAGGTGCCCCCGCGCTTCGGCATGTTTTTGGCCATGTAGGCCGTGAGCTCGTTCTGGGGGGTGATGGGGTAGCCCGCGTAAAAGCGGCAGCCGGCGCGCATGGCGGCCTCGGCCAGCGCCTCGTTGCCCGTGATGAGCACCCTTTCGTTACTGTTTTTTTTCTTTTTTTGCATCGCTAACCATGAATATTTCAATGGCCGCCTCGGGGCAGATCACCGCGCACTGGCCGCAGCCTATGCAGGGGTTGCCGTTCGGCTCCGGGAAATGGACGCCGCTCTTGTTGACCTTGACTGAAAGCACTATGGCCTTGCGCGGGCAGATGCCGACGCAGAGCTCGCACCCCTTGCAGAAGTTCCTTATGACCCTGATCTGGTAACGTGCTGGCATGATGGCAGGATAGACCCGGCAGGGGGCGCTTATTCAAATGGGCTCGTTGCTTGCATTTCTCTTAAACATTTAATTTCCCACTTATTGAAAATTTTGTCCAGAAAAAAAACCTTCCCGGGACGCGGCGGGCCGGAAGGGGCTGTCGCTCACCCCGGCCGAGCCCGCCTCCGGGCGTATTCCCTCGCGCGGCTTATCTCGCGGAGGATCGCAGGCGTGGAGGGAAGGACTTCTGCCAGCCGGTCTATGACCGCGCGGCGCGCGAGCAGGCGGTACGAAGGGCGGAAATTCAGGTCGTAAACCCAGGAAAGCTGCAGCAGGAAGAAATCAGCCAGCGACCTGATATTGGCTACGGAAACCCTCCCGCTGCGCCTGAGTTCCGCCAGCGCCCCCGGGTTGATGCCGCCGTCGAGGTTAACCATGAGCGCTATTTCCGGGCTGCGCCGCAGCGCGCCGCTTTTCCACGAGTCATAAAGCACGTAAAATATGTCCATTTTGTCGGCGTCGCGCGCGATTTTTACGAATTCAAGCTCGGGCGCCGGCAGGCGCGCCGGCAGGCAGGCGCGGTTGTGGTGGCGGATGCCGGCGATGATGCGCCGGATATCCGCTGGCGAGCAGGCGGAAAGGGCCGCGCACTTTTGCATGATGGCCGCCCCGCGGGCGCCGTGGTTGAAAGAGAGCTCGTCGCGGAAGGTGCGGTGGCGCTCGAACTGGGAGAAGCGCGCCACGTCGTGCAGGAGCCCGAGCATTCTAGCGGCGCGGACGTCGTTTGGGGCGAACCCGAGCTCGGATGCGATCCCGGCGGCGATGGCGGATACGCGCCGGCTGTGGTCTAATTTAAGCTGGAGCATCGGCGCCAGGCGGCCCGATTTGCCGGCGAAAGCGGCGGCATAGTCTTTGAACCAGCGTGAGAGATTTTTTTCTTCTGTAAGCTTCATGGCGCCAGCGTCGGATTTTCCGCCGCGATCCTGTTTGAATGCAATAATTCTTGTTTATATCGGCGCCGGTGTTAAACTGCAAACGTTATTTAACGGTATGAAAGGAGCGTTTTAATGAAATGCGCAATTTTAGTCCCAAGCCAGACGCGCGCGCGGGTTTTTGACGACACCACACTCGCTGAGCTTGCTGGAAAAACCGAAGTTGTAATCAGGCCGGTTGAAAAAATCACTCCGGAAAACGCCGCCGAAATTATCGCCGGGGCCGGCGCGGCCATCACCAGCTGGGGCAGCGTGAGGCTCGAAAAGCCGATCCTGGACGCCGCGCCGGACCTCAAAATTGTCGCCCACGCCGCGGGCTCGGTCAAGGGGATTGTGAGCGATGAGTTCGTCCGCCGCGGCATCAGGATAACCAGCGCCGCCGCGGCGCTAGGGGTGGGGGTGGCCGAATATACCCTGGGCGCAATGCTCATGCTGGGCAAGCGGTTCAAGGAGCAGATGCGCTCGGTCGAATCCGGAGGCTGGGGCTCGCCCGCTGCCGCCCGCATGCTCGAGATGTTCCGCGCCAAGGTTGGCATTGTCGGCGCGGGCTTCGTGGGCAGGAACCTCATCCGGCTCCTCAAGAATTTCGAGCTGGAAAGCATCAGCGTCTACGACCCTTACCTTGCTCCCGACAAGGCCGCAGAGCTCGGCGTGCGCAAGGCGAGCCTCGAGGATCTTTTCGCGGGAAGCGATTACATCTGCATCTGCGCACCCTCCACGGCCGAGACCAGGGGCATGATCAGCCGGAAGCTGATCGCATCCATCAGGGACGACGCCGTTTTTGTAAACGCCGCGCGGGGGGCCATCGTTGACGAGGCGGCGCTGGCCGACGAGCTCAAGACCGGGCGCTTCCTGGCGCTGATTGACGTCACCGAGCCCGAGCCGCCCCGGCCCGACCATCCGCTGCGGAACCTGCCGAACGTGATCATGACCCCGCACATGGCCGGCGCGGTCACGCGCAACGTGAAAAGAAACGGGCTTTTCGCGGTGCGGGAAATCATCAGCTTCGTTGACGGCAAGCCGCTCAATTTTCCCGTTGACCTTTCAAGCCTCGACAAGATTGCCTGATTGCAAACAATGAGTACCTTAATCATAAGAAACTTTGATAAAAAAAAGAAATTTGGTGATGGTTAAGAAATCCGAAATTCGAAGCACGAAATATGAAACAATGTCGAAATTCAAATGTTCAAAATTCGAAACGAAGATGTTTCCCTGTATTTTTGTCATTGAGATTTTAGTCATTTGAATTTGTTTCGGAATTCGATATTAGGATTTTAAATTTTGGTTGTGAGCGCATCCCGCGTTAGAATTGAAGAACTGAAAGGCACGAAGTTATGGCCGCGATAAACCATATTGACCAGGCAAGGCAGTGCGCCCTTGAACTTCTCAAGCCCACCGAAAAAGACAAGCAGCGCGGGCTGGAGCTGCACCGCGACGCGATTGTCGTGGAAACATACGGGTTCGGCCCGGGCGGGAACGACCCGGCCCGGATCCTGGCCGCTATCAGGGCCGGCGCCTCCGGCGGAGAGCTGCAGGACATCATCGAGGATGTCGCCATGACCTCCTACGTGCGCCGCCCGG
>JBAYWJ010000299.1:0-4861 GCA_041674125.1 Kiritimatiellia bacterium
CACTGGTCAACCATGGCCCGGGCGAGCATGCCCTGCGCAGACGTATCGCTCATGGCATTGAAATACTGCAGAAGCTGGTCTTTCTGGCCGGCGGCCATCATCTGGCTGACGACCGCTTGAACGGCGGCGCCGCGCAAACCGGGATCGAGCAACTGCCAGGCGTTGTCCATGGCAAGGACGGGATTAACCTCGGCCATTTTTGCAAAAAGCTCGCCGGCCGCCCCCTTCAGCACCTGGGGATTATCCGCGAAATTACTGTTGAACCATTTGAAAGCGGCCGCGGGATCGCTCCGGGCCCACTGTGCCAGGATGTTACCAACCGCCGCGGTGCCCGCGCGCAGGCCTTCCAGCTTCAGGGCGTACGCCAGGGCCGCGGCCGGGTCCGTGGCCGCCCATTGCGCCAAAACGGCCTGGAGCTGTTTTTCTGTCTCCGGGCCCCAGGGCAGGGCGGCGATGCGGTTGAGCTCGGATTCGATATCTCCCAGCGAGGGCGATTTGGCAGCGGCGGCTTGTTTCCCGGCGGCGCTCCCCGGCGCGCCTTCCTCCTCCAACTCGCCGGCGGCGCCATTTGTCAAACCTTCCCTGCCGGGCAGGGCAATCGCCAGGGATTTTTCATTGAACCGGTCCGGATCGGCTTCCGCGTTCGTGCCGGGCGCGGCGCCGCTGCCGGCCACGCCAGGTCCACCGCGGCCGGAGGCGGAAAAATTATCTCCCTCGAAATCCTCGCCGGCGCCAAGGCCGGCGTCATCCGCAAAGGGCCGGTGCGAACTGCCGAAAATTAAAACACTCGCGCCGATGACGGAAACCATCAGGACCATCAGCAGGATTTCAAGGCGGCTGAAACCAAGCATGGACTTTCCACCGGCCATAACACCTCACCTGAGCGCCTGCCGCGGCGCATGGGCCGCTAAGAACGCGGCACGGGCACATCGGAGAATTTTGAAGTGGGATCGATTGCGACGCTGTATTTGCTTTCCACCAGCCTTTTGATGAGTTCAACCATCGTGTCGCGGCTCATCTTGGATTCCGGATAGACGATGATCGTGATGTGCTTGCTTGCGTTCTGCCTGGCAAGCTCGGAGGGCACATCGTTGACCTTGAATTTTTTGCCGCCCATGACAATGGCCTGATCGGCTGTTACGGTTGCGCTCACTTCCTCGGTGAACTGCAAGTCGCCCCTGGCGGGCGCGGCATCCGGCCGGGGGGCGGTCGAGGCGCATCCAATTAGGCATGCAACAACGGCGGTCAAGGCAAGCGCGCTAATAACGTTTGCTGGCTTCATCTCTTTTTCCTTTCACACGGTTCGGGTTGCATTATTCATTCGCTTCAATCTGGGGCAGCCACTTGTGCAGGATCCGCTGCAAGGTGCCGTCTTTTTTCCATCCGGCCAGGATTTTATTGACGGTTTCGAGCATTTCCGCATCATCCTTGCGCAACGCCCAGGCAATCTGGTCGCTGGTGAGGGGCTTGCGGATGACCTGAAGGTCGGCCTCATGCTCGGCAGCGAGCCAGATCACGCCCGGCCCGTCGTGCAGGTAAACGTCAATCCGCCTGTTGATCAGGAAAAAATGGGCGTTAGGCGGCAGGACGTAAGTGATCGCGCTTGAGCGGCCGTACTTGTTGGCGAAGACATCGGCGGTGGATCCTTTCTTCACGCCGATCCTGGCGTTGCCGCCCAGGATGCTCTCGGGCGTGTTGTATTTGGCGGCGTCGCGCGCGCGCACGAGCGGCATGATGCCCAGCTCGAGATAGGGATCGCTGAAGGCCACGCGCACCTTGCGCGCATCGGTGATCGTCATGCCGGACATGATGATGTCCGTGCGCCCCTGCATGAGGGACTCGATCTGGTCTTCCCAGCGGATTTCGAGAAAGCGCACGGTCCGGCTCAGGGCCTTTCCGAGCGCCGCGGCCAGCTCAACCTCCACGCCCATCAGCCGGTCGTTCTGCCGGAACATGAGCGGGGGATAATCGGGACAAACGCCAACAACCAGGTCGTTCGGCTTCGGGGCCGAGCCGGTCATGGTCGTCCGGCAGGCGGGCAGGAAAGCCGCCAGCGCCGCCAGGCATATACCGCAGGTTGCGCGCAATATCAAATAACGCATACGCTCCTCGTTCAGGTTGGTGCAGGCTTTGGACATATCGTTTGATTGTATATCAGGCGTATTTAATGCTAATATCGGGCTTAAATCAATTATTATTTTCAGCTCATTGCAGAGCGCCCGATGCCGGACGTGATGAAGATCAACGCCACAGAGCGGATGCCATCGCTTTTCAGAGATAAAAGCGCGGCCGTGATGTTTTATGCGGGCACGGGGGCCATGCTGGCCCAGGTTCTCCTGACGCGCGAGTTGATGGTGGTCTTTTACGGCAACGAGCTGGCGCTCGGCACTATGTTCGCCGCCTGGCTCATCTCCGCCGGCGCCGGCTCGCTGCTGGCCCGGCCTTTTCTCCACCGCCTCGCAGACCGCGCCTTGCGCGCCATGCTCGCCGGGCTGCTGGTCATCCTGGCGGCATACCCGCTTGCGCTCATCTTTGCGGCGCGCGCCATGCGCGCGGTTTTCAACACGCCCGCGGGCGAATACATGCCGCCTGCCCAGATGGCCGCGGCCGCCTTTATCGTGCTGGCGCCGGCCGGGATGGCAATCGGAATGATATTCCCTGCCGCCTGCCGCATGGCCGCGGGGGGCGGCAAAACCGCCGGGATATACGCCGCAGAGTCCGCCGGCGGCATGGTGGCCGGGATTGTCTTTTCATTCCTCCTGGTTCACATCTTCAGCCCCCCCGCCACCGCGCTCATCGCGGCTGTCTGCGCGCTTTGCGGCGCGGCCATGGCCGCGCCCGCCGGAGCGCTCCGGACAACATGCGCCTCCGGGATACTGCTTGCCGCGCTCTGCCTGATCTGGCCGCCGGCCAACAGGGCCCTTGAAGACATGGCCGTGCGCCAGCGCTGGAAGGCTTTCGGGATCATTTCCGGCCCCGTGCCCGACGGCGCGGCACGGGCCGCCCTTGTATCAACGCGCGACAGCAGGCACCAGAACCTGGCCCTGTTCCGCTCCGACAATCAGTTCACACTCTACGGCAACGGAAAAGTCATGTTCAGCTTCCCGGATGCCTCCGCCGCCGAGCAGAAAGCAAGCTTCATCATGGCCCAGAATCCGGCGGCAAAAAAAATCCTGCTCATCGGAGGGAACCCGGCCGATGATCCGGCGCAATTGCTCAAGTATCCGCTCGAAAAGCTCACGCTGGTTGAAATGGACGCCCAGGTCTTCCGGATGCTGTCAGAGGCCGGCCCGGCGGCCCGCCGGCAGGCCGCCGCGGATCCGCGCCTGGAAATTATTACGATGGACGCCCCGCGTTTTGTCAGGCAGGCGGCCCGAAGCAAGATGCGATACGACATCGCCATCATCGAAGCCCCGGAACCGGCCACGCTGGCCATGAACCGGCTCTACACTCTTGAATTTTATGCCGGCCTCAGCCGCATCCTCGCCCCGGGCGGATTCATGTGCGCCGCGCTCGACTCATCCGAAAACCTCGGCGAAGACACCGCGCGCCTGGCCGCCTCCATCCACCGCGCGCTCTCAGCCGTATTCCCGCAGGTCCTCGCCACGGGCGGAACGCGCAAATGGTTTTTTGCCGGCGGCAGCCTTGCGCCGCTCACCTTCGACGGCCGCGCCCTTTACGAACGCTGGAAAAGCTGCGGGATAAGTTCAAAATATTTCCAGCCGGAATATTTTTTGAGCGCCGATGAAATCAGCGCCGGCAAAACTTCTTTCGTGCTGCGGCGCCTCTCCGAAACGGCGGCCCCGGCCAACACGGCCCTCAAGCCGGTGGCGGCCTTTTACAGCATGGCGCTCTGGGGCAAATACAGCGGCGCGCGCCTCGGCCGGTTCCCGGGGATGCTGAAGGAACTGCCGCTCAAGTCCACCGCGGGCGCGCTCGGCGCCGTTTTTGCGCTGGCGCTCATGCTGCTGGCAAACCACTTGCGGCGTCCCGGGAAGCATGCGCCGGCCTTGCGCGCCGTGACGGCCGCCGCCATCGCCGCCACCGGCTTCACCGGCATGGCGCTGGAGCTGGTCCTGATTTTCGCGTTCCAGTCTTTCCTTGGATATATTTATTCCAGCATAGGCGCGCTGATAGCCATGTACATGCTGGGGCTCGCCCTCGGGGCAAAATCCGCCAGGCAATGCGCGGGCGCGGAATTTAAAATGCGCCTCCAGCTCATGATCGGCCTTGAAGTCCTCCTGGCGCTTGTCGCGCTGGGAGTCCCGGTTTTGATGAAATGGGGCGGTAATATTTCCGCAGAAACCATCCTGGCGGGCGCGATATATGCCATAATCCTGCTCACCGGCTGGGCCGGGGGCGCGCAGTTCATCCTGGCGGTCAACATGCCGGGCGCGCAGGGCGCGGGCAGCAACCCGGAAGAAGCCCGCAACGCGGCCTTGCTGAACGCGGTCGACCTGGGCGGCGCCGCCCTGGGCGGAATAAGCGTCGGGGCAATTCTTCTGCCGCTCTTCGGGATCGGCGGAACCTGTTTCCTGCTGGCGATGCTGAAAGCCGGCACAGGACTGCTGCTGGTCGCGGCGGCGCGCAAAATTGCGGCACGAGTCTGAAAGATATCCTCCGTTATTCCCACACGCCGGGAATTTTTGCCTTGCAGCTTTTGCAGAGTCCGCCCGCGATATTGTTTTCCAGGATACTGTACTGGTAACGGCGGATCAAGACCGACTTGCAGGCTGGACAGACCGTGTGCTGGCCTTCCTCGCCCGGGACGTTGCCGATGTAAACGAATTTGAGCCCTGCTTCCATGGCAAGCCGCCGCGCCCGCTGCAGCGTTTCAAGGGGAGTCTGGGCGATGTTGCGC
>JBAYWJ010000300.1:0-4809 GCA_041674125.1 Kiritimatiellia bacterium
AACTTCCTCCGCCTCCAGTGCCGCTGCGGCATGGCCGGGATGGTTTGGCGGGTTCCAGGTTTTCATGTGATTGAACACTTCTCCTTCCTTGTGGTACTCGATCCTGCCCTTCACCTGATAGGCCTTGCCGTCCTTGGCACGGAACAATATGGAACCCCGACCGTTTTCAAGGATGTTCCGGCGGGTTTTATCAAAAAAATTATCCGCCACCACCAGGCGGTTTTTACCGAATAATCCCACGCAGGTCGCGTATATGGCATTGGGCGCGCCCTCACTGCTGACGGTTGCCAGAACGACGGGCCCATCGCGGTTTTCCCAGGCTTCGATGATTTTTTGCGGCAGTGCTTCCATGTTTCATGCCTCCTTTTTATTATCCTTCACGAACAACAGCGGGAAAACAATATCGCTCACACAACAGGGAACCCAGACTGACAGGAATAAAAACAGGGCGATGAGCAACGCGGTCAACCAGGTCAACGGCGCGCCCATGGCCATGGTGATGTGAAAGACCGAGGCCCAGGTGCTGAGAAACACGTGGCCCATGTGCGGGAAACGGGTGCGCGGCCAGAGGTAGCCGACTGCGATGCCCAGCAAGGCCATCGGATTGACCAGCCACCATTTCTCGATAAAGCCAAGGTGAACTTCCCGGTTCGGCATATCGAGCAAATATTCGGCCAGGAAAGGAATCAGTGAATCGCTGAGCGTGGCGATACCCACGGAACCGGCGTAACCGATCGCGGTTAAAGCCCAGAAATTGCATTTCCCCCCTATGCACTTGAAGCCCATCCGGGGGCACTTGTGGAGCTCGTACATGGCCGTCGTCACCAGCGCGCTCAGGAAGACATGCAGGGGATGCAGGGTCCAGAACAAGTTTTCCGAAAAACCGCGCGGCAGTTTCGCCGCCGATATAAGGATGATAATGAGAATACCCGAAACGGCTCCCAGGGCGGTGAAGGGGGCATGGTTTTTCAGCTCGCTGGTTATTGCGCGAATCATCCTGTCTGCTTCCTCCGCCGGACTTGCGTTTCACCCTTCATTCTCCTGGCAGGCGCCGCGGAGCCCCCCTGGGCCGGCTCATAATAAATCCGGTTTTCGATCCGCTGCGCTCCGACGGCGCCCGAATCGCGCAGGTGTTCAATGGCCTTGGCAACCTGGGTGGGATGCAGGCCAAGCCCGGCGGCAATATCCTGTATCGTGCAGGGGCGGCGGTTGAGCAGGGCCATGACCTCGCCTTCGTCCACTTTAACCGTGCCACCTACCGTTTTGGGTCTGAATTCCGCGATTACTTCCGCGTTCCGGCCGAACAGCCGGCGGAATATTTTCATCTGGGCGGCGGAAACCGGAAAGGCAAAATCCTCGGCCGGGGGCCTGGTCACGGTGTTCAGCTGCACCCGGTCGGGGCGAATATGCCTGGCCAGCGCCGCGATTTTCGCGGCCTCTTCCCTGATGCCCGTAATGCCGCCCAGGAGAAATACCTCCAGCCAGATAGCGCCCTTGAACTTTTTCCTGAAGGCGGCCAAACCGGCCACCATCCGATCAAAGGTAATCGAAGGATGAGGACGGTTCACGTTCTCAAAAAGTTTCGCGTTGCCGGCATCCAGGGAAGGCACAACCAGGTCCGCCCGGAGGAGCGCGTCCTGGACGTCCGCGTCCCAGAGCAGCGACCCGTTCGTCAGGACGGCAACTGGAATTTTTGTCATTTTTTTGATGCCGCTTATCAACGCTCCGAGCGGCGCGTAAAGCGTGGGCTCGCCCGACCCCGAGAGGGTAATGTAATCCGGCCGGCACTGCCGCAGCTTCCGGCGCAATTCGGCCAAAACGGCCTTGAGCGGCACGTATTCCAGGCGCGCGACGGTTTTTTTTGTCGTCCGCCCGAGCTGGCAGTAAACGCAGTCGTAAGAACAGGTCTTGTAGGGCACCAGGTCCACGCCCAGCGAGCGCCCGAGCCGCCGCGAAGGAACGGGGCCGAAAACATGTTTGAATTCAGAATTCATTATTTTTCCTTGCTCTTTGTGCGCGCCACGACCGTCTCGCCGGCCCTGACAATATCGCCCGGCCGGCAGACAACCTTGATGTCATCGGCCGGGAAATACATGTCCAGCCGCGAGCCGAATTTCATCATGCCTATGCGTTCTCCCAGGGCCACCTTCACCGCCCGGCCCTGGTCCGGCCAGTAAACTACACGGCGGCAGACCGGGCCGACAATCTGGGTCACCAGGCAGCGCGTGCGCGCGCCTTCTATCATTATTTTGTTGTGCTGGTTTACTTCCGAGGATTTTTCCTGGAACGTGAAAAGGTGCTTGCCCGGGAAATAACCGATGAAAGTGGACCTGCCCGCCAGTGGGGCGCGGTTGACATGCACGTCGAAGAGGCTCAGAAAAATACTGATCCGCACGCAATCGGCCTGCAGGTATTTGTCTTCCCTGAGCATGCTAACCGAAGTGACCCTTCCATCGGCCCCGGCCACGATCACAGACGGATCGCCGGGGGGCTTGCGCTCGGGATCGCGGAAAAAGAAAAGCAGATAGCCCGCACATAACGCACCCGGCAAAACGCAGCTCCAGAAGATGCTGCCCGCTTTAAGCTTGCGCGCCCGCAGAAGCAGAGCAAGCGCGCCAAAGGCCGCCAGGACCGCAAGAATAAACGGCATAACTTCAGGCCTGATCAACATGACTTTTCCCCGTTAATGCACTGAATATAAAGCTGTTCCTGCGGCAACAGACATTTGCACCGCCTCTTGTAGCGCAACCGGCTGCTCCGCAGGAAGGCCGGCTCTTGCCGGAAATACTTCCATGCCTGGAGACGCTTCGCTATTTCTACCCCAGCCCTGTTTGCGGATAAGCTCAACCATCTGCCTCCGGCATATTTCAACCGCCCCGGCCTTGACCGCCAGCTTCCTCTGCCGCTGGCAGATGTCGTAGTGCGGCACGCGACGGTTTTGGAACCAGCGCCGCGCCATGCCGATCTTGTCCGCCATGCCGTGCAGCTCCTCCATATTGTCCGCCAGCAGGTGGCACATTTTCATTCCCCGGAAAGTGTGCTTCGCGTTGTCAACATAAACGCTCAAAAGAACCCTCCTGCCTTTTGCTTACGGCCGCTGAGCGGCCAAAGCCTTGATGGCCAACTCCGCGGCATTAACGAGCTGATAGGCGATTGGAGAAGCCGTCAGCGCCGGATGCGTGCCCATTTGAAAAGTGGCGATGTCTTCAGCCAGCATGCGCTTCTGGATACAGGCGGAGACAATATTTATGATTTCTCCGGCCGATTCATTGCCGCGCACCTGCCCGCCCAGCAGAACACCTGTGTTTTTCTCCACCACGAGCTTGATTTTGGTCGGAGCGCCGCCCGGCATTGATCCGGGATGGCGATTCAAGCCTTCAACGACAACCGCAATGCAATTGTAGCCGTTTTGCCTGGCCGCGGTCTCAGTCAGGCCGGCAGTGGCCATGGCCAGGCTCCCGATGGCAGTCGACCAGACCCCGACGGTGCCGTCATGTTCGCGGCGGATGCCATACAGATTTGCGCCGGCAATGCGCGCCTCGAGCGTGGCGATGGAAGCGAGCCTGAGCGGACTGGGACGTCCGCCGAAAAATGAAACCTTCTCGGCGCAATCGCCGCAGGCAAAGATGTTCTCGCCCGATGTGCGCATCGCCCTGTCCACGGCAATGGCACCGGTCGGCCCGAGCTTTATGCCGGCGGCCCTGGCCAGGGCCACATTGGAAACCGCGCCAATGCCGAAAATCATCAGGTCGGCGGGAATGACGGTGCCGTCCTGCAGCCGCACCCCTTCGACCTTTCCGTTCCCCTGGATCTCGGCGACCTTGGCGTTCGTGTGAATGTCAATGCCGCGTTTCCGGACGGTTTCCTGCATTTCCACGCAGAATTCCTCGTCGTAGGCCAGGCTCAGGCAGTAAGGGGCAATTTCAAGGATGGTGACTTTTTTATCACTGCCCATTTTGCGGATTTCATCGGCAAACTCTATGCCAATGAAGCCGCAACCGATCACCACGACATTCACCGCCCCCTGGAGGCGCTTCTGCAATGTTTCCAGGTGCTGGACATCCTTGAGAATGGCAAAGGCCCCGTCCTTCTCAAACCCCGGCACCTTCAGCCGGCCGGGCAGTGATCCCGTCGCCAGGACGAGGCGGTCGTAAGCGATCTCGCCGCCGGAAGCGCTGATTTTTTTCCCGGCCGGATCTATGGCTTTGACTTCTTCTATCGCAATTTTAATGCCTTCATTTTCCAGCATGGCGTCGGGCATGATGTTCTTGGCCGGGCTGCCAAGGGTGCCAAAGATATAGGGAATCCCGCAGGGAATCATAACCTGCTTTTCCTGGCGGATAACGTATACTTCCTTGTCCGGATAATGACGCCGCGCGGTAATGGCCGCGGTTGCCCCGGCCGCGCTGCCGCCCACAACCACTATGTCCGTCTTTCTCATGGTAGCATGCCTTCCATCAATATGAATTTATTACGCAACTACGGTTTCAGCAGATAATCGGCCACGGCGCGGTAAAACGTGCTGACGGCCAGGATCGCGCAGTGGCGGCCCTCGTTGGGTTCGCACTCTCCCGAGCGGATTATTTCGCCCGCGCTGATGGAAAGCGCATCCGTGATGTTCCTGCCCCGGGCGCGCCGGGCCACGGCCAGCCCGCAGGCGCGCGTGGCGCCGCAGCCATCGGTATGATATTTCACATCCTCCAGCACGCCGTTGCGGACATATATGTAAAACTCCATGGTGTCGCCGCAGGGGCCGGTTATAACACCGGAGCCGGTCGGGTCGTTCATGCGCCCGAAATAAATATCTTC
>JBAYWJ010000301.1:0-4802 GCA_041674125.1 Kiritimatiellia bacterium
AAGTCGTCTGGCCGGTTTTCGTGACGGGCGCGCGGTTGGTGAGAACCGCCATGATCTCGTCCGTGGTGGCCATGGTGCCGTTGGTCGGCATGGCCTGCGGCTCCACGAAGGCAAAGGGGCGCTTCACCACGTTGGTATAAGGCAGGTCCAGTTTCCGGTAGATGCTTTCAAGCGAATAGAGGGCGCTCAGGGAGCTGCCCGGGGCCGCGGGCTCGGAGAGGAAATTATTCGTGCTCGCCCGGCACGCCAGGGCCGGGATCAAACCGAAAACCAGGATGGCGGATATGATTATTTTGCCTTGCATGCCGCTTTGCCTGCCGCATGTGAATTCAGCCATTCTCGATTTATTAAAATTAATAAATATACCGGCGTATGGCAATATTTATTTTTGTTTTTTTCTTTGCCGTCATTTATGATGTGTTAAAAAGATTCAGCTGATATTTAATTCAGGCGGATCAATGAAAGGAAAAAAAATTAAAACTCTAACTTTAAGCTTTATCGCTTCCCTCATGATGGCGGCCCCGATGGTTTCAATGGCTGGTCAGCCCGCGCGCCCGGAACCGTTGGTGGACCGTGGCCAACACGGATTCAGCTGCGAGGGAGCGGCCGAATATTTTAAAAACGCAGTCATAAGCCCCCGGCTGCTATCGGCGGGCGCCGGCGCCGCACAGGAGCTGCAAGCCGACTGGCGCGAAGAATTCGCCTACACCCTCGGGATGCAGGCTTTCATCTACGGCTGGCCGTGGGTCAACATGGCCAGGCACCGCTGGTCGAACGTGACCCAGCCCACCGACACCAACAACACGCCCTACGCCGCCCTGAACCAGTTCTGGCACGCGCGGCATGTCGTCGACGCCAGCTTCCGCGAGGCAAACTCGCCCCAGAGCGACACGCTCTATTCCGCGGCCTGGCTGGACCTGACGCGCGAGCCGGTGATCCTTTCCGTGCCTGCCGTCACCGGCCGCTACTACTCCTTCGAGCTGGCCTCGATGGACTCGGACAACTTTGAAACCATCAGCACGCGCACCTACCCCTCCATGGCCGGGAACTACGCCATCATGGGCCCAACCTGGTCCGGCTCCCTGCCGGCGGGCGTGACGGAGCTGCCGCGCTCGCTAACGCCTTTCGCATACATCCTCGCGCGCACGCTGGTCTACGACACCAACGACGAGGTGAACGTCCACGCGATCCAGGACCAATACCTCCTGACGCCCCTGAGCTGCTGGGGCACCACCAACACGATGCCTGAAGACCGCAACGTGTGGGCGCCTTTTTCGACCAACGACCCGCTCGCGGACTGGAAGACGATGAACCGGGCCATGACCGAAAATCCCCCGGTCACCGCGGACCAGCTCTCGTTTGTCAACTCCCTCGCGCAGATCGGAGTGGGACCGAACCAGGACGTGGAGGCCGCAGATGCGGCCACCAAGCGCGGGCTGATCCGGGCCGAACAGGACACCATCAGGCTGATGTATGACTTCAACATTGCCGGCGGAAACGGCAAGTTCGTGAACGGCTGGTCATACCCTCCCCCCTGGATGGGACGGGCCGGCCGCACGAACGATTTCATCACGCGCGCCGCGGCCCAGTGCAACGTCGGCCTCGTGGCGAGCGACACCGCCGAGGGAACCTACATGAACGTGACCATGGACTCGCTCGGGCTTCCGCTCACGGGCGACGGCAGCTACATGATGCGTTTTGCCCCGGGGGGGCTGCCCGAGGTGAACGCCTTCTGGTCCGTGACCATGTATGACATTTATCACAATTACGTGTCGAATTCTTTGAACCGGTACCGGTTCGGCACCTACCCGGCCGGCGCCCTTAAATTCGACCCGGACGGCAGCCTGCCCATTTACGTCCAGTGCCAGTCTCCGGGCGCGGACAGGGAGTCGAACTGGCTGCCAGCGGCCGCGGGCGCCTTTTACATGCTCCTGCGCACCTACCTGCCGGGGACAAACATCCTGAACCAGACCTGGCAGCCGCCGGCTGTGGTAAGCATCCTTAATGCCACCGCTTCCGGCGCCTGCGCCGATTACGACGGCGACGGCATCGCCGACCCTGCCACCTATGACGCGAGCTCCGGAGCCTGGGCGGTTAAATTATCCGGCAGCGGCTACGCGAAGGCCTCCTTGAACGCCTTCCTGGGCGGGCCAGGCTATGCGGCCGCGGCGGCGGATTACGACGGCGACCGGCTGGCCGATCCGGCGGTTTACCTGGGCACAAACGGCAGCTGGAGCCTCAAGCTCTCAGGTGGAGGGTATTCCCTGGTTGATTTAACCGGATTCCTGGGCGCCTCAGGCTGGGCCCCGTGCCCTGCTGACTTTGACGGCGACCGCAAGGCCGATCCGGCGGTATACCAGGAAGCGACCGGGAGCTGGCAGATCAAGCTCTCGGCGAGCTCCTATTCCACGATCTCCCTTTCCGCCTTCCTTGGCGGTGACGGCTACAGCGCCCTTGCCGCCGACTTTGATGGCGACGGCCTGGCCGATCCCGCCGCGTGCAACCGCTCCGACGGCAGCTGGAAAATTTTGCTTTCCGGTTCAGGCTATGCATCGCTCAGCCTGGGCGAGCCCCTTGGCGGCTGCGGCTGGAAACCAGCCGCGGCCGACTTTGACGGCGACGGCCTGGCCGATCCCGCCATCCGCGAATCCGGCGGCGCAAACTGGAAAGTCATGTTCTCGGGCAGGGGCTACGCCACGGTTTCCCTGCCGCTGGAGCTGTGAGGATTCGGTTTTCGGCCTTAAGGGATTTGCGGAGTCTAGGCAAGATCGAACCGGCGCATTTGGAGGACCGGGATCCGGGCGCGGATCCGGCGCAAAACGCCGGGATCGAGGGTGGCGGCCAGCACGCGCTCCTTCATGCCGGCGCGGGCGATGATTTCGCCCCAGGGCCCCACGACCATGCTGTTGCCGTAGCTGGCAATGCCGGTTTTCGGATTTGTCCCGCACTGGTCGGGCGCCACCACGAAGGCCTGGTTCTCGATCGCCCGCGCGCGCAGGAGCGTTTCCCAGTGGTCCTTCCCGGTCGCCTGGGTGAAATTGGCCGGGACAAAAAGCAGGTGCGCCCCGCGGGCGGAATAATGCCGGAACAGCTCCGGAAAGCGCAGGTCAAAGCAGATAGACAAGCCGCATTTCCAGCCTTCGACATCCGCCAGCACGGGGCGGCAGCCGGCGGAATAAATGTCGTTTTCGCGGACTGATTGACCGTTATCAAGGTGCGCTTCGAAAAGGTGTATTTTGCGGTATTTGGCGCGCAAAACGCCGGCACGGTCCAGCAGGAGGCAGGTGTTGAAACATTTATCCCCGCATTTTTCGATAACACTGCCGGCAAGAATCCATGACCGGCGCGCGCGGGCGATCAGGGCAAGGCGCCTGACCAGCGGCCCGTTCATGGTTGCGGCATGGGCGCGGTAGTCGGCGTCCGATCCGCGCAAGGCAAAAACTTCCGGCAGGGCGATAAGGTCGCATTTGCCCAAGCGGGCAATCATATCCCCCATGCGCGCGAGGTTGCGCTCCGCGTCAATGCCGGCATTCATCTGCACGACTGCGATCTTGAGCGGTTTTTTGGGAAAGCCAAAGGATTTTTCTCTCACCCGCTCGCCAGGCTTGCTAGAGATCACTGAGGGCACAGAGAGAAAATATGGCCGGTCAATTTTCGGGTGAGCGCAAAAATTGACCGGCCACGCCTGCATGGTTTTTGCCCCTCTCTGTGAACTCCGTGGTCTCTGTGAGAAACGCCCCTTTCTGCATCTTTTTGTTTTTTTTGGACTCATTTGATATCAAAATCAACCGAATAAACCCTGTCGCAATCTGTAGTCTCCCACGACCGGCGGTAGACAAGCTTGATATTTCCCGCCCCCTGCTCAACCGCCTTGAACTTGAACACGTATTGCCCGCCGACACCAACCCTCAAATTTTTGCCCGCTTGCTGATCCTGGAGGTATTCAGCCTTTCCAACCTGCTGCAGCTTGTTGGTGGCGGAAGAATCCAGGATCCACTCGTAACCGGTCGTCGGATTGCCCTTCAGGACGATCTCTATTCCCTCCCCGGCCTTGACGGAATTCGTGCTCGCGTTATCCGCCTCCGTCAGCCGGGCCGGACCTGATAAAGCGCAATTCGTAAGAAATATGGCCGAAAGCAGCGGAACGGCGGACAGCATTTTGTTCATTCTTCCCTCCTCCCCGGCGGGTTTGTATCTCATGCCTGGAAAATTCCCGATGCCAGCGCATAGCTCGCAGCCTGCACGAAAAAAATCGTGCCCAAGTCCCTTATATAATAGGGTGAATTGTCCGTGCCGTCCGGCGGCAGGATCTTTTCAAGTATGGCACCCTTCAGGTTCGGGTCCGAAGGGCGCACGAACTGGACTCCGCAACAAAATCCGAGGGCGCGTTCTATATCCTTAAGCAGTTCCGGGTCCTTTTCCATGTTATACAAGGCGGTCAGCATTATTGCCGCGCCCCCCACCCCCGAGGTGGCGTGGCCGAAGGAATCGGTCTTGAAGTCGACGGCTGTTCCCCTGAAGAGGCCGCCATCGCGGCGCAGTGCTGAACGGTACCATTGCACGCTCCTCCGGAAACAATCAAGGAAAGACTGCTCGCGCGTTTCGGCGAAGACGGCGAGCATCGGGTAACCCCACCAGTAGGCGTGGCGCGGATGAATCACGCCCATCCGCCGGCTGCAAGGAGGATAATTGATCCAGTTGCCCGGCGGGTTTTCATCGCGCAGCAGCGTCGCGGCGGTTTCCATCGCGATATCGCGGAACCGCCTGTTGCCGGAGAGGCGGTATCCGGTCAGGAAGACGCC
>JBAYWJ010000302.1:0-4792 GCA_041674125.1 Kiritimatiellia bacterium
CCGCGGCGGCGGCGCGGAGAATATTTTCCATGTTCGGCTTCATGGCTTTGCCGTGCCCCTGAGGTTGAAATGGACCAGGCTGTCGTCCTGGGCCTCCTTACGTTCCATTTCGGTTTGATAGCCGAAATGCCGCAGCTGCTTTTCAAGGCGCTCGCAGTAGTTCCAGTCCTCGGAAGTGCCGCTGACGGCTGTTTTTTCGCGCGAGAGCTCAAGGCGCATGAAGGCAACATGGCATTCCTTGCCGGCGCTGATGATCTCCACCAGCCGCACCGGGAGCGGCCGCGCGAAGTAATCCAGGGCTGGCGCGTTGTCACTTGATTTTTTACGGACGATTTTTGCCGCCTCTTCGGCCTCGCGGCCGTAGGGGATGACCGCGCCCGGGGCGATTTCGGCGGCCAGGCGCGTTATTTCATTCCTGGCGGCCCTGTCAAAAGCGGCGCCGGCGGCCTGCCAGGCGAGGTTGAAGGCGCACAGGACAATGCCGGCCGCCAGAAAAAGAGCGGTGGAGGCGGTCGCTTTACGTTTCTGCGCGCGCCTGAGGCCGGGGTGGGTCAGGTCGCCCTGGCGCAGGTTGCAGCGTTCCGCGCCGCCGGCCAGGGCGCGGGCGGCCAGGGCGCGGGGCAGAAAAACATCCGGAAACTTGTGCGCTGCAAAGGGGCCGGGCCATTCAGCGGCCAGCAGCCGGTGGAGGTTCCCGATAAACGCCGGCTGGCGCGCGAGAGAACCGCAGAAAAACCACTCAACCCTGGCGGCGGACTGCAGTTCTGCGCGCAGGTTGCGGTGAATGCGCCTGAATATGTCATCAGGGCTCGCATCCGCGCCGGGAGTGGCCGGCAGCCGCAGGCTGTGGGAGTTCCGGTATTCCCGGCCTGTTCCTGTCACGAAGGCGGCATGGTCCGGCTCAAGGCAGACAACTGCGCGCACGGCGCCGGGAAGCGGCGGTTTCTCGCGCAGGCTCGCGTCCCAGAGCGCCAGCCCTTCGTGGTCGATAATGACCGGGTCGAGGCCGCAGGCCTGGTAGGCCTGGATCTTCTGCTCCACGATCGCCCGGCGCGCCGCCACGGCCAGCGCCGACAGCTTGCCGGATTCATTTTTACGGAACCTGGTGAAACAATAGCAGCAATCATTGAGCTGGAATGGCAGCTGGACATCCAGCATTGCGGGCAGCACGCTGGCGGCCTTGTTCCTTGATGAGAATGGAGTGTCCAGCCAGAGGGTGAGGCTTTCGTGGATGCCGATGCACCCGGCTGCCGGCGCCAGGTTTTTGTTTGCCGCGGCAGCAGGCGCGGCGACGGCGGCATGGCTTATCCTTCCGGTCAGCGAGCGTGTTGACCTGACGATGGCGGGCTTTCCAGCCTGGAGGCAAGCGCCAAACCATGATTTTGCCGGTAAAAATATCATTTGCAAAATTGCGTTGATTGGTAATTAACGCGGCTCGTATATATATCCAAGCTACTGGTTACTGACTTGTCCTGGCTGATCACCGCTCCACCCACCGGACCACCTGGATGTTTCCGGATGCATCGCGCCGGGCAAGGCAGTACACATCTTCCGCATCTGGCCCCATCATAGCCCGGGCGTGGATCGAAAAAAAGGAACTTCTCACGGAAAGATAGGGGGCGTGTCTTTTCAAAGTCAGGGGGGCCAGCACCTGGTCCAGGGTCAGGATCGGCACCGCGCCCCTGCCGCGGATGATCCTGTCCGCGGCCGGGGCGTTATTGAGGCCGAAAACGGCCAGCAGCGTTGCCCGGTCGGCGGTGTTTACGTTCACCGGTTCGATCCGGCGGTCTTGCGCCGGCAAGACGGCCATGACCGCTTCGGCGGGAGAGGCGTTATTGGTTGAATCCAGGAGAAAGAGCATTTCCTCCGGGCTTTCCGCCGGGAGGTTTGGGGGGGAGAAAGGCGATTCACGGCGCGTGTAGTAGGCTTTTTCGTAGTCACCTTCCAGGTTCTCATCCAGCCAGTCCCTGATTATTTCCACCCGCCTGTCCGGATCCGGCGCATTTGCTGAGGCGAGCAGGTCGCGGATTACGGCTGCGGGCGGTCGCCACGGGGCGGCCGGCGGCTGGTAGGCGAGCATATTCGCGTCCAGGCGGCGGTTCTGGTCTGTAATGCTGATTTCAATTTCGATGCCGTCCGGGAGGCGCAGCGATATGGGGGCGGCCCAGTCCTCGTTGGTGTGGTCAATCAGCATGACCCGGTCGGCAGCCAGTATGTTGAGCGCATGCCAGGCGCCATCGGCCGCAGCCGCGCGCAGTTGCGCCCGGGTATGTTCGGCTTTGGCCAGGATTAAATACGACCGCGCCAAAACCTGGGCCTGCATGGCGAGGGCCACGGTGATTCCCAGCAGGATAAGCACCGCGGCCAGGATAATGCCCCGGGCGCCCGCGGCGGCATAAGGCCTTGATTGCGCGCGGATATCGGGTATACTCTCTTGCATTGAATTATTTTTCAAATCCTGTTACCGGTATTATTAACAGTTAGTCTTCAAAAGTCAAACGGTGAACCGTATATGTCTCTAAAACGCATGCAAACCATTTTTCTGGCGGCGGCGCTCGCGGTGCTGGCTTGCGGCGCCTGCCCGGCCGCGTCCGAAACGAACGGGCCTTCCCCTTCCAAAAGCTACCTGATGGCCTATGAATCCATGTCGACTGCCGACTGGCTCCTGAAGCGCGGCATGAAAGAAGATGCCGCCGCGCTTTACGAGGAATCCATAAGGCTGTATCGTAAACTGGCATCTGACTACCCAACCTGGGAGACCAACCTGGTGGATTTCCGGATACACTATTGTGTCGAAGGGCTGGGCCGGGCTCTGAAAGCCGGGGATGCGGCGGAGGATCCGCGGGGCGTCCCCATCCCGAAGGCGCCTGCGCCTGCAGTCCAGGCTGCGCCCATGCCTGTCCCGGTCAAGCCGGCGCCGGAATCTGACAAGGCCGCGGGCCTGGAGCAGGCCATGGCCCTTGAAAAGAAATCCGATTTTGAAAGCGCGCTGGAACAATACCGGATGGCGCTGGCAGGCAGTCCCCAAGACTCGGCCGCCCTGGCGGGCGCCGGCAGGTGCTACCTGCGCCTCGGCCAGGTTGACCGGGCGCGCGACCTGCTCTTCCAGTGGAGCGTCGTTCCCGCGCCGGACAACGCCGTCAATATGCTTCTGGCAGTGATACTGTGCCATGACCGCCAGTTTGACCGGGCCCTCCAGCTGGCCGGGATAATCGTGGCGGACGATCCCGCCGGGGCGGCGGCCCGTGTCATTTTGGGGGTAGCCCTGGCCGGGACGGGGCAGATTGACCAGGGAATGGCGGAAATGCAGAAGGCCATCAGCCTCAACCCGCGTCTTTCCGAGGCCCACTACAACCTCGCCAGACTCCTCATAAAGAAGGACCCTAAGCAAAAAGCCACGGCGGGCGAGCATTACGCGAATGCGTTAAAATTCGGCGCCGCTCCTGATCCGGCCCTTGCGAAATTACTGGACAAATGACGGGCTTTTCTTCAGCAGGACAACGAAACACTTTCTGGCTTCTGACTACTGACTACTGTGTCCTGACTCCTGTCTTCCGCTTTGCGGTCATTCTTTCCGCAGGAAGAAATCCGCCGTTTTGAAGCGGGGGTGGTGATAGCGTTTCTTGCCGATGGTGGCCCGCCCGACTTCAATGGCCTGGGCCGGGCACCATTGCAGGCAGGCCATGCATTGTTCGCAGTGGTGCATCCAGACGGGCTTTTTATCTACCATGCGGATGTTTTCCACCGGGCAGACCCTGGCGCATACTCCGCAGTGGGTGCATCTTTCGCCGGCGGAAAACTTGCCGTCCTCGTCGCTGAATTTATTGCGGGCAAAGTTGTGTATAAACTCCATCGGCCAGCGCAGAGGCCGGCGGGTGTCCTCGCTGATGCCGGCGGCGCGCCCGGCGACGGCCGCGGCAATTTTTACGGCCTTCTCCTTCGCCCTGGCGAAGATGAGCTCCTGCTTTTCCGGCGCGGGCGGGTTTTTGAGCACGGGATAGTTGCCGGGCATGACGACCGACCATCCGGCCGCCAGCTTGAGGCCGTGGCCGGAAAGAATTTTTGCCGCCTCTTTATGGACCGCGCCGGCGATGCCGCCCATGGTGGCGACGGTATATATGTATTCTGTCTTGGCGGATGGCGCCTGGGCCAGGAACTCGCGGACGATCCGCGGCAGCCCGAAGGCATAGACCGGGAACACAACGCCCATGACTGCGCAGGGCCGGATGCTGCCCCGTATGACCCGGGCGATAGGGATCAGCTCGGCTTCGCCGAGCGCTTGCGCCAAGTCTGTGGCCACGGCCAGCGAGTTGCCGGTGCCGGAAAACCAGTATATGGCGTTTTTCATGTTATTGCTTCAGGATGGTCCCGGGTCGTCGGTGATGATCCCGTTGAACCTGGCGAATTTCTTGTATCCTTCGGGGCTCATGAAGCGCCCGAGCAGCTTGCCGTCGGATTTGGTCATGTCCACGATGATGAGGCTGTCAACGACGTTCGAGAACTTGCGGTCGACGTTAAAGCTCAGGATCTTGGCGTTGAGGCGGAGGTAGTGCTTGAGGAGGATCGGTATGCCCTTGCCGTCCTTTTCTATTTCCGATATGAGCAGCGAGACATCGTCAACGTCGCTTACCATGCTTGCGACGGTCTGCCGCTCGGCTTTTGCATTCAAGATGGTACGGTAGGGCGCCCGGGCCTTGACGTAGCGCGCAAGCTCAGGATGCAGCTTGTTCAGGCGCAGAAACTGCACGATCAGGTTTTTAGAGAAGCTGTGGTAATCCTGGCTGATGGAAAC
>JBAYWJ010000303.1:0-4761 GCA_041674125.1 Kiritimatiellia bacterium
GGCGGCGGTGTCGGCCAGGCGGCCGGAGGTTTCCCGGAGCAGTTCGCCCGTCTCTTTCAGGCTGCTGATGTCCGCGATTTCTACGAGCCAGCATGCTTCCCCATTGTATGACAGTTTTTCGGCGGAAAACAGGACGTCGAGAACACGGCCGTCCTTGGCGCGAACCTGTATTTCGGCGTTGCGTACCCGTCCGCTTTGATCCACGGATTTCTGCAGTTTCTCCCGGTCCGCGGGCGAGGCGTAAAGCCCGAGTTCAAAGGTTGTATGACCGTTCATCTCCTCGCGCGTGTAGCCGAGAATTGCGGTGCAGGCCTGGTTGACCTCGATGAATTTTCCGTCGCTGATGCGGGAAAGGGAGAGCATGTTGCTGCAGGCGTGGAAGATCCTTGAGTATAGTTCCCCTGATATTGCTTCAGGTATGTGGCGCATCTTGTTCATACCCGCCCCGCTTATTGAAATGATATGGGCCGGCCGGAAGAAAGTCAAGCCTGATGTTTTTCAATTTTGGGAACAGGATGCCTTTATCCCCGGCCGAGTCCCCGCGTGATTGAAGCGCGGCTGAAGCTGATCCGGGGGCAAGCATCCGGCATTATTGGTTGCCGGATTGTTTCATTTTCCGCCAGAGGGTGGAGGGGCTTATGCCTAGCAGCGCGGCGGCCTTGCCGCGATGGCCTTGCGTTGATTCGAGGACCCGCCGGATGTGTTCGCTTTCAACATCCGCAAGCGCAAGGCCGCGGCCGGTGTTTACAGCGCCCGGAGCAATCATGTTTCCGGCGGCATGGATAATGTGCGACGGCAAGAGTTCCGGAAAAATCACCGGGCCATTGGAGAGGACGGCCGCATGCTCGACGGCGTTTTCCAGTTCGCGGATGTTGCCCGGCCATCTGTATTGCAGGAGCAGGTCCATGCAGCGGGGATCAAGGCGAAGGTTTTTTATTTTGAGCTTGCGGCCGGTTTTCAGTACAAAATATCGGGCGAGGGGGAGGATGTCGTCGCGCCTTTCGCGCAGCGGCGGGATATGGATCTCTATCACCCGCAGGCGGTAAAAAAGGTCTTCCCGGAAACGTCCTTCGCGCACGTCGGATTCCAGGTTGCGGTTGGTGGCGGCCACGATGCGCGCGCTGATCTTGCGGGGGCGGCTTTCGCCGAGGCGGGTGATTTCGTGCTCCTGCAGGACCCTCAGGAGCTTAACCTGCACCGCGGGCGACACCTCGCCGATTTCATCCAGGAAGATGGTGCCGTTGCCGGCCTGCTCGAAGAGCCCGGTCCGGTCGCGCGCCGCGCCGGTAAAAGAACCGGCCCTGTGCCCGAAAAGTTCGCTTTCCAGGAGCGTTTCGGGAAGCGCGCCGCAGTTGACGCCGAGGAAAAGACTTCCGGCGCGCGGCGAGGAGTTGTGGATATGGCGTGCCAAAACTTCCTTGCCCACGCCCGTTTCGCCGGTGATTAGCAACGAGGTGTCAAACAAAGCCACGCGTTCGGCCAGGATGATCACGCGCCGGAAAGCCTCGCTGTGAACCTCGATCATGGCGGGGGAGGCGGCGTGCGACAGCCGGTCAAGTTCGCGGCGCTGGCGCGAGAGCTCTTTCGTTTTACGCCTGAGTTCATTTGTAAGAAATGTGACCTTGCCGTGTATCTCTTCCGGCTTGAAATATTCAAGCTCGCGGCTTGAGCGTTCATCCCATCCCGCGCGGTCGCGGCCCACGGCGAGGCAAACCGCGGAATCGTTCCACGCGCGGCACTGGGATTCTATGAAGAACACGTCCTTGCCCAGGCAGTAGGAAGCGTACCCGCTGAGATATCCGGCCAGGATCCAGCAGACCGGGAACCCGACCTTTCCCAGGGCGACCATGTGTTCCTCGGCCTCCGCGGAATTATGCCAGGCGATTTCCATTTCAAGGCTGCCGGCGGCCTGGTCGCATTTTATGCTGTTGACGACCGTCCGGGACACTCCCTGCAAAGTCTGCATGCGCGCGCCCGCCTTGAGCCATTCTTCGATCGAGTCCCACTTGTAAATGCGCTGCATTGCGGCGGCATCGGCCTGTCCCTCGAAATATCCAAAGCGGGTCAGGATCCTGCGGGCATAATCCAGGCCGGTCATTTCAATCAAATCCTTGCGGAACTGGGCAAACGCGTGCATGTCGTGGAGGATCAGCCGGCGCCCCTGGAGGCTTAAACCGCCGTCGCTGAAATCCACCAGCTCGTCAAGTTTCAATTCATTTGCTTTCATTTCAATTATTCTATAATAAAACATCATTAATGCAATATGAAATATGAAAATAGAATTTAAAAAATATGTTTAATAATATAAACACATGTGCTCAAGAGTTTTGTATTCTATTTTAATAACTTGGCACGATACGTGCTTAATAACATATTGTAAAAAAACGGTGTCATAAAAAGGCGGTTAATACTGGAGGATGGTCATGTACAGGATACTTAAAGATAAGTTGGATGGCATTCATGAGGATGCGGTTGATTTTGCGAAAAGGCTGGTTGAGACCGGCAGCGAAAGTCTGCACGAAGCGGGCGCGGCGGATCTGATAGAGAAAGAAATGGCGTCCGGAGGTTACGACGAGGTCTTTCGCGATGAATGCGGCAACGTGGTCGGAATAATGGCGGGGCGCGAGGGCAAGCCCGTAATCCTGCTCAACAGCCACATGGATACGGTCTTAAAACCTGCCGGAGGCGGGGGCAAGATCGCGGCCGGGATTGAGGATGGCAAGCTGTATGGGCTTGGCGCGGCGGACTGCAAGGGGGGCCTGGCGGCCCAGATATACGCCGGCATGCTGCTAAAGCGCTGTCTTCTGCCGCTCAAGGGCACGATGATCGTGGCCGCCACGGTTGCGGAGGAAAACGGCCTGAGCCTCGGGGTGCGCGAATTAATCGGGCATACTCTCAAGCGCAAGATGCTTGTGCCGGATTTCGCCATTCTCGGCGAGCCGACCGGGCTCGGTTTGTATTACGGGCACGACGGCTGGGCGGAAGTGGATGTTAAAATAGAAGGGCAGGACCCGTTTAACGTGGATGATGCTGTCGAAAGCATAATCTCTGAAATGGATGACAAGAAAGCGCTGGCCGCCGAAATTCATTCAGAAAACATGCGCCGCGTGTCTGCCCCGGTGTTCCGGAACAACCGCTTTGGACGGTCAGCCTCGTTTCGCATGGCCTGCCGGGTCTCGGGGCAGGATGAACTTCCCGGCATGGTCAGCAACATTGCGCACAGTGTCCGCAAGTCGGCCGAGTCTGCCGGCAATGTGGCGATTGACGTGGCCGTCTGCAGCGAAAAACAGAAATTATACACCGGCCAGGTGAGGTCCGTGCGCCGGATCGTCAAGGCCTGGCAGACGGATCCTTTCAACCCGATGCTTGTCCGCGTATCCCAGGCGATGGAAGCGGCCGGGTGCGCGGTGCATCCCGGAAAATGGCGCCTGGGGCGGCTGGGCATGGGAACGGCCGGGAGCGTTCTGGTCCAGGAATACGGCATTCCCGCGGTCGGCTTCGGCCCCGGCCTGGAAGACCAGGCGCACGCCGCCGGCGAATACGTCGGGCTTGATGCCATCAGGCAGGCGATCTACGGCACGGCCGCCATGGCGCACGCCCTGGTTGGCATACCCGTTTGCGGATGGACCTCGGATGACATCTAAAATGAAAATACTTGTTTTCAACTGTGGCAGCTCCTCGCTGAAATACCGGCTGCTTGACATGCCGGCCGGGAGGGAAATCAGCGGTGGCGAAGCGCGGCACGTCGGCCCGCCGACGGCCGAGCCCGCGGTGATCGCATACCGCAGCGGGACTGTGGAATCCGCAGTGCGCGTGAAGATGAAGGACCACGCCGAGGCTTTCGGGGCCATCATGAAGTTGCTTGAAGGCTCCTCGCTTTCCCCGGATGCGGTGGCGCATCGCCTGGTCCACGGCGGCCGGAAGTTTGCCGCGCCGGCGGTTATCGGTAAAAAAAACATGGGCGCCCTTGACGCCACGCGCCGCCTGGCGCCGTTGCACAATCCCCCGGCTATTGACCTGATCGGGGAATGCGGCCGGCGATATCCGGGCCTGCCGCAGGTCGCGGTCTTCGACACGGCGTTTCACGCCGCCATGCCGCCTTGCGCGAGGGAATACACCCTGCCGCGCCGCCTGACGCGCGCACTTGGCATACGCAAGTACGGCTTCCATGGCACGAGCCACGAATATGTTGCGGAAGAAACCGCAAAATTCATCGGCAAACCCCTTGAAAAGCTGAGCGCGGTCAGCTGCCACTTGGGCAGCGGCGGTGCCAGCCTTTGCGCGATTGTAAACGGGCGTTCCGTGGACAACACGATGGGGTTCTCGCCCTTGCAGGGGCTGGTTATGAGCACGCGTTGCGGAGACATTGATCCGGCGATCGTGATGAACCTGCTGGCTGAAAACACCGGCAACAGCGCGGCCGTGGAGCGGATTCTCAACAGCAAGAGCGGGGTCCTGGGCCTCTCGGGAATTTCCAGCGACATTCGTGACGTTTTTGCGGGCGCTTACGGGGGAGCGGGCGACGTTGCGCGGCTGCAGTCCGCTGCGCAGGTCTACGTGTGGCGGATCAGGAAATACATCGGCTCCTACCTGGCGGTAGTCGGCCGGACGGATGCCCTGATATTCACCGACACGATCGGCGAAAGCGTTCCGCTGGTCCGCTGGGCGGCATGCTCAGGTCTGGAGCATTTCGGCGTCAGGCTGGACAACCGCCGCAACCATGGGGTAAAGCGCCTGCCATGCGATATTTCTTCGAAAAAA
>JBAYWJ010000304.1:0-4748 GCA_041674125.1 Kiritimatiellia bacterium
GGATCTGCCTGAGCAGCGGGTCGCGGCGCGCGTTCAAATCGCAGAGCGAAAGATAATAGGGCGTGACGCAGAAAGGATATTTTTCCGCGGACGCCGCGGCTCCTTTCTCCATCCCGTGCAGCAGCGGCTCCAGGGCCGCCAGGCCGGCAGCGCCGGCGAAGCTCCCGGCAAGCTGCCAGCGCCAGTCACTCCAGCGCCGCGCGCCTTCGGAGCCCCGGGCTTTCCGGGCAGCCCCGCTCAAGTTGTATATTTTTTCATGCATGCATTCAACCCGCCAGCCATCCTGCCGCATTCGGGCCTGAAAATCAATACGGCTCTTGCCCCGGGCGCGCCGGCAGATTTCATTTGACCGGCCGGGCTGTTTTTTTTACCCTGCCTTGATGAATAAGCGCCGCCACCCGCATTCCGCGGCAAGGCCATGCCTTGCAGCGGCCTTGTGCTTCCTTCTCGCAAACATCTCAAAGGGCAACAGCATGAACCTTCTCCAGAACCCTTCCTTCGAGTTTCATTCCTTCAGCGGCCACCGCACCGGCGCCGCCAAGGACTTTGAATCCGGCTACGCCGCCTTCTGGAACAGCGACGCCTTTGGCGACACACGCATTCTCCGCGAAGCGCACCTGGACGGCGAAACGGGCCAGGCCATCCGCCCGGCTGGCTGTGTGCACAACCTCGCGGCCATCAAACCCGGCAGGCGCCTGTGGCAGTTCTTCACCCTGTCCGAGGCGGGCCTGGCGCACGGCGACCGGCTCTGCCTCACGGCGGGCGGCTACCAGTCCGAGCCCGGCGCGCTGCGCGCCATCATCCGCGTCATGAAAACCGAAAGCTCCGAGGGCCAGTGGAAGCCGAAGGATTTCGGGCAAACTGACGAGCGCATTTTCCAGAAGCACGGTCGCGGCGAGCTGGTGGCGGAAAAGGAATATTCCATTGACTCGGCCCGGACCGGCGCGGTGGAGCTTGTGATCAACGCCGCCGAAATTACCGGGCATTTCAAGGAAAGCAAGGAAGCGCGCGCGGATGACATCAACACCGTCGGGATTGAAGTAGTGTTCGAGAACCGGGGCGAAAAGGAAGCCTGGGTTCATTCCCCGCGCCTGACCAAAGGGGCGGAGCCCGCTGCGGGCGACCTGGTTTCAAGGCCGATCATTCCCTATTACCGGCATATCCCGCGCACTATCCAGAAACTCTGGAAAGGCGAGGCGCTTCACATCATGGTCATGGGATCGAGCATCGACCGAGGCAGCGCCAACCCGCCGCTTTACTGCTACGACGAAGACCCATCTTCGCCCTCTTTCAAGCAGCCGGTGTCCGCCGATCCCCACACTTATTTCGAGGCCTCCAAGGTCAACCGGCCGGACCTGGCCGGCTACGTCGGCCAGTGGCGGCACTACTGGAGCTACGCCGGGAGGCTGCGCCTTGAGCTCATGCGCAAGTTCGACCTGCCCGTAGAAAAAATACTCCTCAACTTCATGGCCTGCGACGGCTCCTGCGTCGCCGAATCCCACTCCGGCCTGGGCGAATACTGCTCGCTCGCCGTTCCGCCCCAGCCGGAAATGAACGGATATCCCGCCGGGAAGACATGGCAGGAACTGCACCCGGAAATATTCAGCCGCCCCGGCGGGCCCGGACCGGACCTGGTCATCTTCGGCAGCGGCGCCAATGAGAAAGTCGACACGCCCGATGAGGTTGCGGTGTTCGAAGGCGCGATCCGCTGGATCCAGCGCCACTATCCCGGCTGCGAGTTTCTTTTCTGCCAGTTCCAGAACCGCGGCGGCTACACCCCAAACTGCGATGACCTGAGGGCGCTCGCCTTGCGCTACCAGATCCCGGCGCTTGACGCCGGCAAGGCGCTCGATGACGTCACGCGCTGGTGCAACTATTTCACCCTCACTCCGGACGGCGGCCACCCGCAGGCCGCGGCGCACTACCTCTGGTTCAAGCAGATGGAAAAGGCGTTTGAATGCTGGAACCCGACCGAAGCTGGACAGCTTCAGGCCCGCCTGCCGGAGCGCCTGCATCCCAATTCCTACGGCTGGGAGGGTGAAATGGCCACCTTCGCGGGGGACAACGCCAGGATCAACGGCGGCCGGCGCTTCATCCTGGAGGATACTGCCCTCAACGCATGGGCCTCAGTGGCCACCAACAAGGTCAAGGCCTGGATAGACGGCCAGCCCCTGACGCGCATCCGCGGCAACTCGATTGCCGGCCGGGACATCCGCAACGCCTCGTTCAGCCACGGCAACCTTTCACTCGGCGACCGGCACATCCTGGAGATTGACGGCGACCAGGCGAAAATCAATGCCGTCGACTGCAAGGTCTGCCCGAATCGCCTGTTTTTAGGGGTTGATTCCGGGCTCTGGCGCAAGCCGGGAGTGGCCTTGCTCGATTACAGCTCCGAGTGGGGCGCGCCCTACGGCAGCCGCCAGGCGCGGCTCAAGCCCGGCCAGGTGATGGAAATCGAAGTCATTGCCGCGGATATCTCGATCGCCTACGTAAACCGGCCTGAAGCCGGCGCCCTGAAAATCACGGTAGACGGAGCTGAAAAGGCAACCATTCCTGCCGACCAGCCCTTCACGGATATTGCAACGAACAAGCTATACCTTGAAAACCGCAAGGGCATAACCGGCCTTGGCTACGGCCTGCACACCGTCCGGCTTGAGGCGGCCGGGAAGCCGGTGGATGTCCTCGGCATTTTCACCTACGATTCCAGGCCCAACCAGCTCTCCGAGCGCCGCCTGCGCGGCTTTGCCGCGCCCGGCGACATTGTCGCCATCACCGCGCCCTTCCGCGTCCGCCCGCTTGTGTTCTGCCAGCCGCCGCTGGCGGTTGACCCGCAGGATATCCGCGCCGACCGTGTGACCTTTTCCGGGAAAGGCCCGGGCATTTATGAGGTTATCGGCGAATAGATTCTGAATTTGGTTGTCCGATTTCACTATGCGTGATACAAAAAAAGCCTTCTGCAATAATAATCTATGCGGCCAATAAAGGAGTAATGCCATGAGGT
This sequence comes from Kiritimatiellia bacterium, assembly GCA_041674125.1. Lineage (GTDB taxonomy): Bacteria > Verrucomicrobiota > Kiritimatiellia > JAAZAB01 > JAAZAB01 > JAQUQV01. The sequence continues at coordinate 3,002 of JBAYWJ010000304.1, forward strand.
TTAAAGTGTTCTGCGCAATCGTGCTTTGCGCCGCTCTCGCCCGCGCCCAGGAAACGCCCGCCCCCACCCCCGCCGCACCGGCGCCTGCGGCTCCCTCAATAGCCATGCCCAAAATAACCATGCCGACGATTACCGCGCCCCTTGCGCCCTCGGTGCCTTCCCCCGCCGCCGCCCCTGCTCCGGCCGCCGCGGCAGCGGCGCCTTCCGAAGTTCCGGCGGCGCAGCCGGCCGCAGCGCCAGGCACATCAGCCCAAATCCCGGCCGCACCGGCGGCAACCGCTGCCGCAGAAACCCCGGCAACGGGAGCAGCATCGTCCGCAAGCGCCCCGGCTGAGGAGCCGCCCCCGCCGCCGGCCAAGGACCCGGCAAAGTGCGTGGTGGCGCGCTTTAGCTTTGACGGCTCCTTGCAGCCGGAAGTGGGCGGATCAACCATCCCGGTTGTTTTCAACCGGATTTCCTCATCCTACCTTGACGGCACCCCGGTGAGCGAAGGCGCCCCGCGCTTCATTGAAGGCCGCTCCGGCAAGGCGGTGATGCTTGAATCGGCCTACGGCAACCTGTTTTCCATCGGCCAGTCCGCGGCTTCCGAGGCGGGCGCCTTCAAGCCGGTCCAGGGAGCGGCGCTCTCCATTTCGGCCGACAAGCCGTGGCAGGGCAAGGAGGCCCTCGCGGTTGAAACAAAAGGCGAAACCGGCGAAGAGGGCTTCAGCGCCGAAGCGCTGGTCGAGAAGGCCTTTTACACGAAGGAGAGCGGCGCGATCGTCCCGGCCTATTACGTGGCCTCGCTTTTCCTGAAGGGCCAGGGCAACCTGAAGCTGGTGCTGAAAGATGTCGATAGCGGCGCGGCGAGCGAGCCGGTTTACATAGACCTGCAGCAGGAATGGCAGAGGTTTTCCTGCCTGTTCGAATATCCCTTCCGGCGCATCAACATCGGCCCCAAGCACGAAGCGGACTGGAGGAACTCGCTCCCGGCCGGCACCAACATCAACTCGCACCTCCAGCTGATTTGCACAACGGTCGACAGCCAGAAGATGAACTTCTCTGCCGATGGCCTCCAGCTCGAGCAGCGCAACGCCTTCGCCACCAGGAGCCCGGAGCTTTCGCCCCACACCTGGGTGCTCGGGGCGCTCTCCGTGACGCACGAGCAGCTGGCGATTGACGTCAGAAACGATTATTTCAAGGCCTGGAAAAAAGCCGGCAGCATCGCCTTCTGGTTCAAGCCCCTCTGGGAAGCGCGCGACAACAGCCTCGAAAATATCGTGGAAATCACCAAAAACCAGCTCATGCTCTCGCACGACAGGCAGAAGCTTATTTTCGCCCCGGCCGGCGTGGCCTTCACCCCATCCGAGTGGAGAAACAACTGGCACCATGTCGTCATCACCTGGAACGAGGCCGGCGAGCGCGCGCTCTACGTGGACGGCATGGATTACCCCAACACCGATGGCCAGGCGCTGCCCATGAAGGACCCGGAAACAATCTCCGCCGGCGATCCGGCCAGAAACCTTTCGCCCAACGGCGCCCTTGACGAGCTCGTACTCTATAATATCACGCTCAACCCGGACCAGGCCAAGGCGCTTTGCGCCTCCGAGCCCGCGCCGGCAGCCCGGCCGGCGGAAGCCCCGGCCGCGCCCGCCGCCGCACCGCAGCCCACCCCTCCGGAAGCTACCGCGGCCGCGCCGCAATCCCCCGCCGCAGCCCCGGCCCAGGCTCCCGCACCGGCCAAGGATGAGGAAGAAGAGGAAGAGGA
>JBAYWJ010000305.1:0-4745 GCA_041674125.1 Kiritimatiellia bacterium
GATGACAGACGACAGATGACAGACGACGGATGACTGAGGACAGACGACTGACGACAGACCATAGACTACATCCCCCTTCGCCAAGGCTTCGGGGGACATGGACGACGGAAGGCAGAAGGTGAAAAATGCAGTGGCGGTTCGATAGAACCGCATTTTTTGCCTTTCTGGCTCGCCTGGGCGAAGCGCTCCGGGCTTCGGGGAGCTCCCCTCGGCCTGAGCTCGGGACGAAGGCAGTCGAGCCACGAAGCCTGGCGAACGGCCGCTAAAATTAAGACTAAATCCGATTTATATTTTAAATGGCCGGATAATTAAGTAAATTGCCGGGGACATACAAAATAAATCTTCAATGACTATCGCCGAAAAAATTGACAGCATAAAAAAAGAACTTGCGGACAAGCTGTGTATTCTGGGCCACTATTACCAGCGCGATGAAGTTTTAAGTCACGCGGATTTCATCGGCGACTCGCTCGAGCTGGCCCGGCGGGCCGCCGGGGCAACTGATGCAGAAATAATAATATTCTGCGGAGTGCACTTCATGGCCGAGTCGGCGTGCATCCTCGCCGGCAGCCGCCAGAAAGTCTATATGCCCGACCCGGAAGCCGGCTGTCCCATGGCCGACATGGCACCTTTGCGCGAAGCCGCCAGGGCATGGGAGGAAATCAACGCCTTCGGCGCGAACTGGGCCCCGGTCGTCTACGTCAACAGCAGCGCAGCGATCAAGGCCTTCTGCGGCAGGCACGGCGGCGCAACTTGCACCTCCAGCAACGCGGCCGCGGTGTTCAACTTTTTTTTAAAGCAAAATAAAAAAATATTTTTTCTCCCGGACGAGCACCTCGGCGCAAACACCGCCCGCGACCTGGGGCTCCCGGACAGCGCGGTGGCCGTGTTCGATCCCGGGAAACCCCTGGGCGGTCTGGATGCCGGGCGCGTCGAACAGGCGCGCATCCTGGCCTGGAAGGGCTACTGCCATGTCCACACGTTCACCCCGGCGGACATCGCCGCCGCGCGCGCCGCGCATCCCGGGGCGAAAATCATCGTCCACCCCGAAACACCCCTGGAAGCGCTGCGCCTGGCCGACGCGCACGGCTCAACCGCCCAGATCGTAAAATACGTTGAAAGCGCCGCCGCAGGATCAACCGTGATCATCGGGACCGAAATCCACCTGGTGCAGAGGCTGGCGGCGCTCCACAAGGGCTCTGTTGCGATCCATCCCCTGCGCCCTTCCGCCTGCCGGAACATGGCGCTCACCACCGAGGCCAAGCTGCTGGCCCTGATGGAAAAATTCCCGGCTGCAAACGAAATCCGGGTCGAGCCGGCGCTGAAGGCCGATGCCGCCCTGGCGCTCCAGTGCATGCTGGCAATATCATAAATGCAGAATGAAAAATATTGAATACAGAATTACCGTGACTGACCTGCCTTCTGCAATTATAACATAATGTCAGATAATATATTCCATCTACATTCTCATTACCAGCCGGCCGGCGACCAGCCCGAAGCGATCCGCGCTCTGGCCGCCGGCCTGGAAGCCGGATCAAGGTTCCAGACGCTGGAAGGCGTGACCGGCTCCGGCAAGACCTTCACCATCGCCAACGTCATCGCCAAATGGGGCAAGCCGGCCCTGGTCATTTCGCACAACAAAACCCTGGCCGCCCAGCTCTTCCACGAGCTGAAAGCCTATTTCCCGGACAACGCCGTCGAATATTTCATCAGCTACTACGACTATTACCAGCCCGAGGCCTACATCCCCCAGACCGACACCTACATCGAGAAAGATGCCGCCATCAACGAGGAAATCGAACGCCTCCGGCTTTCGGCCACCAACTCGCTGCTCAACCGCGAGGACGTGATCATCGTCGCCTCCGTTTCCTGCATCTACGGGCTCGGCTCGCCCGATGACTACCGCGCCATGCTCGTCGAGCTTAAAAAGGGCATGAAGATCGACCGCGACGAGCTCATGCGCCAACTGGTCGGCATCCAGTATGCCCGCAACGACTACGAGCCCATGCCCGGCAGCTTCAGGGCCAGGGGCGACACGCTCGATATTTTCCCGTCTTACTCCCAGGAAGGCACCCGCCTGGAATTTTTTGGCGACGAAATCCAAAAAATATGCGTTTTCGACCCCGTGGGCGGGAGCTGCACGCGGGAAATATCCTCCGCCCTGATTTCTCCCGCCAAGCATTTCGTCATGCCCGCCGGGCGCATCGCGCCGGCCGTCGAGCGCATCAAGGCCGAGCTTGACCTTCAGATCGCCTTTCTCGAGTCGAATAAAAAGCTCCTGGAAGCCCAGCGCCTCAAAATGCGCACGATGTACGACGTTGAAATGCTCGAGTCCGTGGGATACTGCTCAGGCATAGAAAATTATTCCCGGCACCTGAGCGGCCGCGCCGCGGGCGAGCCGCCCGCGACCCTGATTGACTACATCCGCGGCGAATTTTTGACCATCATTGACGAGTCGCACGTCACCCTGCCCCAGGTGCGCGGCATGTACAACGGGGACCAGTCGCGCAAGGGAGTGCTGATAGAGCACGGATTCCGCCTGCCATCGGCCAGGGACAACCGCCCCCTCAATTTCGACGAGTTCCTCCGGAAAACCGGGCAGATAATTTTCATGACCGCCACGCCCGGCCCCTACGAAAAAGGGGGTTCGCCGCCGCCGGTGCGGCAGATCATCCGCCCCACCGGACTGGTGGACCCGGAGGTGTCGGTGCGGCCGCTTAAGAACCAGGTGGACGACCTGATGAACGAGATCCGGGTGCGCGCCGGCAGGAAGGAGCGGGTGCTCGTGACCACGCTTACCAAGAAAACGGCCGAGGACCTGGCCGATTACCTGCAGGAAGCCGGCTTGCGCGTAACCTACCTGCATTCGGATATTGACGCCATCGAGCGGGTGGACATCCTGCGCTCCCTGCGCCTGGGCGAGTTCGACTGCCTCATCGGCATCAACCTCCTGCGCGAGGGTCTGGATTTACCCGAGGTGTCGCTGGTGGCGGTGCTCGATGCCGACAAGGAAGGTTTTCTGCGTTCCGAAACGGCGCTCATCCAGACCTCCGGCAGGGCGGCCAGGCACATTTCCGGCACCGTCATCCTCTACGCCGATGAAATAACCGGCTCAATGGAACGGGCCCTCGCAATCATGAACGAACGGCGCCGGCACCAGGAAGAATACAACCGCCTCAACGGCATCACGCCCAGGAGCATCAAGAAAAGCATCGTCGAGAACATCATCGCGCGCGAGGAAAGCGGCAAGATCGCGCGCATGGTGCTTGGCAAGACCGGGGAGGAAAACGACCTGCGCCTGGCCATGGCCGAGATAGAGCGCGAGATGCTCGCCGCCGCCGACGCGCTTGAGTTCGAGCGGGCGGCCGCCTTGCGCGACCAGCTCTTTGAATTACGCGCCCAGGCCGGGAAGGGATCCAAAACGCAGAATGCTGCGCCACGCCCCGGCGCGCGCGTTCCGGCTCCGGAGCGGGGGAGAAAGCAGTCCACCGGAGCGCCCGCGCGGCGCAAAAACCGGGCCGGGAAAAATTAAGTTGCTTTGCCGGCCGGAACAAATAGAATGTTTTACTGTTTTCGCAACCACAAACGGAGAAGAACAAAAAAATGAAAATCGTGCTGCTCGGCGGTGGGAGTCTTTATTTCGAATACGTCATGGCCGAAATTGCCTGCACCAAGGAACTGGCCGGGGCCGAAATAGTGCTTTACGACGTGGGCGAAAAGCGCATGGACCTGATGCGCCGGGTAGGCCTCCAGATCGAGGCCAAAGCCAAGGCCGGACTCGACATCAAGGCCACCACCAGCCTGGCCAAGGCGCTTGACGGAGCTAATTTCGCGGTCGCCTCCATCGGCGTGCACGGTCCGCACCACTCCTGGCACAAGCTTGACTCGGAAACCGTCGCAAAGTTCGGCATCATCCACACCACCGGCGACACGGTCGGCCCGAGCGGCATATCCCAGGGGCTGCGCATCATCCCGATTTTCATAGACATCGCCAAAAAGATGGAAAAATACTGCCCGGGCGCAATCCTGCTGAACCATTCCAATCCCATGGCGGCCATCTGCCGGGCAGTCTGGAAATACACTTCCATCCACACGATCGGCTACTGCCACGGCGCGATCGGCAACATTCACTTTTTTGCACGGATCATGGGCGTGCCCTTCAGCGAGCTGGACTACGTGATCGCCGGCATCAACCACTGCAGCTGGCTGATGGGGCTTTCGCACAAGGGCAAGGATGCCATGCCCATGCTCAAAAAAGCGCTCGACAAGCACGGCCATGAACCCCACCAGACCTTCTCGACTGAAGTCTTCAAGATGACCGGCATGTACCCCCTCGGCGGCGACCGGCACGTGATTGAGTTCTTCCCCCACTCCCGGATGTACAGCAGGACAAAGAAGCTCCCCTACGGCCTGCAGTGGCGGGCGGACATGATCGCCGGCAACCAGTTGAAAAAGGAAATCAACAAGGGCCCGGACGACATTAACCTGAAGGCCTCGGGCAAGAAGGACGTCTGGCTGCCGAAGGCCAATGAAACCACGCCCGAGTCCATGGGCGCCCAGCTGCGCTCGCTTGCATTCGGGCACAACAAGGTGCACCTCGTGAGCACCCCTAACCGCAACGCCGTGCCCAATTTGCCGGACTGGGCCATGATAGAGCTCAAGGCGGTAATCAGCAAGGGCGGGGCGCGCTCGATTTACGCCGGAGAGCTGCCGGCCCAGGCCGCGCGCTGGACCCTGGCACAGGTCTA
>JBAYWJ010000306.1:0-4717 GCA_041674125.1 Kiritimatiellia bacterium
GGGGCCGACAGCACCGAGATCAACCCCGACTGCAGCGACCCGGTCATCGACATCCTGCCCGACCAGAAGAAGATCGAGGGCCTCGGCGGCAACATGCGCCTCGGCGGGCAGGACATCGACCTGGCCCCCGGCACGCTGGCGCACGAGTTGTTCGAGAAAGCCCAGCGGATCCGCATGCGATTCCGCCACCGCTACGAGGTCGATCCCCGCTACGTCTTCACGCTGGAGAAGGCGGGCATGGTCTTTTCGGGCAAGCACCCCACCCAGCCGATCATGCAGATCATGGAACTGCCCCGCGGCGTTCACCCGTACTTCATCGGCACGCAGGCGCACCCGTGCCTGACCTCGCGCCCGCTGCACCCCCAGCCGATGTTCGTGGGTCTGGTGGCCGCGGCGCTGCGGCTGGGCAAGCCCGCCGTGAAGCGCGGCAAGGCCGTCGGCCGCCTGGATATGAAATTCCTCTACGACGGCTGCCCCACCCTGAAACTCGCGGCCGAGTGGAAGCCGCCTGCGCCGCGGGAGCGCAAGCGGGGCGCCGGGCGCGCGAAAGACCTTGCGCCCATGCTGAGCCGCATGCTGGGCGACCTCAACCTCTGCTCGAAGGAATTCAAGAGCCGCCAGTATGACGGCGAGGTCAAGGGCCTGAGCGTGGTCAAGCCATTCATCGGCGTGAAATGCGACATGCCCGCCGACGCCACCGTGATGCGCGTTGAATACAAAAGCAACGAGGGCATCGCGCTGGCCGAGGGCATCAACCCGTTTTATTCCGATATTGACGCCTACCACATGGCCGCCTCGGTCATCGACGAGGGCGTCCGCCGCGCCGTGAGCGCCGGCGCGCGCCTCGGGCGGATCGCCGGTCTCGACAATTTCTGCTGGCCCGACCCGGTGCTTTCGGAAAAAACGCCGGATGGTCTCCACAAGCTCGCCCAGCTCGTACGCGCCTGCAAGGCGCTCTACGATCTCACCACCGCCTACAGCGTCCCCTGCATCTCGGGCAAGGACAGCTGCAAGAACGACTCAACCCGCGGCGGCAGGAAGATCTCCATCCCGCCCACACTCCTCTTTTCTACCATCGCCAAAATTGACGATGTTCGCTCGGTAATCACACCCGATTTCAAGCGCGCCGGAGACCTGATCTATGCCATCGGCATGACCCGCAACGAGCTTGGCGCCTCGGCCTTCAACCGCGCCACCGGACTGGGCGCGGGCGAGGGTTATGTGCCGCAGGTTTTCCCGGCGCAGGCGCTGAGGACATACAGGGCCATGAACCGCGCCGCAAAGCTCGGGATGCTGCGCTCATCGCACACCCCCTGCCGGGGAGGCCTGGCGGTCGGGCTGGCCATGTGCGCGATGGGAGGCGGCTTGGGCGCCGACCTCAGCCTTGCGCCCGCGCCGCGCGAGCCCGGCCTGGGCGATCGCGAGCTCCTCTTCTCCGAATCCAACAGCCGCTTTATCGTGACCGTCGCGCCCGCCCAGGCCGGGAAGCTCGAAAAAATCTTCAAGGGTGTTCCCCACGCCCGCATCGGCCGTGTGTCAGCATCCGGAAAGCTGGTTATACGCGGTACGGGGAATGAAACAATTATAGCGGCCGGCCTGGAAGACATGAGAAAATCATTCAAGAAGACACTTTATGGCGTCTAAACCACCAGTATTGATCATAACCGGCTACGGCGTGAACTGCGAGGCCGAGTCGCGCCACGCCTGGGAAACGGCCGGGGCCGCGCCGCGCCTGGTCCACCTGAACGACCTGCTGGAAAATCCAGCGCAGCTGGCCCGGTTCAAGGCGCTCATGTTCATCGGCGGTTTTTCCTTCGGCGACCACATGGGCTCGGGCGAGGCGCTCGCCCTGCGCCTGCGCTCCCGGGCGGAAGAGAAACTCGTGGATTTCATCAGCCGGGGCAACCTGATGCTGGGAGTCTGCAACGGGTTCCAGGTGATGGTAAAACTCGGGCTCCTGCCGGGACTTGACGGAAACTACATGCGGCGCAGCGTGACCTTGACCCACAACGACTGCGGCGCGTTCCAGAATTTCTGGATTACACTGCGCTTCGAGCCTGAGAGCCATTGTGTTTTCACGCGCGGCCTGAAGGAAATGCCGCTCCCCATCCGCCACGGGGAAGGCAAGATCGTCCCGCTGGACAAAACCGTCCTGGCCAAGCTCGAACGCGAGCATTGCGTGGCCTGCCGCTACATCGACCCGGCGACCGGCGCTGTAGCCGCGCGCTTCCCGCACAATCCCAACGGATCAGTGAACGGAATCGCCGGGCTTTGCGACCCGACCGGCAAGGTCTTCGGCCTCATGCCCCACCCAGAAGCTTACCTTTTCCCGGAAAACCATCCCCAGTGGCAGCTCCAGAAGATTGCCGGCCGGCTGCCAAAACATGGGCTCGGACTGAAAATATTCGAAAACGCGGTGGAATATCTGTCTTAAGATAGAAGTCAGGAGACAGTAGTCAGAAGTCAGAATATAAGTCGAATCTAATCTCGCGATGCTCCTGACTTCGGATTCTGACTACTGCAAAAAATGATCGCCATCATTGATTACAAGGCCGGGAACCTGACGAGCGTCAAACTCGCTTTCGCGCACCTCGGGCTGGAGGCGCGCATCACGGACCGGCCCGAAGGAATCCTCGGCGCAGAGCGCGTGGTTTTTCCCGGGGTGGGATCGGCCGGGGCGGCCATGGAGAACATCCGCCGTCTGGGCCTTGCGCCGGCGATCAAAGAAGTCGTCGGACGCGGCACGCCTTTTCTGGGGATATGCCTGGGCACGCAGATTATTTTCGACTCATCCGAGGAAAACGGCGTCACGCGCGGGCTCGCGCTCCTTCCCGGACTGGTCAAGCGGTTTACCCCCGCCGATCCATCGGAAAAAATCCCGCAAATCGGCTGGAACGCAGTTTCGATCCTCCGCCCCCACCCCGTGCTGGGGGGGATTGAAAATGAAAGCGAGTTTTACTTCGTCCACAGCTATTATCCCGCGCCGGGTGACCGGGCGGACATCATCGGTGAAACCACTTACGCCGGGGCAACCTTCGCCGCGGTTGTCGGCCGGAACAACCTGGTCGCCACCCAGTTCCACCCGGAAAAATCTGGAAGAATAGGCCTGCGCCTCTTACGGAATTTCTCGGAATGGAAGTGTTGAGTGTATAGGAATGGATTATTATGACTTTTTCCTCGAAAGATCCCCTCCAAAGGAGGGGTGCCCGACTTGTCCACCATAGCTCTTGGAGCGACGGCGGAAGGGCGGGGTGGGTTTCTCGCTTTCCTCATTATGAGCCACTACTCAAGGAACGAGCCAGCCAACTTAGAAAACATATGACTTTAGCCGAGGTCCTGCTGTGGAACCAGTTAAAGAATAAACAAATATTAGGTTACGATTTTGACCGTCAGCGTCCCTTGGGACAATACATTGTTGACTTCTTATGTAAAAAACTGCATTTGGCTATTGAGATTGATGGAAAGAGCCATGATTTCAGGTCTAAACAGGATGCAGAACGGCAAAAACAAATTGAGAATATGGGAATCAAAGTCATTCGTTTCTGGGATCATGAAGTTAAGCATGACATTGAATCCGTATTAGAACGCATTCGCAAGGTGATATTTAATGCAGAACAACACCCACCCCGGTCCGTCGACTGGCGGACCACCCCTCCCGAGGAGGGGATCATAAAAATTATGAACTGATTCAAATCGAAAATCTGCAATCTCCGCCACAGGCGGATCAGCCTGCGGCTGACAAAATCCAAAATCTAAAATCCAAAATCAAACCGTGCTTACCAAACGCATAATTCCGTGCCTTGACATCCGGAACCGCAAGGTGACCAAGGGGGTGCGCTTCCAGGGCAACGTTGAAATCGGCGATCCCGTCCGCATGGCCGCCGCCTACAGCGAGGGCGGCTGCGATGAGCTCGTGTTTTACGACATCACCGCCTCGGCCGAGAGCCGCCCGATTGACATTGAGATGGTCAGGGAAGTGGCCGGGGCGGTCCACATCCCATTCGCGGTCGGCGGAGGCATCGCCTCGCTGCGCGACATGGAAAGAGTCCTGCTGGCCGGGGCCGAAAAAATATCGGTCAATTCCCTCGCGGTCCGCAACCCGGACATCATCCGGGAAGGGGCGCTGGCCTTCGGGGCGCAGTGCATCGTCCTCGGGATGGATCCCGTCCGGGTGGAAGGCGGCCCTTGCAAAAGCGGCTATGAAATCACCGTGCGCGGTTTCAGGGAAAAGACCGGCCTGGATGCGCTGGAATGGGCCAGGAAAGCGGTTGACCTCGGGGCAGGCGAAATCGTCGTAAACTCGGTCGATGCCGACGGCACCCAGCGCGGCTATGACCTGGAGCTGACAAAGCTTGTCGCAACCGGAGTTTCGGTGCCCGTGGTCGCCTCCGGGGGCGCTGGGAATGCGCGCCACATCCTGGATGTTTTCACTGCAGGGCGCGCGGACGCGGCGATTATCGCCAGCATCATCCACTCCGGCCAATACACCATCCGCCAGATCAAGGAATTTCTCGCCGGGGAAAACATCCCCATGCGCATGAAGTGGTAGCCTTCATGCCAGACAGAAAAGGCAGGCCCCGCGGCCTGCCTTTTCTGTTTCTCCACCGAGCGTTTACTGCCCGAGGAAGGCGGGCAGTTCAACCAGTCCGTAGTTTGACGATGAAAGCTTGATCTTCCAGTTACCGCTCGATGCCTGCGCCACCGCGGGATCGGCAAA
>JBAYWJ010000307.1:0-4682 GCA_041674125.1 Kiritimatiellia bacterium
CCACATGCGCAGTCTTCAACGTCTGCCCTCCAAGATTAAGCGTTTCTTTGATCATCCCAAAGTCGCCTATGCAAAAGTCGCTTGAATGTCATAACTTTAATTGCCGGGGTAATAGAATATATACTTTGAGGAATAAGAGAGCGGTTGCTCGTAAAACTTACCAAGGAGTTACTGCGTATGGCACATAAATACTCCAGGACAAAAGTAACCTTGGAAGAGCTCGCTGAAACTAAGGTTGCGGAAAAAGGCGGCGGATTGTGGGTGCTTATACATGCCGTGCTGCGGTCGCGCTATCTCTTGGCATCTATATGCTTTTACCTTGCCCTGATTGCCTTCCTGGGGGGCGTGGTAGTTACACACCGGGTCATTAACAACCCATCGCTCTTCAGCCCTGACAGAATTGGATTTATAAGACCTGCTCCTCAAAGAGACAATGTGCCGGCGCCTGCGGTGCGGCCGAAAAACGGCACCGACATTGTCAAACAGGCCCTGCACGCGCTCCCGGGCGGAAACGCTTCCAAAGCGGCGCCGATCAAGATTAACGCCGGCAGGATGTCCGCCATTAATATTCCATCCTTGCCACAGACTCTCAACCAGGTTTGTCCCGCGCCGGTTCAACTTCCGGATTTCAAGCCTGCAACGCCGCTGGCCGAGATAATTGACAATTCCCGGAATGAACGTTACCGGCGCGTGGCGGAATACCAGGACAAATGGGTTTTAAATAAAAAAAGCGGCCCATTTGCCCGCGACCAGAAAGGGGCCAGTGCCGTCGAACGCGGCGGCGATGCCGGTGTGGCGCGTCCCGGTAAAAACCACGATATTATAGCCGAATTCGTCATATTCCAGGCAAAATACCGGGAAGGGGACTGGAATTGCAACGGTCCTTACGGCACCGGAACAAACGCCTGGAATTTAAGCGCGCTGAAAAACCTGATGCACCAGGTCCGCAAATGGTCGAGTGACCGCATCCGGCCTTCGGTTGTGCCTCAAGTGCTTGATATCGGTACAGACCAAATCTTCACCCTCAAACCGCCCTTGATCTACTTGACCGGCCACAAGGATTTCCATTTCACGGGAAGCGAGGTCAGGAACTTGCGAGATTACATCAATCTCGGCGGGTGCATTTGGGCCGACGCCGCACTGGCGGGAAGACGTTCGCGTTTTGACATTGCTTTTCGCAGGGAAATCAAAAAAGTTCTGCCGGATCGTGATTTCGAAATACTCAAGCCGGATCATGAAATGTTCAACACATATTTCAGGGATGTCAATCTGCCGGCCGGCATTAACTATTGCCAGGAGCCGGCTGAAATAATCAATGTCGAGGAAGAAATGGTAGTTCTTTACACTTTGAACGGATACGGGCATTTCTGGGAAAGCCGCATCGACCGGGATGGCCGGATATCCAGAGGCCCCGTTAATTTTGGAACAGCCGGCCAGCCGGCCTGGCATTATGCCCATGGCCCGCACCTGGGATTTCCCGAAAGCTCCATAATTTACCGCAACATTAACGACGAATCCGTGCGCGACGCTTATAAGCTCGGAATAAATTTGATTGTTTGCCTGCTCACCCAGTATGACGACAAGACCAGGTTCCTTCCCAAGAGCATGCCGGTAATGGATGCGCGCAATTAAAAATCTGCGAGGCGCGGATTCACATGCCGGGGAATGATGACTGTGCGCAGCAAAAAATATCTCTAAAATATTTATTGACGGTTAACCTGGCAGGCGCTATAAGTTGTGGCATGAACAATGAAAGTCCCATCGTGCGGTTGCAGAGAACAGGGCTGCCGGTATTCGGCCTGCTCGTAGTTTTGCTCGACCCGGTGGGAAAATCGGGCGGATAGGGCTTCTTTGCCATATCAAGCCGGATGTAAACCCACCGAAATAAAAACGGTGGGTTTTTTGTTTTTGGTATGATATAAGCAATTAATCATAAAAGGAATGGGGGATATATGCGCACAGGTGTTGAGTGTCTGATAGATGGTTTGATCAAGGCCGGCGTTAAAACAATTTTCGGCCTGCCGGGCGGGTCGGTTTTGGATATTTTCGACAAATTGTACCATGCCCCGCTTGAGTTTATTCTCGCCAGGCACGAGCAGGGCGCAACCCACATGGCCGACGGCTATGCGCGTGCAACGGGCAAGGTTGGATGCTGCCTGGCAACTTCCGGCCCCGGGGCTACCAACACCGTCACCGGACTGGCCAATGCCAACATGGATTCAATACCGATGGTTTGCATAACCGGGCAGGTTACTTCAAGCATGATCGGAAATGACGCTTTCCAGGAAGCTGACATCACAGGGATCACGCGTCCCGTGACAAAGCACAACTATCTTGTCCGCAATGTTGATGACCTTCCCAGGACAATCGCAGAAGCATTTTACATTGCCTCTACCGGCCGGCCGGGGCCCGTCCTCGTGGATATTCCCAAGGACGTTCAGCGCTCCTCGACCGACGCCTCAACGCCGGACAAGGTTTCCATCCGGGGCTATAACCCGACAACGGAGGGCCACCCGAAGCAGATTACTCGCCTGGCGGAAGAGATCAACAAGGCCTCAAGGCCGCTTCTCTACGTCGGCGGGGGCGTGATCCTGTCCAACGCATCCGGGGAACTGACCAGTCTGGCCCGGAAGGGCAGGCTGCCGGTTACGACCACCCTCCTCGGGTTGGGGTCGTTTCCGGAAACAGACCCGCTGGCGCTGCGCATGCTGGGTATGCACGGCAGCGTCACGGCAAACTATGCAACCCAGCATTGCGACCTGCTCGTCTCGATCGGCGCGCGTTTTGATGATCGCGTCACTGGCAAGATCTCTGAATTCGCACCCAGGGCGAAAATCGCGCACATTGATATCGACCCGAGCGCAATATCCAAAAGCGTTCCAGTCGACATACCGGTCGTCGGCGATGTGAAAAACATTTTGCGCGTTCTGACCCCGCTCATTGAGGACAAGGAAAGGAAGGAATGGCTTTCACAGCTTTCCGCATGGAAAGAGAAATACCCTTTTGCCTATGAGCAGAAGGGCGATTCCATTATGCCCCAGTATGTTATCGAGCAGGTCTACAACCTGACCAAGGGCAATGCCATCGTGGTCACCGAGGTCGGCCAGCACCAGATGTGGTCGGCGCACTATTTCAAATACACTCAGCCGCGCACGTTTATCTCATCCGGCGGGCTGGGAACGATGGGCTTCGGCCTGCCGGCGGCCATCGGCGCCCAGATCGGGTGCCCCGACAGGCTGGTTGTTGACATATCCGGCGACGGCAGCGCCCAGATGAACTTCCAGGAACTGGTCGTTGCGGTTGAGCACGAGGTGCCGATCAAGGTCATTATCCTGAACAACGGCCATCTCGGGATGGTGCGCCAGTGGCAGGAGCTGTTTTACAAGCGGTCATATTCGGCCACGCGCCTGGGCCAGTCCGAGCGGGGTAAAAACGAGAGGATCAAAACAAAAAAAGACGCCAAATACCTTCCGGATTTTGTCAAGCTGGCCGAAGCGCACGGGGCGCTCGGCATGCGCGTGCAGGAAGTCAAGGAGGTCATTCCGGCCCTGGAAAAGGCTTTCGGCCACGGCGGCCCGGTGGTGGTTGAGTGCGTGGTTGAGCCTGAGGCCAATGTCTACCCCATGGTCCCGGCCGGGGCTTCACTTACGGAAATGATCCAGAGCATGGCGTAAATGAAAGAAGCGGCCAGTAGCCAGAAGTCGGCAGTCAGAATACAAGATGCGGAAGTGGATGCGGAGATCAGAACAGGGAAAACTGCAGCCTGACTCTGAACAGATAACGGTGAACTTTGAACCTGCCCGTAATGCTTCGCACCCGCCTGCAGCGATGCAACTGCTTCTGGCAGGTAGCGATGCAGGCAGGCTGTGAAGCTGATAACCAAACGATAATATCAAAGGTGAAAAAAATGAAACATGTCATTTCAGCCATGGTTGAAAACAAGCCGGCGGTTTTGGCGCGCATTGTCGGGCTCATATCCGGGCGGGGATATAACATTGAAACCCTCAATGTCGCCCCGACCCAGGATGCGTCCGTTTCGCGCATAACCATGACCGTCCCCGGCGATGACCGCATCCTGGAGCAGGTCACCAAGCAGCTCAACAAGCTCATTGACGTCATAAAGGTCTATGACCTCACCGGAGAAAAATTCATTGACCGCGAGCTGGCCTTGGTCAAGGTCCAGGTCACGCCCAGGAACCGGGCGTCGGTCACAGAGCTGGCAACGCTTTTCAAGGCCGAGGTGGTGCACGTCCACCACAAGTCGCTTACAATACAGATTGTCGGCAGCACCGAGCAGATTGACAATTTCCTTGAATTGGTCCGCCCGAACGGTATTCTTGATATTTCGCGGACAGGCGTCATAGCGCTCGGTCGCACGGAGCTGAAGGACTGAACCAGAAGATAGCCAGCGCATCATGGAGTATATGAGTGTTGGGGTATAGGAGCGTCGGCGTATCGGGATGAAGATTACAACGCTGAAACTCCCACATGTCCAGAACCCGATTTAAAAGAAATTGTATAATCTCACGGAAAAGACATATAGACGGAGAAGAACATGAAGCGTGACAAGGTATTAATCTTCGACACGACACTGCGTGACGGTGAGCAATGCCCCGGCGCAAGCTTGAACCACCGCGAGAAGCTCGAGATCGCCAGCCAGCTTGCCAGGCTGAACGTGGACG
>JBAYWJ010000308.1:0-4673 GCA_041674125.1 Kiritimatiellia bacterium
ACAGGCCAGCTGCCTAAAATGGCCGAAGACATGTATTTCATCCCCGCCGACGACCTTTACCTGATACCGACCGCGGAAGTGCCGGTCACAAATATTTACCGCGAAGAAATCATCGAGCGCCCCCTGCCGGTCAAACTGGTCGCCTATTCGCCGTGCTTCCGCCGCGAGGCCGGTGCCGCCGGGCGCGATACGCGCGGGCTGATCAGGGTCCACCAGTTCGACAAGGTGGAAATGGTTAAATTCGTCGAGCCGGAATCTTCCTATGCGGAGCTGGAATCTCTCGTGGACAACGCCGAGGACGTCCTGCGCGCCCTCGGATTGCCCTACCGGGTCCTGGCGCTCTGCGCCGGCGACCTGAGTTTCGCGGCCGCAAAGTGCTATGACATCGAGCTCTGGGCGCCGGGACAGAACGGCTGGCTTGAGGTTTCATCCTGCAGCAATTTCGAGTCCTTCCAGGCGCGCCGGGCCGGCATCCGCTGGCGCAACCGCAAGCGCAAGCCGGAGTTCGTGCACACCCTGAACGGATCCGGGGTGGCCCTTGCGCGGCTCATGGTCGCAATCCTTGAGAATTGCCAGCAAGCCGACGGCTCAGTTGAACTGCCGGAGGCAATTGTTCCTTACATGGACGGCATGAAGCGCATCGAAAAAGCGGATCCAGCTTCAAGGCTGTAAACGGCGCGGGCGGGCCGGACATATGTTTTTAATTTCACCGGCTGAAAGACCCGCGCGGATGATGCCTGTTTCCAAAACCAAATAATGCCGAGCGCCCTGCCACAACAGGTACTCTCGTTCATCCGCCGCAAAAACCTCATGCGGGCCGGCCAGCACGTCCTGGTCGCAGTATCCGGCGGAGGTGATTCAACAGCCCTGCTGGGCGTCCTGTGCGAGCTGGCGCCGATCCTCAAGCTGCGCCTGACGGCCGCCCACCTCAACCACAAAATCCGGGGCCGGGAGGCCGCCCGGGACGCTCTTTTCGTGCGGCAGCTGGCGCGCAAACTCAAGGTCGGTTTCGCCATTGCGGCCGTTGACGTCCCGCGCCTGGCCGCGCGACTCGGAATTTCACTGGAAATGGCCGGCCGACGGGCACGCTACGATTTCCTGGCCAAAACCGCCCGCAGGCTCAAGTGCGACGCCGTCGCCACGGCCCACACCGCCGATGACAGCGCCGAATCAATCCTGATTATGCTTGTGCGCGGCTGCGGCTCGCAGGGCTTGACCGGCATCGCCGCCTCCCTGCCCCTTGGGCCGGTCAGGGTTGTGCGCCCCTTTCTGGAAACCGGCCGCGCCCAGGTCCGCGCATACCTGAGGCTGCGCAAGCTCGGCTGGCGCGAGGATCCCACCAACACCGACCGGTCTTTTCTGCGCAACCGCGTGCGCCACGAACTGCTGCCGCTCCTTGAAAAAAAATACAACAGCGGCATCCGCCGGGCGCTGGGCAGGCTGGCCGACGTGCTCCGGAACGAAAACGAGCTCATTGCCTCACTGGCCGCCGCGATCCTTGCCGAAGCCGCCCGCGGGCGCGGCCGGGCCCTCGATTGCGCCGCCATTGCAAAATACCCGCTCGCAGCGCGGCGCATGGCGCTGAGGCTGTGGCTTAGAAAAGCCGCGCCGCGCTCCGTTCTGCCGGACTTCCCGGTTATAGAAAAACTGGACAAAATGCTCTGTGCGCCTGGCAAGGCTGCGCCTTTGATTCTGCCGGGAGGCGCCGCCATCTGCCGCGCCTCCGGCCGGCTCTCCATCGGAGCGCCCGGTCCATCTTCCCGAACCGCGCAGCCGGTGCGCATTAAAATTCCGGGAACAACAAAGCTCCCCGGCCAGGGACTGGTCGTCCGGATAAACCTCGGCCGCGGATTCAGCCAAAGACGGGAAACGCCTGGAGCCTGGCCGGCCGGGGCCTCGCTCTCGTTCAGGCAGTGGCGGCGGCGGGCGATAATCGCCCGCGCCTGGCGTCCGGGGGACAGGATGCGCCCATTCGGCCTCAAGGGCTCAAAAAAAATACAGGATATTTTCAGCGACGCCAAGATCCCGCAGGAAACCCGGCGCCGCCTGCCGCTTTTTGAATGCGGGGGTGAAATCGTCTGGATCCCCGGCTACCGCATCGCGGAAAACTGGCGGGTCGAAGGCGCCGGAGCGCGCTGCCTGCGACTGATGGTTGCGCCTTGCCACTCCGGGGCGCGCGGCGCACACCTCTATGAAAAAGGAAGTCAAACCGATGCATAACATTGAAACTTCCGTATGCAGCCTTGGCCGGAACGCTTCGCTGCACTGCCTGACCGTGAACGGGCGCGGCGCCCCGCCCGATGGGGGCATCCTGCGCCGCGCGGCGGCTGCAAGCGGCGCTGCAATCGTGCAGCATTACATTTTCTCTGACCGCGCCCGGCGCGCGCGCCTCCCGGTGCCAGCCGCAGAAGGCGGCGACGCGCCGGAGGTGCGCATCGAGCACCTCCCCGGCGAGGGCGGCGGCATGTTTGCCGTCCAGGCCATCGCCGCGGGCGGCGCAAAAAACATCAGGCCGGTAAAAGCCGGCGGGATGACGATCGGCTTATGCTACGAGGATGACTGCGCCCGCTACTGCCGCCTGGGCAGCGTCGCGGATGCCGACTCAAACGCCGCGCGCCCCGACCAGGCCAGGAAAGTTTTTGACACCATGAAAAAAGCCCTGGACCGGAACGGGTTCGACTTCACCCGGACCGTGCGCACCTGGTTTTACAACGACCGCATCACCGAATGGTACGAGGACTTCAACCGCGTTCGCAACGGATTTTTCGAAGAAACGGGCGTTTTCGCCGGAACCGTCCCGGCGAGCACCGGCATAGGCGCCGGCAACACCCGCGGCGCGGCGCTGGTCGGCAACCTCTTCGCAATCCAGCCCAAAAACGGCCTCGTCAAGGTCCGCGCAGTTGCATCGCCCCTCCAGGACTCGGCCCTGAAATACAAGAGCTCCTTCAGCCGCGCCATCGAGCTGGAATATCCCTCCGGCCGTCTGCTTATGATTTCAGGCACCGCCAGCATTGACAAACGCGGCCTGACGCGCCACGCGGGCAATGCTTCCGCGCAAATCGAACTGACCATGGAAGTGGCCGCGGCCCTGCTGAAATCCCGCGGCATGGGCTGGGAAAACGCCCTGCGCGGGATCGCCTATTTCAAAAGCGCAGCCGGCCCGGGGCTTTTCAATGAATACTGCCGGAAAAACCACCTGGCGCTCAGGAACATTGCTTGCGCCTTCACGGACATGTGCCGTGACGACCTCCTCTTTGAAATCGAGCTGGATGCCTTCGCCGCCGGACTTTCCGGAGCCTGACCGCCGCCGCCTTGCTCCGGCCGGAATATTTTTCTTAAAAAGCATAAAGGCGGTTGTATAAACACCGGGGCTGTGTTAGAATTCAACTTCATTTACAACGGGGGGCCGGATAAAGCCGAAAATGCAAAACCAGGAACATAATCCCAGGCCGCAGCGCGACGGCGACGACCATTCGCCCGTCTCGTTCAAAACGGTAGGCCTCTGGCTGCTCCTGGCCGTTTTTATCCTGTTTTCCGCCAATCTCCTGCGCAACAACCGCGACGCCGTAGACGACATCCAGTACAACCCGCATTTCGTGCAGCTGGTTGAAAACGGCAAAATCCGCAAGTGCGAGATTGTCACTGAAACATCCGGGGCGCAGTATATCCGCGGCGAAACCACCGTGCTCGACCAGAAGACCAGCCGTCCGCGCAAGTTCCGGGTGGACATCGTTGTCACCGACGGCTTGCCGGCCTGGCTCATGAAAAACGGCGTGCCTTTTTCCTTCAGCAGGCCCAAGCTTGATTTCTGGCAGCTCGTTCAGGGCGCCCTGCCGTTCCTGCTCGTCCTGGGACTGCTCTATTTCTTTTTCATGCGCCAGATGCGCTCGGTCGGATCGGGCGCGCTGAGCTTCGGCAAGAGCCGCGCGCGGCTCCTTACGCGCGACCGCAACAAGATAACCTTCAAGGAAGTGGCCGGCATAAACGAGGCCAAGGAGGAAGTCGAGGAAATCGTTGAATTCCTGAAGGACCCCAAGAAGTTCCAGTCGCTCGGCGGCCAGATGCCCAAGGGCGTCCTCCTGATGGGCCCCCCCGGCACAGGCAAGACCCTCCTGGCAAAGGCGATCGCCGGCCAGGCCGACGCCCCCTTTTTCAGCATCAGCGGCTCCGACTTTGTTGAGATGTTCGTGGGCGTGGGCGCATCGCGCGTGCGCGACATGTTCGAGCAGGGCAAAAAAAACGCGCCCTGCATCATATTCATAGACGAAATTGACGCCGTCGGCCGCAGCCGCTTCAGCGGCATCGGCGGCGGGCACGACGAGCGCGAGCAGACGCTCAACGCACTCCTGGTGGAAATGGACGGGTTCGAAAGCCGCGAGGGAGTTATCATCATCGCCGCCACCAACCGTCCGGACGTGCTCGACCCGGCCCTGTTGCGGCCGGGCCGCTTCGACCGCCAGATAGTCATTGACCTGCCGGTGCTGGAAGGGCGGGAAGACATACTCAAGATTCACGCCAAAAAATTCACCCTGGATGCCGGCGCCGACCTCAAGCGGCTGGCGCGCGGCACCTCCGGCTTCTCGGGGGCCGACCTGGCCAACCTGCTGAACGAGGCCGCCCTGCTGGCATCGCGCCAGGGCAAGAAATCGGTTGACAACAGCGACCTCGATGAA
>JBAYWJ010000309.1:0-4664 GCA_041674125.1 Kiritimatiellia bacterium
GAGATTGATCTCGACAGCCTCCCGGATGCCGCCCGGAAGCTCAAGCGCCTGGAGAACATGGAAATATTTTTCGACCTGCCGCTCTACTGCGGCCTGGCCCTGACCATCCTCGCCTTTATCCTTATTTCAACTTTCGGCGCCGGTGTCAGCCGCTTCCTTGCTTATTCCTCGACCTTCATCGGCATAATCTTATCGGTTGTTCTGCGGGTCTGGTACGTGTATCCCCTGCGGGAAAAACTGATTGTCCAGAAAAACACGTGAGGTGCCCATGCGGCCGGCCCTGCTGGTCATTATAATGGATTTCCTGATTTCGTCGCTGCTGCTTTACATCAGCGGCCCCGGCAACCTGGCGGTGACGGCCAGCGGGCGTTCGCGCCCCGACTCTTTCGAGCCGGCCTCCGGCGTGTTCTCGCCGGACGCAATCGCGTCGCTTGAGGCGCAATGGCAGCGCGAGTACAGCGAGCAGATGAAGGACGTCAAATTGCTCTTCCAGCAGAAACAGATCGCCCACTCGCAGGAAACAACGCGCGAGCTCGCGGAGCAGAAATCGGAACTGCAATCCCGTATAGCCGGCTTGAGCTCCGACCTGGTCCGGCGGCAGGAGGCCTTTTCCAATATGGCGCAGAATATCATCGTGCTGGAGAAGAGGCAGGGCGCCTCCGAAGCCGAGTTGAAGCGCATCCGCACTGAAACCGAAACTTTGGCCAGGGAAAAAGAAAGGCTGGCCGTCGGCAAGGCCGGCCTGGAGCAGGCCCTCAAAAATCTCGGCGAGGCTAAGGCGCAAGCCGAGCAGAAGCTCCAGGAAGCAAGCCGGAAGCAGGTTGAGCTGGTCGGACGGGTTGAGAAGCTGCAGGACCGCATCATCGCGCAGTCCGAGACAATAAGCAGGCAGCACGAAACCATCTCCCGCCAGCAGCAGACCATCGGGGGCGACCTGAAGAACGTAGCCCAAATCCAGTCCAGGATTGAGAACAAGACCGATGCCATCCGGGATGGACAGGAGCAAATGCAATCGGCACTCGATGACCTCAATGCGCTGCTGGTCCGCCTGCCGCTGGAATTGCGCGAGAGCTTCCGGCAGGTCGCCGATGACCAGAAGCGCATCGAAGCCGCTATGTCCGGCCTGGAGCGCGCGGCCGGCGCGGTTCAGCCCGCAAGCGCCGCCGACCGCAAGCTTATCAGCGAAAAGCTGGGTGACCTGACAAAGCTCCAGCAGGGCCTGCAGGACAACGTCAGGACGATGCTGGCCTCCCAGACCAACGCCGCCGGCATCACCCGCGATATCAAGGCCGTGCGGGAGCACCAGGAAGCCATGCGCGAGCAGATCGGCGACCTGGTCTTCAAGTTTGACAAAATGGAAATCAAGCAGCATGGCCCCTTCAGCCGGTTCAAGGATTCCAGGCTGGCATTGAGTTTTATGATGACGACCGCAAAGCGTTCCGGAAATGAGCCGGCCGGAGACAGCATCCATACGTTTTCCAGCGTTGTCTATGTTCCGCTGTTCATCGCCGGGAATAGAGTATACGCGGCCTGCCATGCCGCCGATGCGGGCCTTGACTGGAGCCGGCTGGGGAAGAGTCTGAAGGAGGTTTCCTGGACAATTGCGCTGAATGAAAGGCATCCGCCCCTTGCATTCGTGCAGGGGCCGGCGCTGGTTTATCCCGGCGATCCCCGGATCATCTCCGTTGACTGCAGCCGCGACGCGGGCGTCGGCCCGGGCCTAACAAAACTTGAGCAGGTGCGGCCTATGACGCTTGCCGGAATGGCCGCGCTTGACAGGCGGGGCACGCGCGACATGTATGTTTTCAAGCGGGGCATGGAAGAGGCCGGTTTTGCGGTGGAAATAGCCCCGGAGCAGGACCAGCCCGGATACCTTGCCATTCGCAGGTCAACGCGCTCGTGGGTGAGCTTCCTGGCAGATCATTTCCTTATCGACGCCGCCTCGCGCCCCGAGGCCGGCGATTACGTCGTGACCGCCGAGGGCACGCTGGTAGGCATCATGGTTGACAAGGCCAGGTGTTGCGTCCTTTCGGAGGAGCAGTTGGCGCGGCCGGCGAGAAAAATCTCCCTCGCGGATGCGGAAGGCTTTGTGCGGGATGTCGCCGGACTCAGTCAGTAGCCGCGCTGCCGCCGGCTGGTTAGCATCCCGGCCGGCTAAAGCACCTTTAATGGGCGGTTGGCAGGGGAGCGATCGAGGGCATCGCGGGCTTCCTGGATGAAGGAACGGATCTTTTTAAAATCACCCGTTTCGTTTATGGGCATAGAATTGATGCCTTGGTCATCAAGCGTCTGCGTGATGTTCAACAAGGTTGACTGGCCGAGATCGCGCGCGGGCTGGTATGCAACTTTGTTTTCGTTCACCTTCGCTTCGATTAGGATGCCGGCTGTCACCAGCTCGTATAAGACCTGCCGCGCGAGACGGATAGGCAGCTCAAAATTGCGCGCGATCTCCAATTCCGTAAGGGCGGGATTCCCTTCGCGGAAGGCCCGCGCGCATAAGAGAGTGATGGCCATGGCAACCGCCCGCTTGAAGGAGTGGCTGGCATTCAGGCAGTCCGGCTCAAGCTCGTAGGTTTCGACGTTCTGGTCCGCGAAAGAAATCTCCGCCCCGAAAAGAACTATGGTCCAGCCCATTTGCAGCCAGACCAGAAACAGCGGCAGCGCCGCAAAGCTGCCGTATATGATGCCGTAATTCGAGACCCCGATCTGAAAGGTGATGTAGATCCATTGCACGAACTGGTAAACCGTACCGGCGACAATGCCTCCCAGGAGCCCGGAGCGGAAATTAACTTTCGTGTTCGGCATGAATACGTAAATAAAAGTGAAAAGCGCCCAGAGCGCGCAAAAAGGCAGCAACTTCAGCAGGGTCAGGATAAGCGGAGCGAACGCGCCCAGCAGGGCGATCTTTTGCAGGACCTTCGTTGCCTGGGCAGTAATGGCAACAGTCATGCTGCTGGTGAGGATGAACACGATCGGGCAGACGAGCATTATCGACAGGTAGTCGGTGAATTTCCGGGCAAGGCTCCGGCCTTTTTTTATCCCCCAGATGTCGTTGAACGACCCCTCGATGGTGCCCAAGACCTTGATGACTATCCACAGGAGCACTGCCACGCCGATCCCGGCGATGAGCCCGCCCCTGGTGTTATCAAGCATGGTGCGTGAAAATTCGACAATCCTGACGACAACTTCTTCGTGACCCGGCAGGCGGGTTATGAGCTGGCTTTCAAGCACCTTGTCATACCCGAATCCCTTGGCGATGCCGAAGCCCATCGCGACTACAGGAACGATTGACAGCAGGGAGTAATAGGTCAGGGCGGAGGCGCGCAGTTGTATTTTATCTTCGCCAAACCTGCGAATTGCCAGCAAAATCACGCGCAGGTGTCTTATCCAGAACGACTTGCTTCTAGGAAGAGCGTGGGCGCGGATGCGCCACACGTCAACTGCAAAGAAATCAACCAGCTTGCGAATTATTTGCATGTTGCGCCCTGCATTTGAGTTCTTCTTGTGGAAGCTGAACTTTATATTATGTCCGGCTGTTTTAAATAAATCAACCACATTGTGTTGTTGAAACAAGGCTGGATATCGGTTATATAAACTTTTTATTCGCCTTTTACATAATTTCCCGCATTTAAATTCATTGAGACAGCGGACGGACGATGATTGTCCGGTGGCGTTTTAACAACTTAATTTAAATTCGCCTGGGTGGCGGAATGGCAGACGCATCGGACTTAAAATCCGATGGCCCTAAAGGCCGTATGGGTTCGACTCCCATCCCAGGCACCCCTTCACGAGCTTTCACCATCAAATCCTGTAGCGACGCAGCTTGGCCGGCGTGTTGCCGTCTTCTGCAGGTCAAGATGTCTGGGTGGGCATGCCTGTTCCGTTTCAGGGAATGAGCAGCGGATAGGGACCGGACCGGGAATAGCCGGAGTGCGAAAACCAGGCGTACCAGTTGCCGGAGTTATCCACCACCGCCGGGTCGGCTTTGGCATCGCCGTCAAAATCAGCCGCAAGCGGCGTGCCAGATGAATAGCCGGGCAGCAGCGGGCCGACCCGGGAATAATCCATGCCGGAGAGCCACAGATGCCATTCGCCGTCAGGCGATACCACGGCCGGGTCGGCCATTCCGTCGCCGTCAAAGTCGGCCGCGAGCGGTGTATAGCCGGCGCCGGCCGTCGGGAAGGGCCCGAGCCTGGTGTATTCAGAGCCTGAAAGCCAGGAGTGCCAGGTGCCGTCGGCCGAGACAACCGCCGGCTCGGAGCGGCCGTCGCCGTCAAAATCATGCGCCACGGCGCTGCATGCGCCGGCCCCGCTGAAAGGGGCGTCGATCGTTGCAGTCTGGCGCGGCGCGGATTCCCCGTAAAACCACAGCGAGACCGTGTAAAAATCCTTGCTGCCGGCATGGTTGATCTCGATCTCCACCCAGGAGCACGGCGAGTTGTCAACCCAGGTGCCGGTATTGGCGTAGATGGTGTTGTTGGAATCGCAGTGGTAGTTGAAGGCGGCCTTGTGCGTGTGGCCGAAGAGGATTATACGGGGCGTGAAGGGATAATTGGTCCTGATGCGGTCCGGCATCTCAAAGAGCATGTTGGCCGCGCTGGAAAGATGCCCCACCTCGTTCAGGACGGCATCGTATTGATCCACCGTGTCCATGCGGCCCGGCC
>JBAYWJ010000310.1:0-4649 GCA_041674125.1 Kiritimatiellia bacterium
AACCCTCGCGTATCGCGCGCGAATCCTGTCGAGAATCATGTCCCGCTCGAGGACGCGCACGTGCCACACGCATGGAATTCCCGCCCGCCTGGCGGCCGGCCCGGCGTAGAGCATACACCGCGCCCCGTTGGCGTGGATGAGGTCCAGCCCGAGTTCCCTGAAAAGACCGGCCAGCCTTGCGTGCCGGAGCGGGAGATCGACGATGGACCTCAGGCGGATGGGCGGCCATGGCGTTTTGTGGACTGCCACGCCGAGCGCAACTATCCTGTCTATGACTTCGCCCGGGCCTGGCACGAAAACCACGGGGCTGACTCCGAGCTTGCGGATTTCGCCAACCAGGTCGATGAAACTGAGTTCGCCGCCGCCGATAATCCGTTCGGAATTGAAAACAAACCCGACTTTTTTCATGGTTGCACGCGTTTCTTTGCGAACAGCGCCTTGAGAACGCCGGCGCTCATGCCGGCGTCCATCACCAGCTTGACGATAGGCAGCAGCGCCATGGTCCGCAGGGGGGGATAATATGCGCGCGCCCACCGGAAGCGCCAGATCATGCAAGCATAGTAAAAAAGAAACAGGATGCCAAGCGCGGGGACAACCGGCAGACTCAGGGCAGCGAACAGGGCCGCGGCCGCCAGGAGGCGCAGCGGCAGCGACGTGTAGATCATATACGCAATGTGCTCGGCCTTGCTTTTCGAATGGCGCACTGTCTCCACCTGGGCCTGGCCGCGGCGGACTAACCATTTAAAGACGCCCGCAAAGCTGTCGCGGGGCTTGTGGCGGACGCGCGCATCGGGGTTATAAAGAATGGGATGCTTTGCGGAAATGGCGCGGCTCAGCATCTGGTCTTCGCCCGCAAAATTGAAACCCTCGTTGAAGCGCAGTCCGTCTTTCAAGGTGGAGCGCCGGATGGCGCAGTTGCAGGTGGAAAACGTTGGCAGCGGCATGAGGCTGCCGCGGGAGGCGTGCGCGTACCGGACGCCTCCGCCGGGGAAACCGAGGATGCTCTCGCATTGTCCGATGGGTCCGCAATCCGGCACAAGGACGGCCCCAGCGGTTGCCCCGGCTTCCGGGTTTGCCAGAAGCGGCCACACTAGTTCCTTCAGCCAGTTCCGGTCAACCAGGCAGTCGTCGTCGGTGAAGGCGATGATTTCGCCCGACGCGTGAAGCAAACCTTCGTTGCGCGCGGCGCCGACGCCGCGGTTCAGCCGCGCGATTGCGAAGTAGCGCACGCCCGGGCCGCTGAATGGCTGCGGCTTGTCCGTTTCTTCGATGACGACAATCTCGCGCCGATCCGGCGGATAGTCAGATGCAATGATTGATGCCACGGCCGCTTCCGCTTCCGCATGGTTACATTTTGTAACCACGATGACGGAAACTCGGGGCCGCTCGTCCGGCGCTAATTTTGCCTCCGCGTTGATTGACTCCTGTTTTTCGGCATGATTCAAAACCAGCGCCTTTTGGGTTACAGGTAGGGACGGACAGCCTTGTCCGTCCGGCCGAATGCGGCGGGACAAGCTGTCCCGCCATACCCGGATACACTGTAACCCGACTTTGAAACATGCCTGTTTTTTCATATGCAAATCACCTTGTACCGCAGGGAGCCGGCAATCCGCCCGGCGGTCATGGCGGCGGATTTGAGCAGGAGCAGCCCTGCCAAGACAGGCGCTTCCATGATTTTCACCGGTATATGCATCCGGGCGCCCCGGCGATAGATTGACAGGCTGAGATAGGCAACATATGCGAAAGAAAGCAAGAAAAGCGGTGGCCAGATGAACCCGGCCACAATGGTGCCCAGCATTTTCTTGTCCGCCAGGTTCAGGTCAAGCCATATCTTGCACCGGCCTTTCCACCGCCTGAAATCAATAAAAGGAACTTGCACGAGGATAAAGCCCGAATCAAACCGGCTGGCCATGATTGCGTGAACCGTGCCGAAATTGAATGCCTGCCGGAGTAAGCCGGCCAAAGTGGAGCGATGAACATGCTGAACGACGGCATTGGTTAGGCATTTAACACAAAAGCCCGCCTTGTAAATCCGCATGCAGAGATCATGATCTTCGCCGTAGATCCGGATGCTTTCATCGAAGCCGCCTGTCTGGTTGAAAACATCCGCGCGTACGGTGAGATTGGCGGTCGGAAAACCACCATCAACGAGGGTATATTGATGGCAGACCCTAGCCCGGCTGTTGGGGGGCAGGGTGTAAAGGCCCAGGAAGCGGGTGACGATGTTGCCTGAGTCCGCCGGCCGGATGCAGCCGGCAAAGGCGCCGGGGCCGGGATCAGCATCGATGGCCGAGGCCAGGTCCGAAAGCCAGGCGGGACTAACAATGCAATCGGCGTCGGTGAATGCCAGCCACTCGCCGCGCGCCGCCGCCGCGCCCAGGTTGCGCGCCGCCGTTGACCCGGGCTTTTTTTCATGCAGAAGCGTGATGGGCAAGCCCGGATTGTTTTTAATAAAAGCGCGCACGATATCGGGCGAGCCGTCCCGGGAATTGTTGTCCACCAGGATGAACTCGCTGTCGGGATAACAAACTCCGGCCAGCGCCTCCAGAAAGCGTGGCAAATGCCGGGCCGCATTCAGAAAAGGCACGATAACAGAAATCAGCATGATTCCTTTTTTAATATTTCCATTTAAAAAATATTCTTGAATTTGCCCGCGCGCTCTAAATCGCGCCGTAATTTTGAAAAGATCCGGGGCAATTCCCTGAGCGGGTGCCGCCGGAACTGGTTCCACTGGCAAATCATGTTGTGCCGGCGCACCATCCGGCGCAGGAGAGCGGCCGGGAGCATTTCCGTTTCGATGTGGATTTCGCGCGGGAAGAGACCCTTCAAATCCCTGTTTGCGCGGAGATAGCCCTTCTGCCGGCAGGTTTCGTACATTTCAGTGCCAGGGTACGGGGTGGCATAGTAGAGGTAGTGATGGTCGAGGTCAAGTTTGCGGATATAGCGCAGGGTGCGGCGCACCTGTGCGGGCGTTTCGCCGGGGAAGCCCACGATGAAAAAGCCATGGGTTTCAATGCCGAGGCTCTTGATTTTGCGGACCAAAGCCGGGACACGGTCGAGTTTCAGGGGCTTTCTCACGAGCCTGGACAGGACTTCCTGGTCCCCGGATTCGACCGGCAGGTAGATCCGGTAACAGCCGCTGGCGGCCATGGCCTCCAGTATTTCCTCGTCGAGCGCCCAGAGGGCCGTCCCGGCCGAAAGCCATTTCAATCCCGGGAACTTATCCCTGAGGCCGGCGCAGATGGCGAGCATGCGCTTCTTGTCGAGCGTCATGTTGTCGTCAATAAAATGGATTTCCCTTATGCCGTAGGATGCGACCAGCCGGCCGATTTCATCCAGGACCTCCTCCGCCGCACGCGGCCGGAAGCGGTGGCCCCAGACAGGGTGAATGGAGCAGAAGGTGCAGTTGGCCGGGCAACCGCGCGAGGTAATCATGGTGGCCGCGGGCGGCGCCAGGGGGCGGACCTGGTATTTGGCCGGATCGAAGTATTTTTCCATGGGGAAAAGATGGCGGGCCGGACGGGGAAGTTCATCCAGGTTTTCGATGAATGTTGTTTTTGGATTGACGACTATTTTGCCGCCCGCCCTGAAGGCCAGGCCGTCCAGGGCGGAATAGTCGGTTTTGGCTTCGATATGTTTCAGCAAGTCGCGCAGGATATACTCGCCCTCGCCGATGACGACGAAGTCAACGTTTGGGTCGCGGAGGCTTTCTTCCGGCATGACCGATGGATGCGCGCCGCCCATCACGGTCACCGCGGCGGGATTGATTTCCTTTACAATCCTGCAAACGGCATGGGCATTGTCGGCCTGGGTGGAGAAGAGGCAGGAGATTCCGGCGACGTCCGGCGCGAAATCACTTATCCTTTTACGAATTTCGGCGTCGGGAAGTCCATAGCGGACCAGGTTGCCGCCCAGGAGCTCTTCGCAGTCGAAACCCTCGATGAGGGCGTCCAGGGCCGCGACCCGGTGCCCTTCCTTTTCCAGGACGGCGCCGATGTAGGCAAGCCCCAGCGGAAAATCCGCCAGCTTTGCCAGGGCGCGCGTATCGGCGCTGTAGGGCGGCCTGATAAGCAATACTTTCATAGTGGTATGGTTGTCATTTTTTTGCCGCCGGGCCCGGGCCGGGCACGCATGTTTTCTTTCTGGCATACACTTCGACCTGGTCGCCCAGGTTTACGGTCAGGAGCCTGCCCGGCGGCAGCAAAATTCTCGCGGCGCCGGCAAGTAAAGCGGCAAGCCGGCGCGAATACTTTTCCAGCCGTGCTTCGAGGTATTTGGTGCTGAAAATGCGCACGTGGCTGCGGGCATTGTGCAGTGTAAAACCCGGCCGAGTTTAGCATGGCTTCCAGGCTCCGCCTTGAAAAATAAAAAATGTGCGCCATGTTCACGCCCCACCACCTGGCTTTCAGCAGCCGGCTGGCGAGACTGTTGATGTCCGGGGTGCTGACGCAGAGGATGCCGTCGGGTTTCAATATTCTTGCCGCTTCCGCCAGAGTGCCGCGCGGGTCGCTCAGGTGTTCGATGATGTCCGACATGACCACCGCGTCGAAATGCCCGGCCGGATATCGGGCCTCCTCGAGGCGGCCGATGAAAACATCCAGCTTGAACCGGTCCCGGGCGATCCCGGCGGCCCAGCGGGAGAGCTCAAC
>JBAYWJ010000311.1:0-4641 GCA_041674125.1 Kiritimatiellia bacterium
CCGAGCTGGTGCAGTCCGGGATAAGCGTGGTGCCGATCGTGGCGATCCTGCCGTTCCTGGCCGGGCTTATCACCGGCATCGCGGCCGGGTTCGCCGGGATTGCCTTCCCGCTGATCGTCGGCCTCCTGGAATCCGGCGGGTGCGGCCTGACGCCGATGGCGACCCTGGCCCTGGCCTTCGGGTTCGGCTACATGGGCATGATGGTCTCGCCCATCCATCTCTGCCTGATCATGACCCGCGATTATTTTTCGGCCCGGCTCGTGCCGATCTACCGCCAGCTGGCCCCGGTCGTTGCCGCGCAAACCCTGGTGGTGGTCCTGATTTTCCTGATTTTCAAAGCCCTGGGGCTGTGAGCCCGGCTTTGAACCAATCAGGCAATCGCCCGCTTGCCCGGGGCTTTTCTGACCAGTTTACTTTTGAATCTGGCATCAGCGGCTCGGTTTACCGCGCGCGCCGGAGGCTTTGGATCGGTGGCCCTTGTATTCAACACCCGGCAGCCCCGCGAAATGTTCATCCTGCGTCCAAAGCGTGGCCTGTTCCGACCAGGCCGTTGACAGGATCAGGCTGTCCGCCATGGGAAGACGATGTTTGAGACTGAGCAGGGCCGCACGAAGCGCAATCGCTTCCGTGACTTCAATCACCCGTCCTTGCTTCATCTGGGCTACGGCCTGCAGGGCCTTGGCCTCGTCGGCAACCGAGTTCACTTTCTTGAAAACCTCGTACAAGCAAATCACGGGAACAAGAAGGTTAGCGACGTCTTCAATCAGGGGCGCAAACACATCGGCATTTTGGCCTGCAAACAGGAACTCGATCCAGCCTGACGTGTCGACAACATTCATACCCGGTCCGCCTCGTCACGTTCAAAGCGGGCATCAAGCCCCTTGAGAAAGCCCCGCATGCTGCGCATGGGACGCACCCGGATCAGTTCGATGCGATCGTCGAAACTTATGACCTGCAGGCGTTCGCCTGCGCGGATGCGCGAGCGCTGTCTGACCGCAAGCGGAATCACAACCTGATATTTCGGGGATACGGTTACAGTGTCCATGTGATCGATCTCCTTTTGGTGCTACATGTACCAGATCGATAGGCTTGTTGTCAATATATCCTTTCACCGGAAGTTACGAATCATCCTGAGCCTCCCGCAGACGGATGATAGCCTGAATGTGATTATTCACCAAATATTTTTCAAGTCAATACGGTATCTTCGCCGAAAGCGCGCCCCTTGTTCGCCTTAAGACTCAGTGGCTGTGGCTGAGCTCGGTCTTGGCGATTCCGACCAAAGACCTCAAAACGTTGTTTACCGAACGTTCGTCGGGAAAATATCGAGCCACATCAGGGGAGAGTAAAATAATGTTTGTCCCCTGTTGGAACCGTTGGACATATTTTCCTCGCACGCCTCCTTTGAGTTTAGAGAGGTCATACTCTGGCCGCAGATCGTCTTCTTTATTCACCTTCTTCATAATATCTTCGCTCATGACGTGTTGTTCTTCTTGCGCTAATAACCCGAATATTCTCTCCGCGGTCCGTATGCGCGACCATCAACACCCGCCTGAACCGCGACATTCCTAGGGTAATAAACCTATACTCAGTGACAGAATGATCCGGATCGTGATAAGTGATCGAGAGGGTATCACTAAAAACCGAAGCTGCTTCCTGAAACGATACGCAGTTTTCGTTGATTGCCGGCGGCTTTTTGTGGATCCCATTCGAATTTCATGCCATAATCATATCAGTCTGTTCCGGCATCAGCAATCCTATTTATTTCTGGCGAACGTTAATGCTTGTTAAGCATTTAATAGCATGAGCCTGCTTTCTTGTGAATTCAGGCAAGAATCCGGCGCGAGCTGCCCGGCAGTTCCACATTGAATTTGCCGTTACCCGGCAGGATTTCCTTTATCCCCCTGCAGTCTTTGCCGACGCATGTTGCCAGGATCGAATAATCAAGGGTGATTTTCCCCCGCGCCGGCATCCAGGCATAAGCGCGCTGGCCATGAAATTTACCCAGGTCAACCGCCTTGCGCAACCCCATCGGGAAGGGCGAGTTGGCAAATTCCATCCCGCGCGCGATAGTTTTGCCGTTCCAGGGCGATCCCTTGCGCGAGCGGTTTTCCTCCCAGATGCCAAGCCAGGGGAAATCGGCCCGGCGCCAGACGTAGGCCACCATGAGCCCGAGACGAGGGTTGACGGCGCTGAACCAGGCATGCTCCTTTTTCAAATCCATCAGGTTGGCGGAGTAATCGCCGTAGCGTTCGCGGCCGTGGAAGCGTAAATTCACCGCGCCGCGCGCGCCCGGGGCGTTTGGCCAGCGGTATTCTGCGTCAATTTTCAAGCGTTGGGGACTGGAAAATTTCTCCGGGAAGGTATGGCCCTTCGTGGCCGGGGCGTCAAAGATTGTCACGCCCGGCTCGACAAACGGCGGCCCGAAGGTCACATGCTGGCACATGCTAAAGGGCACGTCGCGCCGCGCCAGATTTGTGACGGTCTCGCGTATATTGACGATGCCCGATCCTTTTTTCATGGAAACCAGGCGCGAAAAACTCATCTGAGCCGCGGGGAGCTTGCAGCCGTATTCGAAATCCAGCCGCCGCGCGCCGACTTTTTTCCGGATGACCGACCAGCGCGCCACCGGGGCCT
The DNA here is from genome assembly GCA_041674125.1 of Kiritimatiellia bacterium. Classification (GTDB taxonomy): domain Bacteria; phylum Verrucomicrobiota; class Kiritimatiellia; order JAAZAB01; family JAAZAB01; genus JAQUQV01. The sequence goes on from JBAYWJ010000311.1 coordinate 2,635, forward strand.
CGTAGTGGCAGGTCAGGCCGCATTTGGCCTCGGCTTCGGAAGGATCACCGAAGCCGCTCAGGCATACATTGTGCCCGGCGATGCAGGCCAGAAGCTTGATGCCGTAGCGCCCGGCATCCCTGGCATGCTTGTATTCCCAGGGCTCGATCGATTTCCAGGCCGGAACCCAGTAGGGATTTACTTTATCAAGGCCTTTCAAGCTCAACCCGGCAATGTTTCCGCCTCCGGCCATGAGAAACATGGAAAGCGCGCCGTTATCCAGCATCCATCCCTGCCGCCCGCGGATTTTTGTTCCGGTGATTTTCACGATTATTTCCTCCCATCCTGATTGATATTATTGCCGCCATGCGCATAATTCCAAAATTATCGTTCCCGTGCAAGCTGGAATCCAAACCTGAAGAATTCGGTTCAAAAGTCTGCCAGGGAGGATGAAAAAGAAGGGCCTTGATTTATACCCGCCAGACCGGACTGGCACATATCGTGAAACTGTTGTAAAAGATAAATTGAAGCCATAAGACGGCTCGGCAGTGACGCCTCGCCCTACCAAAACACTCTGATTCCTGAAGGTAGGGTGAAGCCTCTGGCTGAGCCGAAGGAGTTTTTCAACAACCACTCGTTATCTGACCTTGAACATCATGCCCCTGAGCAGATACTCGTAACAGCCCATATCGGTAATGCCGCTGAACTTGTCGATGCGGTATTTGCCGTCCAAATCCCGGCCGGAAACCATCCACGCCTGGTTTGAACCGGCATTGACGCAGGGAGACGACTGGTTCAACCGGTAATCGCCGCCGGCAAAGGAGGGATCTTTCATGATATTGCCCTGCACCGGCGGCAGTTCAACCGTTGGACAGCAGCTGAAATAATAGCCGTTGGTCACATCGGCCTGGCCGGTGTAAAGATCGTTATATGTGCCGCCAGTGTTGCCGCTGATGATGGCATTGCAGATCGTTGACGTGCTGCCTGAACGCGAAAGCCATACGCCGCCATAGGTGGCGCCCTGGTTGTTGGCAACCGTGCAGGACTCCACCCAGCCTGAACTTATGGTTGCGCGCAACCCTCCGTAAAGGTCACTCCGGTTATCGGCCACCAGGCAGTTGCGGAACCTGATATTCTGCGAAACATAGCCGCCGCCGCAATGGTTGCTGACAATCCGGCAATCGAGAACGCTGTTGTTGAAGCCCGAGCCGGAGCGCGGCCCGATGGCCGCCCCCATGCTGTTGGTCGTGCCGCGAATCACGCAGTTGCTGATCACCCCTGCCCCGATGAACCCGACGGCATAATGGCCGGAATTGCTCACAACGTCGCAACGCGCCGCGGACACGGACGAATAACTGCTTATCGCCAAACCGCATCCATCTGATGACGATGTGTTCCAGCCCACGGTTGAATCGCACAGCACCGAATATAATCCCAGGAGATAAACGCCGCCTCCCCAGGTGCCGGCGCTGTTGTTCACGATCCGGCAGTGTGTCACAACGCCATAAAGCGCGCAGTTAAGCACACCGCCGCCGTGCTTGGCCGTATTGCCGGCCACGACGCAGTTGGTCAGGACCGGCGTGCCGTTGCCGACCATGTAGCACCCGCCCCCGGTATTCGTTCCGATAACGACGCCGTTCGTCAGGGTAAACCCGCTCAGGACCGCGTTGGCCGCCAGGGTAAAGCAGCGGTTGGTCACGGGCTTGCCTGCGAAATTATAAGCATCGATGATTGTGCCGCCCGGATCGGCCAGGCCATCCCGAAAACTGCGGATGATAATGGAGCGGTTCACATGGACTTCGTTGGTCAGGTAATAATGGCCGTTGGTCAGATAGATCGTATCGCCGTTGAGCGCTAGGTTTACCGCGTCCTGAATGCTGGTTGACGCCGTTGCCCAGTTCGTGAACGGCGGGGATGCGGCGGGATTGACCGGCACGACGTAATAATTCGTATAGGCCAGCCCCGCCGGCGCGCCGACCAGGACGGCAAGGCAAACACAGATCAGCCTGCAACCCGATATAATTTCCG
>JBAYWJ010000312.1:0-4592 GCA_041674125.1 Kiritimatiellia bacterium
ACCGCCGCCACCTTGCGGTCGCTGGCGCCGAGGTCGAATCCGATGCGGCAGCCCTCCAGGTGCCGCCCGAGCGGCTTCGGGTTCTGCCGGTCCGCAGGCATCTTATCAACGGAAGATATTTCAACCGTGAAGGGCTTTGAATAAACCTCCGCCATGAGATTGGCGTCGAAGGCGCGCGCCCCCTTCGGAGCATATAAGCTCTGGATATGCTTCCCGATTTCAGCGGGCCCGCCGATTACAACTCTCCACCCGCCGCGCTGCCAAAGGAGGAATTTCACCAGGCGCTCTACGTAGCTGAAATTCGATTCGAAGCACTTGTCCGCCTTCGAAAACACAACTGTCCTGTAGCTTGATATCATGCCGTTGTCGGCCTCGACCGCGATAACCAGCGGGACGCTTTGGCCGGATTTTTCAGCCTCGGCGCGGAACTTGCGGTTGGCCAGGACCGCCGGGCGGAAATCCTGGTCGAGGCATGGAACTTTTCGCGGTTTAACCAAATACCAGTCCTGTTCTTTCGTTTTCATTTTACCCTCTATAGGCAGCGTATTAGCCGCAACCAATTTTTCCTATAAATATCATCGTTAAGCCATGATTAGCTTATCCTGAACCGCATCACGCTTTAAGGCGTGATACGCTACAGAATAAATTACGATCGATCCATCCTCCTGTAGCGCCGAACGACCGTGTTCGGCGGTCTTTTCCAAATCCCGCGTTACGCCCCCGCCGGCAGGAACTTAATCGGGGCGAAATGCTGCGGCACGTGGAAGCTCACCTTGGGCGGCAGCGGCGCCCAGGTGGCCCAGTGCGGGTGCGAGCTTTCGTCGGCGCACTTGTAAAAATTCGCCCGCCAGGTCTGGCCGCCGATTTCGCCGAGCGGGCCGAAGTAATGCTCGAAAAGACTGAAGGGCGCGAAATATTCTATTTTCCAGGTCACATCGAAATCCAACTCCGGGTAAACGACCTTCGGCATGGAATGATATATTTTGACGGTCTCGCCCAGGCTGCGCGGCACGACTTCCTTCATCTTGATGCCGCCCTTGGCCGGGTCCGGGTAATCCAAGAAGTAAAGCAGGAGGTTCCCGCCGCAGTTCACCTCAAAATTAAGGTAGCCCGCCCCCGGCTTGGGCTCCACAAAAAACTCGACGCAACTATCCTTGCACACCTGGTTCTGGTAGTCGGTGCGCAGGCAGCGCACGTAGCGGTCCTCAACGCGAAAAAATACGTAGAGCCCGGCGCGGTCCCAGAGCAGCCTGAACTCGACCTTCGGCCGGTGGCTGCTGCTGCGTTCGAAGAAATTGGCGAGCGATCCCGTTTCAGCCCCCTGCCAGGGAGCATCGTCCCACTTGCCCGCGAGGGCCGGCGGCGTTGCGGCGTGCTTTATAGAGTATTGCATGTTTTGACGTTTCCTTCCGCGCTATTGCTGTTTCTTACATCGATTAATCCAGAATATAAAACCGGGCCGGGAATGTCAATGCCTCCCGCGCCACACCCGGGGCGCGCTTATTTTATTTTATTAGAATATATTAATATTTTATATTGACATATTACCGCAAACGCCTCAGAGTGTTTTCCGGAAGCAAATAACGGGCTGCCAACCGGAACAAAGAGGAGCAAAGCCATGATCCAGGTCCTCGGCAAGGCGTTCGACATGATCGATTTCATCGCCCAGGACCCCCGGCGCCGCAAGAAGCTCAAGGAGATCGCCGGCCATTTCAAGATGAACGCCGGCACCTGCGCCAACATCCTCCAGACCATGGTGCGGCACAAGTACCTCGACCAGGCCGACACCCGCGGCGGGTACCTGCTCGGCCCCATGATGTACTATCTCTCGCGCCAGAGCGCCTACCGCGGCGACCTGATCGCCGCCGCGGAAGAGCCCATGGGCACCCTCGCCAAAAACGTGAACGAAACTGTCCTCCTGGCCACCCTGCGCGGGCGCGAGCGCTTCATCATCCTCCAGGTGGAGGGCAACCAGAGCGTGCAGGTCGGGCGCGACATGTTCATGAAGGACACGATTTACCAGACCGCCACCGGGCGGCTGCTCCTTGCGCATTTGGGCGAAAAGGAGCTGAAAGCATTCATGGCCGGGAACGGCCCGCCCGGCCCAAGCTGGCCGGAAGCTTCATCCGTGCAAAAGCTGAAAGCCGCGCTTGCGGAAATCCGCAGCCGGGGCTGGGTCATGAACCGGACCGCGAGCGGCGTCATCGGCCTCGCCTACCCCGTCGCAGACGGCGCGCGGGTGGCGGCCGCGCTCGGGCTTTTCCTGCCGGCTTTCCGATTCAAGGGCCATCACAAGTCCGCAATCATGGCGGGGATGGCAGAGGCCGCCGCGGCGATCAGCGGGCGCATGGCGCGCGCTATCCCGAAAACCTGACGCAATTTTAAACACGGGAGGAAACAACATGTCATCAGCGCAGCTGAAAGAAGAAATCAAGCATTTCGCCTACAGCATCGGGGCCGACCTGGTCGGCTTCGGAAGCATCGAGCGCTGTAAAAACGCCCCGCTCATGATGAGCCCGCAGGGCGTCTACCCGGGCGCCAAATCGGTTGTCGTCATGGGCCTGCACCACCCCGACGCCTGCATTGAAATGGGAGGCGAGGAGCATCCCCAGAAAATCGGCCCCTACTCCGTGCAATACCTGATGAACTCGCGCCTGGACGAGCTTTCCTACCGGATGGCCACCTTCCTGGAGGACAGCGGCGCGGGCGCCATCCCGATCTGCTCCAGCAACATCTGGCGCTACAACAAGTACAAGGATTTGCAGGCCATATTCGCCCCCGACGTCAGCAACATATACATGCCGGTTGTGGCCGGCCTCGCGGACATGGGCTACAGCGGCCTGGCGCTCACCCCCGAATACGGCGCCAGGAACCGCTTCGTGACGGTCATCACCGACGCCGATCTCGAGCCGGACCCCCTCATCCCGCCCGGGACCGTCTGCGACAGGTGCATGCTTTGCCGCAAGCACTGCCCGAGCGGCGCCCTGACGAAGGAAATCGACGGCGAAAAAGTTTTGAAAATCGAAAACTACGAATATAAATTCGCCAACAAGAACCTCTGGCGCTGCGCCTGGGGCGAGCATTTTGACCTCGACCTCGACCTGGATATACCAGAGCAAGTGACGGAAGAGGTTATCGTCAAGACCGTCAAAGAACACGGCCTGCGCGGCGGCGAAATGGGCCAGTGCCTTAAATTCTGCCTGCCAAAGAAAGCGCGGGCTTTCGACGCAAATTATTCAAAATCGCCCGTGCGTAAATACTGTGTTGAATGGAACGAGGCGCTCGAGCCAAGGTCCGCAGCCGACAAGCTCATCGCCGGATGTTACGCCATGGGCGTTGAATACGCGGCCGTGGAATCAAAGGGAACCCTGGCGGCCAGGGGCATATCCATCGAGAGCGCCTACCCCGGTACCAGGACCGCCATTACCCTCATCGTTACCTGGCCCCATGAAAAAGAAAACAAAAGGGCGGAATACTGCGAGGGCATCCTGGCTCAGGCCGCCCGCTACCTGGTCAATTCAGCCGCCTACGACCTCGTGCGCAATATCGAGGAAAAGGGCTTCCGCTCGCTCATGAACTCCGGCTCAAGCAGCTCACATCCCGTGGCGGTGGCAAAGCCCTCAATCGACGACATAATCGCGCGCACGCTCTTAAAGGACAATGGCTGCGGCTGGTATGCCGTCACGGTCTACACCCGCAAATCATTTCCGGAGCGCCCGCTCAGGATCTCCGCCGCAAAACGGCCGATGCCCGCCCCGGCCCGAGGAAATACCGGGCCGGCCGATGAAATCAAGAAATATGCCGCCTCCCTCGGCGCCGACTTGGTCGGAATCGCATCGGGCAGGAGAATCTCGGAAATCGCCGCGCAGCTGAAAAAGCATTTCGAGGGCGAACAACTCCTGGAGGCCGCGGACAAGTCCCACATTTTCACAAAATGGGACCCCGCGATCAGCGCGAAGCCGCGGCAAGTCTACACGGCCGAAGATTACGTCAAGGGCGCGAAATCCGTTATTGTCATCGGCCTGCGCTTCCACCGGGAGGTGGTCAACTGGGCCGTGCGCTCGCCTTCCGAGTCGGTGGGGCCCTACGCATTCCAGACCTACGTCACGCGCTGGCAGGGCGGCCTGATCGCCGCGCGCATCGCGCGGCGCCTGAACCGGGCCGGGTTCAGGGCGGCGGTCACGGGCGACCTGATGGGCCTGGGCTCCGCCATCGCCAGCCCGCGCGGATACATTGAGGACCTCTTCTGCAACCGGTTTGCGGCCGTGGCGGCCGGGCTGGGCACCCTGACCGAATCCGGCCGGGTGCTGACCGCCGATTTCGGCATCCGCCAGCGCTTCGTGGCGATCGTGACGGACGCGGAGCTCGGTGAAGACACGCTAGTCGCGGAAGGTCCCGCGCTCTGCCCGGACTGCGCCAAGTTCTGCCGTACGTCCTGCCCGACCGGCGCCATGTCCACCAGGGAAATTTCATTCGCCTGCGACGGCGTTAAATTCAGCTTCGCGCGCATTGACGCCAACCGCTGCGACTGGGCCAAGCGCTACGCACTGGCGGGCGAAAGCGGGTTCAAGTACCTGGGATCCACCGTGAAC